>NZ_JYFT01000043.1:0-60285 GCF_000931385.1 Pseudomonas sp. FeS53a
AGTTCCAGGGGATGATCTGGCCGACCACGCCGAGGGGTTCGTGGATGTGGTAGGCGACGGTGCCGTCGTTGATTTCGGCGGCGCCGCCTTCCTGGGCGCGGATGCAGCCGGCGAAGTAGCGGAAGTGGTCGGCGGCGAGCGGGATGTCGGCGTTGAGGGTTTCGCGCACGGCCTTGCCGTTGTCCCAGGTTTCGGTGACGGCGAGGACTTCGAGGTTCTGTTCGATGCGGTCGGCGATCTTCAGCAGGACGTTGGAGCGGTCCTGCACGGAGGTGCGGCCCCAGGCATCGGCGGCGGCGTGGGCGGCGTCGAGGGCCTTGTCGATGTCTTCGGCGGTGGAGCGGGGGAATTCGGCGATGGGCTGGCCGTTCACCGGGGAGGTGTTGGTGAAGTACTGGCCTTTGACCGGGGGCACGAATTCGCCGCCGATGTAGTTGCCGTAGCGGTCCTTGAAGGAAACGACGGCGCCGGGGGTGCCGGGTTGTGCGTAACGCATGCGATGGGCTCTCCTGACGGGGCCTGGCGCCGATACGGGCCAGGGGGTGAGTGGATGCTAGTGGCCACGCTGCCCCCATCGGTATGCGCCCATGGGTGCGGTGGCCTCCTCATTTGGTAGTAGCGCCTTGCAGCACGGCCTGTTCGTAGCGGGGGTAGAGGTGGCTGACGCTGCGCACCAGTTCGAAGCGACTGAGGCTGACGGCGGCGAAGCGCTCGGGAATCGGCGCGCGGATCAGCTCGTTCATGTCCGCGCCCTGGGCGGCACCCTCGCGCAGCAGGCCGTCGAGCCAGCCCAGGTAGTCGCGCATCTGATCGAAGGCGGCGGCGTCCTCGGTGACCGGCCCGTGGCCGGGCACCAGGTGCTTCCAGGGCAGCGCCTGGAGCTGGCGCAGGTCGTCGAGCCAGACCTCCAGCCCCGGGCTGTTGGGGGTGGTGAGGGCACGCTGGTAGAACACCAGGTCGCCGGCGAACAGCACGCCGGTGCGCTCGTCGAGGATGGCCAGGTCGGCCCCGGTGTGGCCGCGCAGGGCCAGCAGGCGCAGCGGGTGGCCGCCAACGGTGCGGGTGCCCACCTGCACGACCTGGTCCGGCAGGCGCACTTCGGTGCCGCGCATCCAGTCGCCCACCAGGCGGTACATGTTCTCGGCCATGGCGTCGCCCTGCTGGCGCAGCAGTTCGGTGGTGCCGGGCAGTGCGGCGATGGGCACATCGGCGAAGGCCTGGTTGCCCAGCACGTGGTCAGGATGGTGGTGGGTGTTGAACACCAGCACCACCGGGCGCTCGGTAACCCGGGCGATGGCGCGGCGCAGGCTTTCGCCGTAGCGCCGCGAGGGGCCGGTGTCGATCACCACCACGCCGGCATCGGTGACGATGAAGGCGCTATTGACCACGTTGCCGCCGTTGGCGCTGCTGAAGTTCTCGGTGCTGCCTTCCAGCAGCCAGGTGTCGTCGGCGATGCGCCGGGGTTCCAGGGGGTATTCCGGCTCGGCACGGGACAGCAGCGGCAGCAGGATCAGGAACACCAGCACCAGCAGGCCCATCGCCGGGCGGGTGGCCACGGGCCGTGGTTCGCGGGGATGGGGCTCGTGATGGCGCACGTCTATCTCCTTGAGCGCACGGTTCAGAAGTCGGCCTCGAACTCGTTGCCGTTGTTGTCCCTCAGCCACAGGTGGGTCGGCTCCGGGGTGCGGGTCTCCAGGCTGAGGGTGGGGTTCTCGGCGACGGCGGGGAACAGTTCCAGGCTGGCGAGGACCTCGCCCGTGGGGCTGCGCAGTTCGGCCTGGTTGAGGAAGAACTCGGGCACGCCGCCGACCAGGCCGTTGTCCATGGGGTGGTCGATGCGCAGGCGCAGGCGGCTTGTGCCGTCGTGGGCGAAGCGGGCGCCCTGGATGTGCCCGAGGCGCTGCTCCCAGCCCGGTTGGGCGCGCACCACGCTGGGCGCGGTGCAGCCACCGCCGGCGGCGTCGACCCAGGCGGAGCCGACATGCCAGACACCGTCATCGGTGAGCGCGGCAACCCGCACGGCGGTAGCTTGCTCGACACGGATGCGCACGGCCACCACCGGCAGCACCCGCTCGCCGGGGCGAAAATCGAAGATCCGCGGGATGGGATTGAGCTCGGCCCAGGCCACCAGCCGCCGTACCGGGCCGGGCAGCCCCCGGGCGTCGACCTGGATCGGCACCTGCCGGGCGTCCTCGGCGAAGGGCGGGGCCTGCAGCACCACGCGCGAGTCGAAGACGAAGGGGGCGCCTTCGAGGATGCGCTGGTGGTGGTAGGCCCACATCACCGAGGGCACCGGGTCCGGGCCCGGATCGGGAGCGGCCTGGACGTTCAGGCACACCCCCAGGGCCAGTGGCAGCCAGCGGCGCATGGCTCACTCGTCCACGTGGACGCTTTCCAGGTAGGAGCGGATGGCCCAGAGCGCTTCCTGGCTGAGGAAGTCGGCCATCTTCGGCATGTACACGGCCCCATCGCGAACGGCGCCGTTGATCACCCGCTCCTTGAACCACTCGTCACCGCTGGCATCGGTCTCCAGGTAGCGCAGGTCGGGGGCGATGCCGCCGGACTTGGCTTCCAGGCCGTGGCAGCGGGCGCAGTTCTGGTTGTAGGCCGAGGCGCCGATCTCCACCGCCAGGGCGTTCTTCTCGTAGGGGGCGCGGTAGGGGTTGGTTTCGCGCCATTCCTTGCCCAGGGGCTCGAGGCCTTCGGTGTTCACCGCCTGGGGCACCACGTCGCCGTGGGCCAGGGCCAGGCCGGAAAGGCCCATGCCGGCGAGCAGCAGCAGACCGCGCAGGGTGTTCTTGTTGTTGTGCATGACTTCCATCCTCATCGAGATGCTGGGCAAGGCAACGCTCGCCTGGAGCGTGGTGCCGAGGATGGTAAGGAGGCCCCCAGGGGCCCCGAATGCTGCTTTGGTGGGCGCGCCCTACTCCCTTGGTAGCAGGCCCCGGGGAGGTGCCGGGGGAGGCTTTGGCAGCAAGTCCAAGTCATGTCCGGACTGGGAATTTTTCCCGGCCATCGCGGGAGTTTTTCCGTATCCCGGCAAGGGGGTCGCTTCCACTATGCGATACGCCAGGACGCCAGGTGGCGCACTGGTCCTCAACGACCACGGGAACCACAAAGATGACAACAAGATCGCTCCCCCACTCCCCGCTGGCCCTCGCCGTCAAGGGTCTGCTCCTCGCCGGCGGCCTGGCTGCCACCAGCGCTGCCTTCGCCAAGAACGTCACCTGGGAAGACATCGCCAACGACCATGTCTCGGTCAAGGACGTGCTGCAGTACGGCATGGGCACCAATGCCCAGCGCTGGAGCCCCCTGGCCCAGGTGAACGACAAGAACGTGTTCAAGCTGGTGCCGGCCTGGTCCTTCTCCTTCGGTGACGAGAAGCAGCGCGGCCAGGAGTCCCAGGCCATCGTCAGTGACGGGGTGATCTACGTCACCGCTTCCTATTCCCGCGTGTTCGCGCTGGACGCCAAGACCGGCAAGCGCCTGTGGGTCTACAACCACCGCCTGCCGGCCGACATCCGCCCGTGCTGCGACGTGGTCAACCGGGGCGCCGCCATCTTCGGCGACAAGATCTTCTTCGGCACCCTGGACGGCCGCCTGGTGGCGCTGAACAAGGACACCGGCAAGGTGGTGTGGAACAAGAAGTTCGGCGACCACACGGCGGGCTACACCATGACCGGCGCGCCGACCCTCATCAAGGACCAGAAGACCGGCAAGGTGCTGCTGATCCACGGCAGCTCCGGTGACGAATTCGGCGTGGTCGGCCAGCTGTTCGCCCGCGACCCGGACACCGGCGAGGAAGTCTGGATGCGCCCCTTCGTCGAGGGCCACATGGGCCGTCTGAACGGCAAGGACAGCACCCCCACCGGCGATGTGAAGGCCCCCTCCTGGCCGGACGACAAGGACTCCCCCACCGGCAAGGTGGAAGCCTGGAGCCACGGCGGCGGCGCCCCCTGGCAGAGCGCCAGCTTCGACGCCGAGACCAACACCATCATCGTCGGCGCCGGCAACCCCGGCCCCTGGAACACCTGGGCACGCACCGCCAAGGGCGGCAACCCCCATGACTACGACAGCCTCTACACCTCCGGCCAGGTGGGCGTGGACCCGAGCACCGGCGAGGTGAAGTGGTTCTACCAGCACACCCCGAACGACGCCTGGGACTTCTCCGGCAACAACGAGCTGGTGCTGTTCGACTACAAGGGCAAGGACGGCAAGACCGTGAAGGCCACCGCCCACGCCGACCGCAACGGCTTCTTCTATGTGGTGGACCGCACCAACGGCAAGCTGCAGAACGCCTTCCCCTTCGTCGACAACATCACCTGGGCCAGCCACATCGACCTGAAGACCGGCCGCCCGGTGGAGAACGAAGGCCAGCGTCCGCCGCTGCCTGAGCCGGGCCAGAAGCACGGCAAGCCGGTGGAAGTCTCCCCGCCCTTCCTCGGCGGCAAGAACTGGAACCCGATGGCCTACAGCCAGGACACCGGCCTGTTCTACGTGCCGGCCAACAACTGGAAGGAGGACTACTGGACCGAGGAGGTGAACTACAAGAAGGGCTCCGCCTACCTGGGCATGGGCTTCCGCATCAAGCGCATGTACGACGACCACGTCGGCAGCCTGCGCGCCATGGACCCGACCACCGGCAAGGTGGTGTGGGAGCACAACGAGCACCTGCCGCTGTGGGCCGGCGTGCTGGCCACCAAGGGCAACCTGGTGTTCACCGGCACCGGTGACGGCTTCCTCAAGGCCTTCGATGCGAAGACCGGCAAGGAGCTGTGGAAATTCCAGACCGGCAGCGGGATCGTCTCCCCGCCCATCACCTGGGAACAGGATGGCGAGCAGTACATCGGCGTGACCGTCGGCTACGGCGGTGCCGTACCCCTGTGGGGCGGCGACATGGCCGAGCTGACCAAGCCGGTCGCCCAGGGCGGTTCCTTCTGGGTGTTCAAGCTGCCCAGCTGGGACAACAAGACCGCCAGCCGCTGACCATCCTCACCGGCGCGCCCTCGGGTGCGCCGGTTCTCGTTCCGGGAGCTGCCATGAACTACCTGCCCATGTTCCTTCCCCTGCTCATGCTGGTCTTCGGCCTCGCCTGGGCCCAGCCCGAACCCACCCAGCCCGCCACCGACGACAGCGATGCCGACGCCGTGCGCGTGATCGACGGTTGCCGCCTGGAACCCGGCGCCCACTGCCCGGGGGCCAACCTGGCCAACGCCGACCTGAGCAACCTGGACCTGCGCCGCATCGACCTGTCCGGGGCCAACCTGGCCGGTGCCAACCTGCGCCACGCCAACCTCGACCTGGCCAACCTGGAGAAGGCCCGGCTGGTGGGCGCCAACCTCACCCGCGCCAGCCTGCAGCAGACCAACCTGCGCCTGGCCGACCTCAGCGATGCGCACCTGATGGCCGTCCAGGGCTGGGGCCTGTTCGGCCAGGGCGCGCAGTTCAAGGGGGCCGACCTGACCGGTGCCTACCTGGAATTCGCCCGCCTCTCCGGCGCCAAGCTGCACGACGTGAACCTGCAGGCGGCCGACCTGGAGATGACCTTCCTCAGCCGCGCCGACCTCAAGGGCGCCCGCCTCAACGACGCCAACCTGCAGGAGGCCAAGCTCGCCGACGCCAACCTGGAGAACGCCGACCTCAGCGGCACCCGCCAGCACTACGCCTCGTTCCAGGGCGTGAACATGGAAGGCTGCACCGCCTGCCCCCAGGATTGGGAGAAGTAACCGGCAGCCCACACGCGTTTCTGCAAGGGGCCAGGGATGGCCCCTTTTTTATGTCCGGATACACCAGCAATTCGGTGGATCGGTTAAGCACACAGCCCGCAACGATGGGCTTCGCACAGCTCAGCCCATCCTACGAACCGAGCAGCCCTAGGATGCGGTGAGCTGTGCGAACCGCATCAATCCGAGGCGCCCGATACGGCGGCGGGAGTGGAACGGTGGAGTGCGATCCCCCTGCGCCACCTGAGCGCCCCTGTAGCCCGGACTTCAGTCCGGGAATGGCCTGCACCGCCCCCTGGGCTGAAGCCCAGGCTACGGGCGGAGCGCCCCGCAAACGAAAAGAGGCGCACAGGTGCGCCTCTCCGTGCCCGCTGCCGGGGTCAATCCTGGCTGGTCGCGCCGATGCGGTGGATCGACAGGTCGGCGCCGTAATACTCCTGCTCCTGGCTGAGGCGGATGCCCAGGGTCTTCTTCAGCAGGCCATACACGGCGAAGCCCCCCACCAGCGCCACCACCAGGCCCAGCGCGGTGCCGATGAACTGGCTGGCGAGGCTGACGCCGCCGAGGCCGCCCAGGGCCTGCTGGCCGAAGAGGCCGCAGGCAATGCCGCCCCAGGCGCCGCACAGGCCGTGCAGTGGCCAGACGCCGAGGACGTCGTCGATCTTCCATTTCACCTGGGTGGCGGTGAAGGCCCAGACGAACAACCCACCGGCGATGGCGCCGGTGGCCAGGGCGCCCACCGGGTGCATCAGGTCGGAGCCGGCGCACACCGCCACCAGGCCGGCCAGCGGCCCGTTGTGCAGGAAGCCGGGGTCGTTGCGGCCCACCAGCAGCGAGGCCGCCGTGCCGCCCACCATGGCCATCAGCGAGTTGACCGCCACCAGGCCGCTGACGCCCTGCAAGGTCTGGGCGCTCATGACGTTGAAGCCGAACCAGCCGACGATGAGGATCCACGAGCCGAGGGCCAGGAACGGGATGTTCGACGGGGCGAAGGCGATCAGCCGGCCATCACGGTAGCGGCCATCGCGGCGGCCCAGCAGCACCACCGCGCCGAAGGCCAGCCAGCCGCCCACGGCATGCACCACCACCGAGCCGGCGAAGTCATGGAAGCTGGCGCCGAAACTGGCTTTCAGCCAGTCCTGCAGGCCGAAGTTGCCGTTCCAGATCAGCCCTTCGAAGAAGGGGTAGACGAAGGCGACGATCAGCGCGGTGGCGCACAGCTGCGGGCCGAACTTGGCACGCTCGGCGATGCCGCCGGAGATGATCGCGGGGATGGCGGCGGCGAAGGTCAGCAGGAAGAAGAACTTCACCAGCGCGTAGCCGTGGTCCTCCGCCAGGACGGCGGCCGGCTGCAGGAAGTTGACCCCGTAGGCCACCCAGTAGCCGATGAAGAAGTAGGCCAGGGTGGAGACGGCGAAGTCCGAGAGGATCTTCGACAGGGCGTTGACCTGGTTCTTCTGCCGCACGGTGCCGACTTCGAGGAAGGCGAAGCCGGCGTGCATGGCCAGGACCATGACCGCACCCATCAGGATGAACAGGGTATTGGAGCCGTGGATCAGGGTTTGCACGGCGCTGTTGAGGTTTTCCATCGAGAGAGGGCTCTCCGGCAGTGAAAGGGCACCAAGAAAGGTCACAGCACCATCACAGCGCACCAGACTGATGCCACCCCACCGGGGACCGCTCCCTGGCGATGCCCCGCAACGGGGCGAAAGGCAGTGTGAAGCATCAGCTGACTCATGACTTTTTCTTTATTTATCAGTCGCTTGAACAATCAAGCATGCACCTTGGCAGGCCGCCTTGCCGCTCGATAACGGGGCGTTTTCCAGCCGGGCGCACCAGGGCAAAGCAAGCCGCATACCAAGGCACGGCGGGTGTTGGCGGACGGCCGGGCAAATTTCCCCTGAACCCTTTGCGCCAGGCAGGACTCAGAACCCCTGAGCCTTTCAAGGAGAACCGCCATGCCCCGCAACAACGCCTCCCGCGCCCAGGATGACCTGATCGCCGAATTCCAGGCCCTCGTCGGCGACACCGAGAAACTGCTGCAGCACACCGCGAGCCTGGCCGGCGAGCAGGCCGAGGACCTCCGCCTGCAGATCCACGATTCCCTCAAGCGCGCCCGGGAAACCCTGAACCTCGCGGAAGAACGCCTGGTGGACAAGGGCAAGGCCGCCGTCGCCGCCACCGAGGGCTACGTGCAGGAGCACCCGTGGCAGACCATCGGCCTCGCCGCCGGGGTCGGCTTCCTGCTCGGCCTGCTGGCCAACCGTCGCTGACATGCAGGCGGACGCGCCCAACCCCGAGGCCGGCGAGCCCGGCCCGTCGCCGCGCCGCCTCGGTGCGGCCGTGCTGGGGCTGCTGCACAGCCATGTGGAGCTGTTCGGCATCGAGCTGCAGGAGCAGAAGGCCAACAGCCTGCGCCTGCTGCTGTTCGCCGGGCTGGCGCTGGTCTTCGCCCTGCTGCTGCTGATGAGCCTGTCGGCGCTGGTCCTGGTGCTGTGCTGGGACGCCTGGCGCCTGCAGGCCATCGGTGGGCTCTGCCTGTTCTACGGGCTGCTCACCGTCTACTGCGCCTGGCGCCTGAAGCAGGCCGTGGACGACGAAGCCTCCCCCTTCGCCGGCACCCTCGAAGAGCTGGCCCTTGACCGCGAGCGCCTGCTGCCATGACCCAGCCGCCCCTGCCCTCCTCCCGCCGTGAACTGCGCAAGGCGCTGGTCCGCCTGCGCCTGGAGATGCACCGCCAGGAGATCCGCCACGAAGCCCAGGTGATCACCCGGCCCCTGCGCCGGGTGAAGGGCCTGGCGCAAGGCCTGCAACATCCCCTGGGCCAGGGGCACGCACCACTCTGGGGCATTGCCGGCATCGCCGCGCTGGGTTTCTTCGCGGCCCGCGGCGGCTCGCTGGCGCGCTGGGTCCGGCTGGGTGGCACCCTGCTACCGCTGCTGGGCGCCCTGTGGAAGCAACACAGCCAGGCCGTGGACCGCCCGCCCCGCCCCTGATCGTCGGACAAACTGGCCACGTTCTTGCTAATGGAACGGTCCGGGCATCGCCCGTCGTTCCCGCGCTGGCTTGCGCGGACCCTGGGGTCATTACAACAAGGAGCCGCCCGTGATCGAGGGGCAACCACTCGCCTCTTTCCAGCCCTTCATCGATACCGCCACCGGCCGGATCGCGGGGGTCGAGGCCCTGGGGCGGCTGCGCCTGGAGGACGCTACCCTGCGTTCGGTGGGCCCGCTGTTCGTCGACCCGCGCATCCCGCCCGCCGCCCTGCGCCGGCTGGACCGGGAGATCCGCGAGGACGCCCTGCGCCGCCTGCACGAAGCACCGGCCGACTGGTTCCTCAGCCTCAACATCTCGCCCCGCTGGATCAGCCGGCTGCGCCCCGGCCAGGCCCTGCCCAGCCTCAAGCAGCTGCAGCGCAACGGGGTGAGCCCCGAGCGCATCGTCTTCGAGATCACCGAACTGGGCGGCGCCAGCCAGCGCCTGCCGGACGTGGTGGCGCGCTACCGCGAGGCCGGTGCACGCATCGCCATCGATGATTTCGGCGCGGGCTATTCGCAGCTCGACCGGGTGCTGGCGTTGCAGCCGGACATCCTCAAGCTGGACATGCAACTGTTCCAGGCCGCTGCCCGGGGCGGGCCGAGCGGCGAGGTAGTGAAGGCGCTGGCGCAGATGGCGGAGAAGACCGGCTGCTGGATCATCGCCGAGGGCGTGGAGACCGAGGCCGAGCTGGACTTCGCCCTGGAGTGCGGCGCCCGCTACGTGCAGGGCTACCTGTTCGCCGCGCCGCACCTGGCGTTCTTCCCGGCGGATGCCTTCGTCGCGCGCTTCGCCGAGCTGCGCGATCGCTACGTGAAACGCAAGCTGGCCGAGCGCTCGCAGTTGATGGACATGCGCCAGCAGCTGAACCGCCTGATGAACCAGCTGAAGACCTGGGCCGAGGCCGGCGGCAGCCACCAGGCGCTGCCGAACCCCGCCGAGTTCCCCTGGCTGCTGCGCATCTACCAGTGCGACCGCACCGGCACCCAGCTGACCCCCAACCTGGAATGGCACCAGGGCGTGTGGCGGGAGGACGCCCGCTACCAGGGCCATAACTGGTCCTGGCGGCCGTACTTCTACCAGTTGCTGGCCGAGGGCTGGGAGGAGCGTCGCCTGACGCTCTCCACCACCTACCGCGACGCCACCACCAACCAGTACTGCCTGACCGCTGGCCAGTTCATCGACAACGGCCGCCGCCTGCTGCTGGTGGACATCGACGCCGCCGGGCTCTGAGCCAGGCGCGGAACTCCCGCGGCCGTCCCAAGGTCCACTTGCCTCGCCCGGGCTTAACCGGGAAGCTAGCCTCCCATTGAGCCACTGAAGGCGAGGACAGGCATTGGACTGGCAGACACTGCTTACCCGGGAACGGCTCGGCAAGCCGGTGCACAGCACCGAGGAGCTGGGCCGCAGCCCGTTCCACAAGGATCACGACCGCATCATCTTCTCCGGCGCCTTCCGCCGCCTGGGCCGCAAGACCCAGGTGCACCCGGTCTCCAGCAACGACCACATCCACACCCGCCTGACCCATTCCCTGGAGGTGGGCTGCGTCGGCCGCTCCCTGGGCATGCGCGTGGGCGAGGTGCTGCGCGAGGCGCTGCCGGATTGGTGCGAACCCTCGGACCTGGGGGTGATCGTGCAGTCCGCCTGCCTGGCCCACGACATCGGCAACCCGCCGTTCGGCCACTCCGGCGAGGACGCCATCCGCCACTGGTTCCAGCAGGCGGCCGGGCGCGGCTGGCTGGATGCGATGAGCGACGTCGAGCGCGCCGACTTCCTCAGTTTCGAGGGCAATGCCCAGGGCTTTCGCGTGCTCACCCAGCTGGAGTACCACCAGTTCGACGGCGGCACGCGCCTGACCTACGCCACCCTCGGCGCGTACCTCAAGTACCCCTGGACCTCGCAGCACGCCGAGGCGCTGGGCTACAAGAAGCACAAGTTCGGCTGCTACCAGAGCGAACTGCCGCTGATGGAGCAGATCACCCAGAAGCTCGGCATGCCGCAGCTGGAACCGCAGCGCTGGGCGCGCCACCCGCTGGTCTACCTGATGGAGGCGGCCGACGACATCTGCTACGCCCTCATCGACCTGGAAGACGGCCTGGAGATGGAGCTGCTGGACTACGCCGAGGTGGAGGCCGTGCTGCTGGGCCTGGTGGGCGACGACCTGCCGGAAACCTACCGCCAGTTGGGCCCCCACGACTCGCGCCGGCGCAAGCTGGCGATCCTGCGTGGCAAGGCCATCGAGCACCTGACCAACGCCGCCGCGCGGGCCTTCGTCGAACAGCAGGACGCCCTGCTCGCCGGCACCCTGCACGGCGACCTGGTGGAGCACATGGACGGCCCGGCCAAGCGTTGCGTGCTGCGCGCCAAGGCCATCGCCCGCGAACGCATCTTCCAGGACAAGCGCAAGACGCTGCACGAGATCGGCGCCTACACCACCCTGGAAATCCTCCTCAACGCTTTCTGCGGCGCAGCGCTGGAGCAGCACGGCGGGCGCACGCCGTCGTTCAAGAACCGGCGCATCCTCGACCTGCTGGGCAACAACGCGCCCAATCCGGGCTGGCCGCTGTACCGCTCCTTCCTGCGGGTGCTGGATTTCATCTCCGGCATGACCGACAGCTACGCCACCGAGATGGCCCGGGAGATGACCGGCCGTTCGAGCCCGGTCTAGGGAGCCTCCGTGCGTCAGGCGATCAGGCAGAGCTTCCACTGGCACGCCGGCCCTCCGGCCTGGGGCCCGGCGGCCATTGCCGGCCTGGGCTGCGGCCTGCCGCTGCTGCTCGGCCTGTTCACCGCGCACACGGGCTTCCTCTGGGCCGCCACCGGGGCCTTCCAGGCGGCGCTGGCCAACCCGATGCACCGCTTCGGCATGCTGCGCATGCTGCTGCTCACGCTGCTCGGCGCCCTCAGCGCAGGCATCGGCTTCTGGGCCGCCAGCCATCCCCTGGCCAGCCTCGGCACCTTCGCCCTGTGGGGCTTCCTGCTGGCGGTGCTGCAGCGCTACGGCACGGAGCTGGGCAAGCTGGGGGTCGGGCTGGCGGTGTGCCTGTGCCTCGGCCAGGGCCAGGCCGGCAGCGGCAACCTGCACAACGGCCTGGCGGTGGGGGCGCTGTTCGCCATCGGCGGGCTGTGGGTGATGCTGCTGGCGTTCTTCCTGCGGGGCGCCCACGGCCTGCGCCTGTGGCCGGTGCTGCCGCGCCTGGGCGGGTTCATCAAGGTGTTCGGCCGGCACGCCGGGCGCCTGCCGCAGCGGCTGTGGTGGATCCACGCCCTGGCCTGCACCCTGGCGGTGGCCCTGGCGGGCCTGGCGGCCAACCTCAGCGGCCTGCCGCGAGGCTACTGGCTGACGCTGACGGTGGTGACGACGTTGCAGATGGAGCTGGACGGCAGCCTGGTGCGGGCCATCCAGCGCAGCCTCGGCAGCCTGGCGGCGGCGCTGGCGCTGATCCTGTTCGGTCACTGGCTGGAAAGCCCGGGTTGGCTGGTGGCGGCGATGCTGCCGCTGATCGTGCTCAGCCGTGCCTTCATCGCCCAGCACTACGGCCTGTTCGTGGCGCAGACCACGCTGTGCTTCGTGCTGCTGGCCGAGAGCCTGGCCCACGACTGGCACCTGCCGGAGGTGCGCCTCTACAACAGCCTCCTGGGTGCCGCCCTGGCGCTGCTGGTGGCCTACGGCGCGCACCGCGCACGGCTGCGCTGGACGCCACAGGCACCGGCAGAGGCAGACGTGGAGGGAGAGGAAACGCTTGGGGCGGCTGGACCGGCCCCGCTGGCGGAGCCCGTCACCGAGCCCCTGCGCGACTGACCCCCGCAGCGTCGCCGATCCCGACGCCTACGGGGTTGTGATGCGCTCAGACGAGCGCGTTGCGATTGGCGAACTCCACCAACTCGATCAGCGAGCGGGCGTTGAGCTTGAGCAGCAGGCGGGACTTGTAGGTACTGACGGTCTTGTTGCTGATGAACATCTCGTCGGCGATGCGCTTGTTGCTGTAGCCATTGGCCAGGTACTTGAGCACCACCAGCTCGCGGTCGGAGAGGCGGCTGATCAGCTCCTGCTCGTCGGGGACACCGACCTGGCGCTTGCCGGAACGGATCACGTCGCTGGGGAAGTAGCTGTAGCCCGAGAGCACCGCGCGCACGGAAGAAGCCAGTTCGCCCAGGTCGCCTTCCTTGCAGACGAAACCGGCAGCGCCGGCCTGCATGCAGCGGGCGGCGTAGTGGCTGGGGTTCTGCCCGGTCAGCACGAGGATGCGCAGCGGCAGCTCCAGCGAACTGAGGCGGGCGATGACGTCGAGGCCACCGAGCTTGGGGATGCCGATGTCGAGGATGATGAGGTCCGGCACGTGTTCGCGGGCCAGGGCGATGGCATCGACGCCGTTGTCGGTCTCGGCGATCACTTCATACCCCTCGCGGTTGAGCAGCAGGCGCACGGCCAGTCGGATCACGGGGTGGTCGTCGACGATCAGCACCTTGCTCGGTGCTTCGCTGCCCATGCGCAGGAACTCATCCAGGTCTACCAATTTGCTCACCTTTTTATCTCCCTTGAGGGTGTACGGGTTTCGCCAAGATAGAGATGAGGGGAGGCCTGTCGAGCGTCGATGGGGTGGATCGCAGGGATTAAGGACGTAGCTGTCAGAACCTTAGGATTAGTCCTACCTTCTAACCGCAGCATCAGGGCCCAAACCCGTCTTTTCCCCTCTCATTCCCAGCTCTCGCTACCACTGGAAGCAGATGCGCGATCACTCCGCCTGTGCTTCCCCGTTCGGCCATATCCCCCGGCAGCCGTCACTGCCCAGGCAGAGCGGTCTATTCCGCGACGGCCCCGGCGCCTTGCCCAGGCCTCATCTATGCTGCAAGCGCGCCCCAAACAGGGATCAGGAGCTTCGGCAATGCCAAGGTCGCTCGAACGTCGATTTCCGTTGCATGTCCACATCAGCCTGCTGTTCACGCTGCTCCTGCTGATCTCCGGGGTGATCCTCGGGGTCTTCAACTACCGGCAGGCCACGCAGATCATCCTGTCCAGCAGCGACGCGCTGTTCGGGAAAATCAGCCAGCAGGTGGAGGCGGACCTGGAGGGCACCTACCGCCCCATCGACACCCTGCTCAACCTGATGGCCCTGACGCCAGGCAGCGCACAGGACCCCGCCTGGCAGCGCCAGGAACGCCTGCTCAGGCCCTTCGTCCAGGCCCTGCGCGACCACCCCAAGCTGGCCGCCCTCTACCAGGGGTACGACGACGGTGACTTCCTCATGGTCCGCCCGCTGCGCACCGAAGCCCTGAAGAAGCGCTTCGATGCCCCGCCTGGCGCGGCCTTCCAGGTCTGGAGCATCGAGCGCAACAACCTGTCCCGCGCGCAGTCCGAGTCGATCTTCCTCGACGACAACCTGACGGTGATCAGCCGTCGGCAGGACCTCAACGAGCGCTACGATCCACGCAGCCGCCCCTGGTTCAACACCGCCCTGGAGCAGGGTGGCCACATCGCCACCGCGCCCTATGTGTTCTTCTCCAGCGGCGCGGTGGGCACCACCCTGGCCCTGCCGGCGGGCGAGGATTCGGTGATCGGCGCCGACCTGACCCTGGCCGACCTCTCCGCCACCCTGGCGGCGCACCGGGTCACCCCCGGCACCCAGGTAGTGCTGTTCGCGCCCAGTGGCGAGGCAGTGGCCTACCCCGACAGCACGCGCCTGATCACCCGCATCGACGACAAGCCGCGCCTGACCATGGCCCGCGACCTGGACCCGGCCATCGCCGCGCTGCTCGACCGCAGCGAGCAAGACGACCTGCGCACCACCCTGAAACTGGCGGGACGGCAATGGGTGGTTTCCCGCCAGCACCTGCAGGCCGGCGGCCCCAAGGGGCTCTACCTGGCCCTGCTGGCCCCCGAGGACGAGCTGCTGGCCGATGCCTACCGCATCCGCTGGCAGGGCGGTGTGCTCACCCTGGTCATCCTCATCCTGTGCATCCCGGTCGGCTGGCTGCTCTCACGCATCCTGGTGAAGCCCCTGCGGGCGCTGGTGGTGGAAGCCGAGGCCATCCGTCGCTTCGACTTCGATGTGCCCGCGCTCGGCCGCTCCCCGGTGCTGGAGGTGGACCAGTTGGCCGTGGCGATGGAGAAGATGAAGGTCACCCTGGGCAGCTTCCTCGACATCACTGCCACCCTCTCGGCGGAAAAGCGCTTCGATGCGTTGCTGAGCCGGGTCCTCGACGAGACCGTGGAGATCAGCGAATCCGCCGGCGGCATCCTCTACCTGCTGGACGCCGAACAGGGGCGGCTCGAACCCCAGGCCCTGTTCCTCGACGGCCAGCAGCGGCAGCCCTCGGAGCTCGGCCTGGCCGCACGGGACATGAACGACCCCGCCCTCCCCGCCTGGATCCGCCAGCCCGCCAACGGCGGCGCGACCCTCGCCCAGTCGCTCGGCTACGACCAGGCTGGCGAACTGGGGCCGCTGCTGAACGCCCTGGGCACGCCGCGCGCCCACCTGATGGGCACCGGCCTGCACAACCGCCAGGGCGACACCATCGGCTTGCTGGTGCTGCTGCAGCGCGACACCGGCGGCGAGGCCAACCCCGCCATGCTGTGGCCGGAACGCATCGCCTTCGTCGAGGCCCTGTCCGGCGTGGCGGCGCTGTGCATCGAAAGCCAGCGCCTGCTGGAACGGCAGAAGCAGCTGCTGGATGCGTTCATCCAGCTGATCGCCGGCGCCATCGACGCCAAGAGCCCCTACACCGGCGGCCACTGCCAACGGGTCCCGGAGATCACCCTGGCCCTGGCCCGTGCGGCCGCCGAGAGCGACGACGGCCCCTTCCGCGACTACAACCCCAGCGACGAGGACTGGGAGGCCCTGCATATCGCCGCCTGGCTGCACGACTGCGGCAAGGTGACCACCCCCGAATACGTGGTGGACAAGGCCACCAAGCTGGAAACCCTCTACGACCGCATCCATGAAGTGCGGATGCGCTTCGAGGTGCTCAAGCGCGATGCCTGGATCACCTACTGGCGGGCCCGTACAGAAGGAGCCGATGAGGCTGTGCTGGCGGCGCAGCGGGACGCGTTGCTGGCCACCCTGGATGACGAATTTGCCTTCATCGCCCGCTGCAACCTGGGCGGGGAGTTCATGGCCGAGGCGGACCAGCAGCGGCTGCACGCCATTGCCGGGCGCACCTGGCTGCGCACCCTGGACGACCGCCTGGGCGTGTCCTGGGAAGAGGCCCAGCGCCAGGCCCGCACGCCGCCACGCCCCCTGCCGGCGGAGGAGCCGCTGCTGGCGGACCGTCCCGAGCACCTGCTGGAGCGCCCCGAGGGCGAGCGCATGGCGGCGGACAATCCGTGGGGATTCCGCCTCGACGTGCCGGAACACAAGTTCAACCGGGGCGAACTGCACAACCTCGCCATCGCACGCGGGACGCTGACGGCGGAGGAGCGCTACATCATCAACCACCACATCGTGCAGACCATCCTGATGCTCAGCCGCCTGCCCTTCCCGCCGCACCTGAAGAACGTGGCGGAGATCGCTGGCGGGCACCACGAGAAGATGGACGGCACCGGCTATCCCAAGCGCCTGGCCCGCGAGCAGATGAGCCTGCCGGCGCGGATGATGGCCATCGCCGACATCTTCGAGGCGCTGACCGCCGTGGACCGCCCCTACAAGAAGGGCAAGACCCTCTCAGAGGCGCTGGGGATCATGGCCGGCATGTGCAAGGGCGCGCACATCGACACCGAGCTGTTCGGGCTGTTCATCCGCAGCGGCGTGTACCGGGACTATGCCGAACGCTTCCTGCGGCCCGAGCAGGTGGATGCGGTGGACGAGGCACAGCTGCTGCAGCGGGCGGGGGTGACGGAGAACCCGTCATAGCCACTGCGGCCTTCCTGCGAGCATGAAAAAAGGCGCCCTGGGGCGCCTTTTTTCCGAGTCACGTCAACTGCTTACTGGGCGTTGATCGCGTTCTCGGGGTACCACACGTCGACCAGCGGGCTGAGGTTGAACTCGGCCAGTTCGCTGCGGCCCTTGAGCCAGGCTTCCAGGGCGGTGCGCTGCTCTTCGTTGACCGAGCCACGCTTGGCCAGGCAGACGAAGCCGTAGTCTTCGCCACCGACGTAGCCCAGGCCGTTGCCATCGATGGCTTCGACGATGAAGGCATCCAGGAAGTCCTGCAGCGCGTTGAGGTCCAGGCCTTCCTTGTAGGTCAGGCTGAGTTCGCAGCCCAGCTCCTGGAATTCATCCACACAGAGCTTCTTACGCAGGCGACGGGAGCGGTTCTTGGCCATCAGGCAGTCCTCAGAGGTTTTCAAGGCGCGCACTCTAGCAGGTTCGGCGCCGCTTGGCCCGTGCCGCATGGGGCCCTGCGCCCGGCGGTCGCTTGCGGCATAATGCGCGCATTTTCCCCAAACCACCGCGGGAACACCCAGCCATGCATGACCCCGTTGTCCGCCTCCGCCTGGAGGATCGTCGTTGATGTCCCTGTTCAAGACCCTTCGCCCACTCGCCTTCGCCGGCCTGCTCCTGCCCCTCGCCCTGCCGGCCCAGGCCGTCCAGGTCAATGCGACCCTCACGCCGAAGGTCCAGCAGGCCCTGAAGAAGAACAAGATCGCCCCCTCCTCCCTGTCGCTGGTGACCCTGCCGCTGACCGGCCCGGGCGCCCAGACCATCTTCAATGCGGACGTGTCGGTGAACCCGGCCTCCACCATGAAGCTGATCACCACCTACGCCGCCCTGGAGCTGCTGGGCCCTACCTACCAGTGGAAGACCGAGTTCTACACCGACGGCACGCTCAAGGACGGGGTGCTCAACGGCAACCTCTACCTCAAGGGCGGTGGCGACCCGAAGCTGAACATGGAGAAGCTGTGGCTGATGATGCGCGACCTGCGCGCCAACGGCGTGCTGAAGGTCACCGGTGACCTGGTGCTGGACCGCAGCCGCTTCGTCCACCCGCAGCTGCCGGCGTTCAACGACGACGGCGGCGACGACAACAAGCCCTTCCTGGTGGGTCCGGATTCGCTGCTGGTCAACCTCAAGGCCCTGCGCTTCGTCGCCCGTGCCGATGGGGGCCGCGTGAGCCTGGCGGCCGAGCCGCCCATCGAGAGCATCCGCCTGGACAACCAGATCAAGGTGACCAAGGCCGCGCCCTGCCCCGCCTTCCCCGACGTGCGCTACAACCCGGTGACCCAGTTCGACGGCACCACGGTGATCGCCACCGGCCAGTTGCCGGAAGGCTGCAGCGCCCAGACCTACCTGTCGATCCTCGACCACCCGGCCTACGCCGCCGGTGCCGTGCGCGCCATCTGGAAGGAGCTGGGCGGCTCGATCCTCGGCAAGGACCGCCAGGCCGACGTGCCCAAGGACGCCAAGCTGCTGGCCCGCGCCTTCTCCCCGGACCTGGTGGAGATCATTCGGGACATCAACAAGTACAGCAACAACACCATGGCCCAGCAGCTGTTCCTCAGCATCGGCGCGCAGTTCCGCACCGACGCCGATGGTGACGACGCCAAGGCGGCGCAACGGGTCATCCGCAAGTGGCTGGCACAGAAGGGCATCACCGCCCCGCACCTGGTGATGGAGAACGGCTCGGGCCTGTCGCGCAACGAGCGGGTCAGCGCGCGGGAGATGGCCACCATCCTCCATGCGGCCTGGCAGAGCCCCTACGCCGCCGAGTACATCGCCTCGCTGCCGCTGGTGGCGATGGACGGCACCATGCGCAAGCGCCTGCGTCGCACCCCCATGGCCGGCGAAGCCCACATCAAGACCGGGACGCTGAATACCGTACGGGCCATTGCCGGCTTCAGCCGCGACGGCGCGGGCAACACCTGGGCCGTGGTGGCGATCCTCAACGACCCGCGCCCCTGGGGTGCCTCGTCGATCCTCGATCAGGTGCTGCTGGACCTGCACCAGTCCAAGGGCGGCGCCCGCTGAAGTTGAATGGCGGCCCCGCCCGGAGCCGCATTCAGGCCGCGACGCAGACGCGGTTGCGTCCGGCCTGCTTGGCGGCGTAGACCGCCTCGTCGACCCGCCGCAGCAGGTCGTCGGCCAGCTCCCCCTCCCGCCAGCAGGCCAGCCCGAAGCTGGCAGTGACCACACCCACCTCCGGCAACGCCTCCTTCGACAGCGTGTTCCACAGCGCATCGGCCAGGACCTGGACCTGGGACTCGCCGGTGTTGGGGCAGATGACGATGAATTCCTCGCCCCCCAGGCGGCAGAACACGTCGATGCGCCGCAGCCGCTCGCCGACCCGCTGGCAGATGGCCTTGAGCACCCGGTCGCCGGCTTCGTGGCCGAAGCGGTCGTTGACCTGCTTGAAGTGGTCGATGTCGAACATCAGCACCGACAGCGGCCCTTCGCTGCGCTGGGCGCGGGCGATCTCCACCTCCAGGCGCTCCTGGAAGTGCCGGCGGTTGTAGACGCCGGTGAGCGCGTCGGTGATGGACAGGGTGCGCAGCTCCTGCTCCACCAGCTTGTGGCCGGTGATGTCGGAGATGTAGCCATGCCAGAGCACGCTGCCGTCGGGCATGCGCTCGGGCACCGATTCGCCGCGCAGCCAGCGCACGCCCTTCTGCGGCAGGAGCACGCGGAAGTCCTCGCGCCAGGTTTCCAGGGTCTGGGCGGAGGCGAGGATGCTGCCCTGCACCCGTTCGAGGTCTTCCGGGTGCACACGCTGGAACACCCGCTCGCCATCCTGCCGGACCTCGGGCGCGTTCATCTCCACCAGGTCGTGGATGCCGGCGCTGACATAAGGGAAACGGCTGGAGCCGTCGGGCATCAGCTGGTACTGGTAGATCGCCCCCGGTACCCGCGCGCTGAGCTTCTCCAGCAGGCGGTCGCGCTCCTCCAGGGCCTGCTGCACGCGCTTGCGCTCGGTGATGTCGGTGGAAATGCCGAGGAAGCCGATCAACTCGCCCGCCTCGTTGCGCACCTCGGTGAGGATCAGGTTGCCGATCAGTTGGCTGCCGTCCTTGCGCACGTAGGTCCACTCGTGTTCGTCGTAGCAGCGCCCGGCGGTCACCTCCACCACATAGCGGTGGAAGTCGGACACCGGGCGGCCGAGGCGCTGGGCCAAGGCCGCGCAGCGTTCGCGCACCTCGCTTTCCAGATGCAGGGTGCGGGGACGGGTGCCGAGCATCTCCTCGGCGCTGTAGCCGAACATGCGCTCGGCACCAGCGTTGTACTGGAGGATGTAGCCCTCCAGGTCGGTGGCGATGATCGACACCTCGGTCGCCGCGTCCAGCAGGCTGCGCAGGTTGCCGTTGGCCAGGGCCAGTTGCAGCTCCACCGCCTTGCTCTCGCTGATGTCGGTCTGGGTGCCGATCAGCCGCAGCGGCGAGCCATCGTCATTGATCTCCACCACCTGGCCGCGCTCCAGCACCCAGGCCCAGCTGCCGTCCTTGCGACGCATGCGGTGCTCGCTGCGGTAGACGTCGACCTCGCCGTTCAGGTAGCGCCGCAGCGCCTCCCGCGAGCCCTGCAGGTCATCGGGGTGACGCAGCCCGAGCGCGGTGTCTAGGCTGTCCTCCAGCTCGCCGGGCAGGTAGCCGAGCATGGTCTTCCAGGCCGGAGAGAAGAACATCCGCCCGCTGTCCGGCTCCCAGTCCCAGACGCCGTGGCCGGCGCCGTCCAGGGCGAAGCTCCAGCGCTCCTCGCTGAGCTTGAGCTGCAGTTCGCGCTGGCGCAGCTCGGCGGTGCGCTCGGCCACCAGGCGCAGGGCCCGCTGGCGCTGGCTGATGAGCAGCAGGACGTAGCCGCCCAGCATCAGGCTGAGGGCGATGCCGGTTCCCAGCACCAGGTGCCAGGAGGTGGTGCGGTTGTCAGCGAGGAATGCCGGACTGGGGCGGACCTCCAGGCGGTAGGTCCGGTCGCCGAAAGCCAGGGTACGCTCCAGCACCAGCTCGCTGTCGTCGGCGACGGAAGGGCTCTGGTAGAGGCGCTGCGGGCGCGCCGGATCGGTGACGTCGTCGAGCCGCGTGGGCAGGTTGGCGAGCATCTCGCTCGGCAGGCCGTCTTCCAGCTCCTGGCGCAGGCTGACGATGGCGACGACGAAGCCGGGCAGCGGCTCCTCGGCCCTGCCCAGCACCGGGGCCGCAAGCAGGACGCCTTCGTGGATGTTGTCCGGCATGCCATAGACCCGGACCAGGCCGGACACCGTCACCTGCCGCTCCGCCTCGGCCTTGTTCAACAAGGCCTGGCGCTCGGGCAAGGCGCGCATGTCCAGGCCGATGGGCAGCGCACTGTCGCGGCGGGCCGCTCCATAGAAGAGCGGCAGGTAGTAGTCGCGGGCGGGGCTGGCCCCTTCCAGGTCATGGATGCGGAAATCCGCCAGCCCCTCGTGGCGCGCCGTGCTCTCGTAGCGGTCACGCTGGCCGGCGTCCACCCGCGGTACCCAGTAGTACGCCAGCGTGTCCAGCAGCATCGGCTCGACGAAGCGCCGGTAGCGCTGCAGGTCGAGGCGGGGCGAGTTGGCGACGAAACGCTGCAGCGCATCCAGCTCCTTGAGCTGCCCGTTGAGGCGCTCCTCGACCCGGCTGATGCGCTCGTTGGCGACCTGGGCGAAGCGCTCCCGCAGCTGGTGCTCCTCGGAGTCGTGCACGGCTCGACCAAGCAGGA
Source organism: Pseudomonas sp. FeS53a (assembly GCF_000931385.1). NCBI lineage: Bacteria > Pseudomonadati > Pseudomonadota > Gammaproteobacteria > Pseudomonadales > Pseudomonadaceae > Pseudomonas > Pseudomonas sp. FeS53a. The sequence continues at coordinate 21,347 of NZ_JYFT01000043.1, forward strand.
TGGTGAACCCCAGGCCGATACCGATCACCAGTGCGCAGATGAGCAGGAGCAGACCGCGGTTGCCTGCCGGAAAGGAAAGGGACGTGATTGACTGGGCAGGCGTAGCCATGCTCGAGCCTCGGTTCGTGATGGAAAAGACGTCCCTGTGATCACAAACCTAGCGGGATGCTGGCATTTTGCCTAGCGCCGTCGGGAAAAGTTCCGCCCCGCCCTTACGGGCGGGGACGGACGGTGCTCAACGGGCGGTCAGGCGCCAGGCTCGGTGGATCTTGCCGTTGCGGGCGAAGTCCGGGTCGATGGTTTCGGCGCTGATCTCGCTGACCTGGTAACGGGCGCCCAGGGCTTCATCCAGCTGGAACTTGCGGAAGTTGTTGGAGAAGTAGAGCACCCCGCCAGGCGCCAGGCGGGCCATGGCCAGGTCGAGCAGGTGCACATGGTCGCGCTGGACGTCGAACACCCCTTCCATGCGCTTGGAGTTGGAGAAGGTCGGCGGGTCGATGAAGATCAGGTCGTACTCGCCGCGATCCTCCTCCAGCCAGGCCATCACGTCGCCCTGCTGCAGCCGTTGCTTGTCGGAGAAGCCGTTCAGCGAGAGGTTGCGCCGCGCCCAGTCCAGGTAGGTCTTGGAGAGGTCGACGCTGGTGGTGCTGCGGGCACCGCCCTTGGCGGCATGCACGGTGGCGGTGGCGGTGTAGCAGAACAGGTTGAGGAAGCGCTTGCCCGCGGCCTCGCGCTGGATGCGCAGGCGCATGGGACGGTGGTCGAGGAACAGGCCGGTGTCCAGGTAGTCGGTGAGGTTGACCAGCAGCTTCACGCCACCTTCGTTCACCTCCATGAAGCGCCCTTCGGCGCCCTGGCGCTCGTACTGGCGGGTGCCGGTCTGCCGTTCGCGGCGCTTGACCACCACGCGGGACGGGTCGATCTGCAGGGCCTGGGGAATCGCCGCAAGGGCGTCCAGCAGGCGGGCCTGGGCCTTCTCCGGGTCAATGGAGCGCGGCGGGGCGTATTCCTGCACGTGCACCCAGTCACCATAGAGGTCGACGGCCAGGGCGTACTCGGGCATGTCGGCGTCATACAGGCGGTAGCACTGGATGCCTTCCTTGCGCGCCCACTTGCCCAGCTGCTTGAGGTTCTTCTGCAGGCGGTTGGCGAACATCTGCCCGCCCTCGGACAGGCGTGCCGGCTCTGCGGCCGGGGCCACGCCCGGCTCTGCCTCGGCGGTGGAATCCTGGCGGCGCGAGCCGGTGACGAACTGCTCGGGCAGCACCTTGATCAGCAGCAGCTTGCAGGGCAGCGCGCCGTTCCAGAAGGCGTACTGCTTGTGGCTGCGGATGCCCATGCGCTTGCCCAGCTCGGGCGCGCCGGTGAATACCGCGGCTTCCCAGCCCATGCAGGCCTGGCGCAGGCGCTCGCCGAGGTTCTGGTAGAGGTAGAGCAGGCTGGCTTCGTCACCGAGGCGTTCGCCGTAGGGCGGGTTGCTGATGACCAGGCCCTTCTGGTTCTGGTCCGGGCGCGGTTCGAAGGTGGCCAGTTCGCCCTGGTAGATCTTCACCCAGGCGCCCAGCCCGGCACGCTCGATGTTGTTGCGGGCCGGCTGGATCAGCCGGGGGTCGGCCTCGTAGCCACGGATCCACAGCGGCGGGCGGGCCAGGCCGGCGTCGGCACGGGCCTGGGCCTCGTCGTGCAGCTTGCGCCAGATCGCCGGTACGTGGCCGAGCCAGTTGGAGAAGCCCCAGCGCTCGCGCTTGAGGTTGGGGGCGACGTCGGCGGCCATCATCGCCGCCTCCACCAGGAAGGTGCCGACACCGCACATGGGGTCGGCCAAGGCGCCGCCCTCGGCAGCGATGCGCGGCCAGCCGGCGCGGATCAGGATCGCCGAGGCGAGGTTCTCCTTCAGCGGCGCCGCGCCCTGCTGCAGGCGGTAGCCGCGCTGGTGCAGGCTGTGACCGGCGAGGTCGAGGGAGAGGATCGCCTCGCCCTTCTCCAGGCGCAGGTGCAGGCGCACGTCGGGGTTCTGCTTGTCCACCGAGGGGCGCTGGCCGGTGCTGGTGCGCAGGCGGTCGACCACGGCGTCCTTCACCTTGAGGGCACCGAAGTGGGTGTTGTCGATGCCAGCGCCGTGGCCGCTGAACTCCACCGCCAGGCTGCCGTCGGCGGCCAGGTGGTCATGCCAGTCCACGGCCTTGACGCCCTCGTAGAGGTCGTCGGCATTGCTCACCGGGAAGCGCGCGAGCACCAGCAGCACGCGGTTTGCCAGGCGCGACCAGAGGCACAGCCGATAGGCCGTTTCCAGGCTGCCTTGGCCACGAATAGCAGCGACCTGCTCGCGGGGCTCCTCCAGGCCGAGCTGGCTGGCTTCCTCCAGCAACAGCCCTTCCAGGCTTTTCGGGCAGGTGAGGAAGAGTTCGTAACGGTCCGACATGCTAGTTCCAATGCCTTTCGGCTGATCAACGGCGCGGAAATGTCTCCACACCTCAAAGAATTATGTGACTGAAGGTCGCAGAACGTCCCTTCGTCGGATTGGAGAATTCTCATTCTCAAGCGCGAGGCCTTCATGGCACCTCGACATCAACTTCGCGCAAGGCCGCGCCACAGGGGGCACAGGGCGCCGAGGGGCGAAAAACAGCCCCTCCGGCTTATGGTCCGGAGCCCATGTTCGTTACGTCCTTATGACAAAACGATCATTCCAATGCCCCGGAGCAAGGGTTAGAACACAGCTTAATCCGCTACCGCAACGGCAGCGGACGAGGGGAGCGCCACGCCGGCAGCGCCTCCCCGAAGGCAGGCCAGACCTGCCGGGCCCGGCACCCGGGCCATGGGACATAACAGTCAACAAATGAGGGCTACACCCTATGAGAAGACTTAAGCGTGATCCGATGGAACGAGCATTCCTGCGCGGTTATCAGCACGGCATTCATGGCAAATCCCGCGACCTTTGTCCTTTCACCCATCCCACCACTCGCCAAGCCTGGATCAACGGCTGGCGGGAGGGCCGCGGCGACCACTGGGATGGCTTTACCGGCACGGCCGGCATTCACCGACTCAATCAACTCCACGCCGTAGGCTGATACCTCGGACCTGACCGATTTCACCAAGCACGCCCCATCCGGGCGGCGGGCGCAAGCCCAGGGGGCTCCCAAGCGGGAGCCCTTTTCATTTCAGCGCCCCTTGCCGAATCCCGGCAGCGCGGCGATGGCGTCCACCGATTCACGGATGAGCGCCGGCCCCTTGTAGATGAAGCCCGAGTAGATCTGCACCAGGCTTGCGCCGGCGGCGATCTTCTCGGCGGCGTGACGGCCCTCGGTGATCCCGCCCACGGCGATGATCGGCAGGCGCCCGCCCAGTTCCGCCGCCAGCACCTTCACGGTTTGGGTGCTCTTCTCCCGCACCGGCGCGCCCGACAGGCCGCCGGCTTCGTCACCATGCTCCAGGCCCTCGACGCCTTCGCGGCCCAGGGTGGTGTTGGTGGCGATCACCGCATCCATGCCCGACTCCACCAGCGCGCTGGCCACCAGGGCGGTTTCCTCGTCGCTCATGTCCGGGGCGATCTTGATCGCCAGCGGCACGCGGCGGCCGTGCTGCACGGCGAGGTCTTCCTGGCGCTGGCGCAGGGCTTCGAGCAGCTGCTTGAGCGAGTCACCGAACTGCAGGCTGCGCAGGCCGGGGGTGTTGGGCGAGCTGACGTTGACCGTCACGTAGCTGGCGTGGGCGTAGACCTTGTCCAGGCAGATCAGGTAGTCGTCGACGGCGCGCTCGACCGGGGTGTCGAAGTTCTTGCCGATGTTGATGCCCAGCACGCCGTCGAACCTGGCCGCACGCACGCGTGCCAGCAGGTGGTCGACGCCGTGGTTGTTGAAGCCCATGCGGTTGATCACCGCCTCGGCCTGGGGCAGGCGGAACAGGCGCGGCTTGGGGTTGCCCGGCTGCGGCCGGGGGGTGACGGTGCCGATCTCGACGAAGCCGAAGCCCAGCTGGGCGAAGCCGTCGATGGCGTCGCCGTTCTTGTCCAGGCCGGCAGCCAGGCCCACGGGGTTGGGGAACTCCAGCCCCATCACCTTCACCGGCAGGCTGGCCGGTGCCTTGGTCAGCAGGCGGTTCAGGCCCAGGCGTCCGCCGGCCCCGATCAGGTCGATGGACAGCTCGTGGGAGGTTTCCGGGGACAGTTTGAACAGCAGCTCGCGGGCCAGGGTGTACATGGGCGGGTTTTCGATCGGCGGGATGGGCCGGCGATTATAGCCGTCGGACCCGACTCAGGCGAGGCGACGCAACGACTCCAGGGTGCCGCTGGCCGGGTCGAACACCAGCTCGAAGGAACCGCGGATGCCTTCGTGGGTCAGAAAAGGCCGCAGATGATGCGCAGGTAAGCTAACCTTGCGCCCGTCCCGGCTACGCACCATCACCCGATTGGCGTGGCCCTGATAGACCGCGAGGAACTGGTCCGCGGTCAGTGAGATATCCAGCACCAGGCTGGGCATGGAGGCCTCCTCGTTGTTCGTCGAAATGATCCAACCTGCCGGCACTGTGCGGCGTACCGCGCCAGCGTATCACTGCCGTTACCGTCAAAGCCGTGCAGCCATCCGCGACCTCTGCCAAACTCCCCTTCGTGATCCGGGAGTCCTTGTCTGGCCATGAGTTCGCCGCAGTCCCCAACGAACACCCTGTCGTCCCGCTTGGCAGCCCTGGCTCAACGCCTGGGCCTGGTGGGCCGTGCCTCCCGCCAGGTACTGGAACAGGCCAGCCGCCTGCAACTGCCCTTCGCCCCGCTCTCCCCCCTGCAGCCGGACATCTGGTGGCAGAACGGTCCGCCGCTGCAACGCCTGGTGGACCTGCCGCGCAACGCACTCTCCGGCCCGGTGCAGGAAGACAAGGCCCAGGCCCACGCCGTGCTGGTGCATCTGGTGGAGGAAGAACGGCGCGACCTGTCCGACTTCGACCTGCGCCTGGTGGAAGGGATCCACGGGCAAGACGAACCGGAACCGCCCTGCCCCAGCTTCGAGCTGTACGCCGCCACGCCAGCTTGCAAGAACGTGCGGATCATCAGCTACAAGGATTTCGTCAAGGCCATCAGCCAGCCGCTGCCGCGCTTCCTGGCCGGTGAACGGCTGGCCCTGTACCAGGCCAGCTGGTACGGCGACCGGGTCTTCTGGCACGGCAGCCATCACCCCGAGGCCTTCGCTGCGGCTGTCGTATACGCTCGACGCCGGCAGATGGAGGTGACGCTGCCGGCCGACCTGGTGACCTACCGCCTGCTCCCCGCCGGGCTGGACCTGTTGGACAGCCGCTACCACGTGTTGTCGATGCCGGTGGAGGCCTGGAGCCACGCCGAGTTCATGGCTCTGCTGATGAGCGAGGGCATCCCCTACGCCCGCCTCAGCCTGCTGAAGAACCGCAAGGGCAAGGCCCCCGAGTTCCTGCTGCTGCCCAAGGACAACCCCGAGGCCACTGCCCTGGGTGAAGGGCTGCGCCTGGCCGGTGCAGCCGACGTGGTGCAGTACCTGCGCACCCTCCTGGACAAGCCCCCCGCCCTCCCCGGCGCGAAGTGACGCCCCTCACCGGCCAGCGCCTCAGCGCTTCGCCGGCCCGGTGACGCCGGCCGCCTTCAGCGCCTCGATCTGCTCCTCGGTGTACCCCAGTCCCGCCAGCACCTCCCGGGTGTGCGCGCCCAGCGCCACGCCCGTGTGGCGCGGTGCCGGCAGCCCCGCCGAGAAACGGATGGGGCAGGCCATCTGGCGCTGGGCGGGCTGCCCCTCGCGCGGAACCTCCACCACCAGCTCACGGGCGCGGATCTGCGGATGCTCCACCGCTTCGGAGAGGGGCAGCATGGGTTCCACGCAGGCATCCAGGCCGGCGAACACCTGTTGCCACTCGCTGAAGTCGCGCTTCTCGAACTCAATTTCAATCGCACGCTTGAGCGCCTGCTGGTCCTCGGGGCGGGGTGACAGGCCACGGGCCGCCAGCTCGGGCCGGCCGATGGCCGCGCAGAACACCTCCATGAACTGCGGCTCCAGGCTGCCAACGGAGAACCAGCGGCCGTCACGGGTGCGGTAGTAGTCATAGAAGCTGCCGCCGTTGAGCGCCTGGTTCTCCATGTCCGGCTCGACCCCGGCCCCCAGGTAGCCCGCGCCGGCCATGCCGTTCAGGCTGAAGGCGCAGTCGGTCATGCTCACGTCCACGTGCTGCCCCTCCCCCGTCGCCTGCCGGTGGATCACCGCCGCCAGCAACCCCAGGGCACCATGCAGCGAGCCACCACCGATGTCCGCCAGTTGCACCCCCAGCGGCAACGGGCCGCTGTCGCGGCGGCCGGTGTAGCTGGCCACCCCGGCCAGGGCCAGGTAGTTGATGTCGTGCCCGGCGCGGTCACGGTAGGGGCCGGTCTGCCCGTAGCCGGTGATGGAGACGTAGATCAGCCGCGGGTTGATCGCCTTCAGCGCCTCGTAACCCAAACCCAGCCGCTCCATCACACCGGGGCGGAACTGCTCCAGCAGGATGTCGTACTCGGCCACCAGGCGATGGATCACCGCCAGCGCCTCGGGCCGCTTCAGGTCCAGCGCGATGCTGCGCTTGTTGCGGTTCAGGTAGGCGTGGCTGGTGGACTGCCCGCCGTCATGGGGTGGCAGCACCCGCACCAGGTCCATGCGGGTGGGGGACTCGACGCGCAGCACCTCGGCGCCCATGTCGGCCAGCAGCAGCGAGGCAAAGGGCCCCGGCAGCAGGGTGGAGAAATCGAGGATCTTCAGTGACGCGAGCGGGCCTTTCATGGCGACTCCCAGGTTCGGTTCATTCCCAATGCAACGGCCGCTGCGGGTCGAGCCCGGCGGCCAGCGCGGCGAAGCGGTCTTCCAGTACGTTGCGGCGGATCTTCATGGTGGGTGTCATGCAGCCGTTGTCCACCGTCTAGGGTTCGCGCACCAGCACCAGGTGGCGGATGCGCTCATGGGGCAACAGCGTAGCGTTCACCCGCTCCAGCACCGAGAGCAGGTCGCGCTCCAGCTGCTCCCGGGCCTCGGCACGGGCTGCCGGGCTCAGCTCCAGCAGCGCCAGGGGCTGGTCCAGGCCGCTGCCCATCAGGCACACCTGCTCCACCCAGTGGCTCTTGGCGAGTTCACCCTCGATGGGCGCCGGGGCCACGTACTTGCCCTTGCTGGTCTTGAAGATGTCCTTCACCCGCCCAGTGATGCGCAGGTAGCCTTCCTCGTCCACCTGGCCCTTGTCGCCGGTGTGCAGCCAGCCATCACGCAGGGTCTCGGCAGTTTTCTCCGGTTCCCGGTAATAGCCGGTCATCAGGCTGGGGCTGCGATAGAGCACCTCGCCGTCCTCGGCGATGCGCAGCTCGTTGTCGGGCATGACCCGGCCGACCGTGCCGAAGCGCACCTGCCCGGGCCGGTTGAAGTTGCCGTAGGCGAAGTTCTCGGTCATGCCGTAGCCCTCGCAAATGGTCATGCCCAGGCGCTGGTACCAGCTCAGCAGCGCCACCGGGATCGGTGCGGCGCCACTCACCAGCACCCGCGCACGGTCCAGCCCGAGGGCTCGGCGGATGCGCCGGGCCACCAGGCCGCCCAGCAGGGGGAGGCGCAGCAGGCGCTCCAGCTTCGCCTGGGGCAGCTTCTCCAGCACACCCTGCTGGAAGCGCGTCCACAGGCGCGGCACCGAGAAGAACACCGTGGGGCGGATGATCCGCAGGTCCTCGGCGAAGGTCTCCAGGGATTCGACGAAGGCGATGCTGCCCCCGCTGTACAGGCTGTTGCTCTCCACCAGGAAGCGTTCGGCCGCGTGGGACAAGGGCAGGTAGGAAACGAACTGCTCCTCCGGCCCCAGGCCCATTTCCCGTACCGAGCGGCTGGAAGCGAAGGCAAAGGCCCGGGCCCTGTGCATCACCCCCTTGGGCTGGCCGGTGGTGCCGGAGGTGTAGAGGATGCTCAGCAGGTCGTCGGGCTGCTGCCAGTGGGCGTCCTCCAGGGGCGGATGGCGGCGCAGCAGGTCGTCCCAGGCGTGCTCGGCCGGCAGGGTCGGATAGGGCATGGCGATGCGCGCCAGCGTCTCGGGCAGGCCCGGCGCCAGGCGCTCGGGGTCGTCCAGCTTGCCGAGGATGATCACCTTGCAGCCGGCATGGCGCAGCACGTAGTCGATGCTTTCGGCCGATTGCAGCGGGTAGAGCGGCACGCTGACCAGCCCGGCTAGCATGATCGCCAGGTCGCTCAGCACCCACTCGGCGCAATTCTTCGCCAGGAGCGCGACGCGGTCCCCCGGTTCGCAGCCCAGGGCGCGCAAGGCGCTGGCCAGGCGCCGGGCCTGGTCGTCGGCCTGGCGCCAGGTGAGCGTGTGCCAGTGGCGCGCCACCGGCTGGCGCAGCCAGACCCGGTCCGGCGTGGTGGTGACCCAGTGGGCCAGTTGTTGCAGTGGCAGTGCGTCAGTCATCCCGTCCCCCTTGTGCTTGTCGTTGTGGTGGAGGCTGGTGCCAGGCGGCCCTCCCGGCCGCGCGATTCAGAGGCGGAACACCCGCCGGGCATTGCCCTGCAGGAAGGCGGCTTCCACCTCCGGCCTGAGCCCCAGGGCACGGACCTGCTCCATGCACTGCTGCAACGACAGCTGCGGGAAGTTGCTGCCGAACAGCACCTTGTCCCGCCCGTAGCTGGCCATGTAGTGCAGCAGCGCCTGGGGGTAGTAGCGCGGCAGGTAGGCGGAGGTGTCGATGAAGACGTTGTCGTGCTTCCAGGCCAGCCCGATCATCTCCTCCGTCCAGGGATGGCCGATGTGCCCGGCGACGATGCGCAGCTCGGGGAAGTCCAGCGCCACCTCGTCCAGGTAGGGCACCGGCCGTCCGGTCTCCGACGGCATCAGCGGCCCGGTGTGGCCAACCTGGGTGCAGAAGGGAATGTCCAGCTCGATGCACTTGGCGTACAGCGGGTAGTAGAGCCGGTGGTTGGGCGGCAGCTTCCACAGCCAGGGCACGATGCGCAGCGCCTTGCAGCCCAGCTCCTGCACCGCCCGCTCCAGCTCGCGCAGGGCCGCCATGGGGCGCGCCAGGTCCACGGTGGCGACCCCGACGAAGCGGTCGGGGAAGGCACGGGTGTACTCGGCCACCAGGTTGTTGTCGAACACCCACCCTTCCGGCCGGCACCAGGCTGCCAGCATCAGCTTCTCCACCCCGGCCTCGTCCATGGCCGCCACGGTTTGCGCCGGGGTCAGGGGCTGGTCCAGCAGGTGCGCGGAGCCGGACTTCTCGAACAGCCGCACCACCTCCGGCAGCAGCTGCCGGGCGCGGCCGTTGGCGGGTTGGGCCCAGGCGTCGATGGCGCCCGGGGAAGCAGTGGCATTCATGGCAGTGGCCTCCTGGCCGTCAGGCATGGCGGTGGCAGCCGGGACAGGGCTCAGAGCTTCATCCCGCGGCTGATGATCTCCTTCATGATTTCCGAGGTGCCGGCGAAGATGCGCTGGATGCGCGCGTTCGCGTACATCTTGCAGATCGGGTACTCCCACATGTAGCCCCAGCCGCCGTGCAGCTGCACGCCTTCATCCACCACCTTGCACAACAGTTCGGTGGTGAACAGCTTGGCCTCGGCGGCAACCTCGGGGGTGAGCTTCTTCTGGTTGTGGTCCATCACGCAGCGGTCGGTGAACACCTGGGCGACGTCGATCTGGGTGCGCATCTCGGCCAGTTTGAAGCGGGTGTTCTGGAAGTGGGACACGGGCCGATCGAAGGCCTTGCGCTCCTTCACGTAGTCGAGGGTGGTCTGCAGCGCCGCTTCGGCACCAGCCACCGCGCCGCAGGCGTTGGTCAGGCGCTCCTGGGCGAGCATGTTCATCAGGTAGAAGAAGCCGCCCTTGGCATCGCCCAGCAGGTTGGCCTTGGGCACCTTGACGTTGTTGAAGAACAGCTCGGCAGTGTCCTGGCTCTTCATGCCCAGCTTCTTCAGGTTGCGCCCGCGCTCGAAACCCTCCATGCCCCGCTCCACCAAGAACAGGCCCATGGCGTGCTTGTTCGCCGGATCGGTCTTGGCGGCGACTATCACCACGTCGGCCAGCAGGCCGTTGGAGATGAACACCTTGGAGCCGTTCAGCTCGTAGTGGTCGCCCTTGTCCACGGCGGTGGTGCGCATGCCGGCCAGGTCGGAGCCGGCGGACGGCTCGGTCATCGCCACGGCGAGGATGATCTCGCCGCGAATGATCCCCGGCAGCAGGCGGGCCTTCTGCTCCTCGCTGCCGTACTCGGCGATGTACGGGCCACACAGGGCGGAGTGCAGCGGGATCATGAAACCGGGCTCGTTGATGGCCGCCAGTTCCTCACACATGATCTGTTCGTAGCGGAAGTCCTTGAGCCCCGCCCCGCCGTACGTCTCGTCCGCCCAAGGCAGCAGGAACCCCATTTCCCCTGCCTTCTTCCACACGCTGCGGTCCACCACCCCGGCAGCTTCCCATTCGTCCTGGTGCGGCACCACTTCCTTCTGCAGGAAGGCACTGAAGGCGTCGCGGAACAGGTTGTGCTCGGTCTCGAAGTGCTGGCGTTGCATGCGGGGTCCCCCCTGTTGGAATCGTCCCGCAGGGTAGGCGTCGGCCGAATGGCCGCTCAATGACGCAAGCGCTCAGGGTGGATTGACCGATGCGCTCTTGGGGGCGGTGCGGGCTTCCGGGCATAAAAAAGCCCGTCCTGAGACGGGCCTGGAAAGGCTCCTCCCCGTGGGGAGGGAGGAGAAACCGTTGAAACGCTATCAGGCGCGCTGGGCGTCACCCGCACTGGCAACGTCCACAGCCGTCGAACCGTTGCCGGCCAGCTCGCGGTTCAGGGTGTCGGTGTCCAGCTGCTTGCACCACTTGGCCACCACCAGGGTGGCGACGCCGTTGCCGACCAGGTTGGTCAGGGCGCGGGCTTCGGACATGAAGCGGTCGATGCCGAGGATCAGCGCCAGGCCGGCGACCGGCAGGTGGCCGACGGCGGAGAGGGTGGCGGCGAGGACGATGAAGCCACTGCCGGTGACGCCGGCGGCGCCCTTGGAAGCGATCAACAGCACCAGCAGCAGGGTGATCTGGTGGGTGATGTCCATCGGGGTGTCGGTGGCCTGGGCGATGAACACGGCGGCCATGGTCAGGTAGATGGAGGTGCCGTCGAGGTTGAAGGAGTAGCCGGTGGGGATCACCAGGCCAACGACGGACTTGTCGGCGCCCAGTTTCTGCAGCTTGTCGATCATGCGCGGCAGGGCGGACTCGGAGGAGGAGGTGCCCAGCACGATCAGCAGTTCTTCGCGGATGTACTTGATGAACTTGAGGATGCTGAAGCCATGGGCACGGGCGATGCCGCCCAGGACGATGAGCACGAACAGCAGGCAGGTGATGTAGAAGCAGGCCATCAGTTGGCCGAGCTGCACCAGCGAGCCCACACCGTAGGCGCCGATGGTGAAGGCCATGGCACCGAAGGCACCGATGGGCGCGACCTTCATGATCACGTTGATGATGTTGAACATCACCTGGGAGATGCGCTCGATGAACTCGAACACAGGGCGACCGTAGTCACCCAGGCGGTGCAGGGCGTAGCCGAACAGCACGGAGAAGAACAGCACCTGGAGGATGTCGCCATTGGCGAAGGCGCCGACCACGGTTCCCGGAATCACGTTCATCAGGAAGTCGATGGTGGACTGCTTCTCGCCCGCCGCCGCGTAGGCCGCGATGCCCTTGGTGTCCAGGGTGGTCGGGTCGACATGCATGCCGGCGCCGGGCTGAGCGACGTTGACCACCACCAGGCCGATGATCAGGGCCAGGGTGGACACGACTTCGAAGTACAGCAGCGCGTAGCCACCGGTCTTGCCCACGGCCTTCATGCTCTGCATGCCGGCGATGCCGGTCACCACGGTGCAGAAGATGATCGGGGCGATGGCCATCTTGATCAGCTTGACGAAGCTGTCGCCCAGGGGTTTCAGGGCTACGCCGGTCTGCGGGTAGAAGTGCCCGATGAGGATACCGATGGCGATGGCCACCAGCACCTGGACATAGAGGCTTTTGTAGAGGGGTTGACGGGTCATGGCAGTTCCTCTCGGGCGCTGGGGACCAGGTCCGTAACGGACCCGCAGCACCGGGTATCTGGCTCCTCCCTTGCCGGGAGGCTTTCTTGTTCTGCGGCCCAAACCATTGGACGGCAGCTGCCTTTTGCAGCCCTTGTGCCAACTTCAAGAAAGTCCCACAAGCCTTGTGGCACTAAGCCCACGACCAACCGCGCAACTCAAGATCCGGTTGTTTCAGGCGGGTTTCCGCCGTCCTGCCGGGGGGATTTCCGCCACCGCGCCCCTTGTGGCGCGTTCCGGCAGCGCCCTACCATCGGCCACCTCCAGACCGGGAATTCGCCCCATGCGCGAGCGCACCATTGCCAGCCATTTCGTCCGTGCCGCCCTGCGTGGTCCGGCACGTCATGGCCTGGACTGCAGTGCCCTCCTCAGGCAGGCCGGGATCCACCCGGCCCTCCTGGAGGAGCCCCGCGCACGGGTCGCGCCCGAGCAGTTCAGCCGGCTAATGCAGTTGCTGTGGGAGGCGCTGGACGACGAGTACATGGGCTTCGGCCGGCAGCGCAGCAAGCGCGGCACCTTCGCCATGATGTGCCACGCCATCATCCATTGCCGGTCCCTGGAAAAGGCCCTGGTGCGCGGCGCGCTGTTCTACGGGCTGTTCCCGGAAGCCCCGATGATCCGCCTGGAGCGCGAGGGCGAGTGCGTGCGCCTGAGCGTGGACGACAGCATGCTCTGGGACCCGGACCACTTCCTGGTGGAGAGCTTGCTGGTGATCTGGCACCGCCTGGGCAGTTGGCTGATCGGCCAGCGCATCCGCCTGGAGGAAGCCACCTTCGCCTATGCCGAGCCGGAGCACGTGGCCGAGTACGAGCTGCTCTTCCCCACCGCTCGCCGCTTCGGCGCGATGGGCACCAGCCTGCTGTTCAACGCGCGCTACCTGGCCATGCCGCTGCTGCAGGACGAGCGCACGCTGAAGCACTTCCTCGAACACTCCCCCGCCGACCTGCTGGCCCGCCCGGATGGCGGCGACAGCCTGACCAGCCAGATCCGCCGCCTGCTGGGGCGCGACTGCCGCACCTGGCCGGACCTGGAGCGGGTCGCCCAGCAGTTGCACATGAGCCCGCAGACCCTGCGCCGCCACCTGCGGGAAGAAGGCTCCAGCTTCCAGGAACTGAAGGACCACCTGCGCCGGGACCTGGCGATCTACCACCTGGGGCGGGACGAGCTGTCCATCCAGGACCTGGCCGAGCAGCTCGGCTTCTCCGAACCCTCGGCCTTCCACCGCGCCTTCAAGAAATGGACGGGGCTCACCCCCGGTGCCTACCGCGCCCAGGAAGCCTGACCGCCCCGCCTTGTTCCTGGCCGTAGCCCAGGCTTCAGCCCGACGTAGCCGGATGTAGCCCGGACGTAGCCCGGACTTCAGTCCGGGAGCTCTGCGGCGTCCAAGTCCCAGCGAACTCCCAGAACACCGGAAGCCCCGCACGCCCCTCAACGCGCCCTCCTCTCCCCCTCGCTGAGCACCACCACCTCGCGGATCTCGAAATCCCGCACCAGGTACTCCATGCGCCGGGCATGGAACGCCTGCATGTGGGGCAAGGCGGCGTGAAACTCCAGATCCGCCCGCGAGCGCCAGACCTCGAAGAAGATGAACAGCGTCGGGTCCTGGGCATCCCGCAGCATGTGGTACTCCAGGCAGCCGGCCTCGGCGCGGCTGGGTTCGACATAGGCGCGGAACAGCGCCTCGAAGTCATCGGCTTTCTCCGGGCGCAACTGGGCATGAAGGATGAAGGCATAGGGCGCGGTCATGGACACTCCGTCGGGGGTCGAAAGGGAGGGCCAGCCTAGCGCACGGGTCAGCGACCGATTCATGACTTTCACGCAAAGGCGATTTGAACGGGAGACGGTGTTTCCCGCACCTATCGCCCGCTACGCTGCCGGCCATTCTTCGCTCCCATGAGGCCCTGGCCATGAAAAAGATCCTCCTGCTCAACGGCGGCAAGCAGTTCGCCCACTCCGACGGCCGCTACAACCAGACCCTGCACGAGGCGGCCCTCGCCTTCCTCGACCGCGCCGGACTCGAGGTGCAGGCCACCTTCATCGACGGCGGCTACGACATCGCCGAGGAAGTGCAGAAATTCCTCTGGGCCGACGTGATCGTCTGGCAGATGCCGGGTTGGTGGATGGGCGCGCCCTGGACGGTGAAGCGCTACATCGACGAGGTGTTCACCGCCGGCCATGGCAGCCTCTACGCCAACGATGGCCGTACCCGCTCGGACGCCTCGCAGAAGTACGGCAGCGGCGGCCTGCTGCACGGCAAGCGCTACATGATCTCCGCCACCTGGAATGCGCCCCGGCAGGCCTTCGACGACCCCACCGACTTCTTCGAAGCCAAGGGCGTGGACGCGGTGTACTTCCCCTTCCACAAGGCCAACCAGTTCCTCGGCATGCAGCCGCTGCCGACCTTCCTCGCGGTGGATGTGATGAAGCGCCCGGACATCGACGGCGACGTGGCCCGCTACCAGGCGCACCTGGCCCGGGTCTTCGGCGTCGGCACCCCGGCCTGAGGCTCCGCGCGGCTGCTTCAGGCCGGGCGGGTTTCGGCCAGGGCCTGGAGTGCGTCGTCGGCGAGGCGATAGCGCACCAGGTCCTCCAGAGGGCTCGCGCCCAGGCGGCGATAGAAGGCCAGCGCGGGCTCGTTCCACTCCATCACCATCCATTCCATGCGGCGGCAGCCGCTCTCGCAGGCCACCCGAGCCAGGTACGCGAGCAACGCCTTGCCGGCGCCCAGGCCACGGCGCTCGGGGGAGACGTAGAGGTCTTCCAGGTACAGGCTCTTGCGGCCCAGCCAGGTGGAATAGCCGAAGTAGTAGACGGCGAAGCCGATGGGCTGCCCCTCCACCTCGCAGATCAACGCCTGGGCCGGCGAGTCGCTGGCGAACAGGCTCTGCTCGATGTCCGGGACGGTGGCGACCACCTGGTGCTCGGCCTTTTCACAGCGGGCCAGTTCGAGGATGAAGGTGAGGATCTGGCTGGCGTCGCTGCGCACGGCCGGGCGGATGTGAAGGCTCACGGGGACTCCCTGTCGATTGGCCTGGATACGGTGGGTGCGGTGGTGTCGGCAAAAAGAGCACCGAGCATAATCGCAGCCCATGGATCATCCCAAGGAGCACGTCCGACATCGGCATGGACGACTCGCACTAACCAAAAAGGCAGCCCGAGGGCTGCCTTTTGGGGTGGAGCGTCGACCGATCAGTTGCGGATCAGGTGATCGAAGGCGCTGAGTGAGGCCTTGGCTCCCTCGCCGACCGCGATGACGATCTGCTTGTACGGCACGGTGGTGACGTCGCCGGCGGCGAAGATGCCGGGCAGCGAGGTCTCGCCACGGGCGTCGACGATGATCTCGCCACGGGGGCTGAGCTCGACGGTGCCTTTCAGCCAGTCGCTGTTGGGTAGCAGGCCGATCTGCACGAAGATGCCTTCCAGCTCCAGGGTCTTGAACTCGTCGTTGGTGCGGTCCTTGTAGGTCAGACCGGTGACCTTCTGGCCGTCGCCCTTCACTTCGCTGGTCAGCGCACTGGTGATCACTTCGACGTTGGGCAGGCTGTGCAGCTTCTTCTGCAGCACGGCGTCGGCGCGCAGCTTGCTGTCGAACTCGATCAGGGTGACGTGGGCGACGATGCCGGCCAGGTCGATGGCCGCCTCGACACCGGAGTTGCCCCCGCCGATCACCGCAACGCGCTTGCCCTTGAACAGCGGGCCGTCGCAGTGCGGGCAGTAGGCGACGCCACGGCCGCGGTATTCCTGCTCGCCGGGGACGTTCATTTCACGCCAGCGGGCGCCGGTGGCGAGGATCACGGTCTTGGCCTTGAGGCTGGCACCGCTCTCGAACTTCACCTCGTGCAGACCACCTTCGGCCTTGGCCGGGATCAGGGCGCTGGCACGCTGCAGGTTCATGATGTCGACGTCGTAGTGCTTGACGTGCTCTTCCAGCGCGCGGGCCAGTTTCGGGCCTTCGGTCTCCGGGACGGAGATGAAGTTCTCGATGGCCATGGTGTCCAGCACCTGGCCGCCGAAGCGCTCGGCGGCAACGCCGGTGCGGATGCCCTTGCGGGCGGCATAGATGGCGGCCGAGGCACCGGCCGGGCCACCGCCCACCACCAGCACGTCGAAGGCCTCCTTGGCGCTGAGCTTCTCGGCGTCGCGGGCGGCGGCGCCGGTATCGATCTTGGCGAGAATCTCTTCCGCGCCCATGCGGCCCTGGGCGAACAGCTCACCGTTCAGGTAGATGCTGGGCACGGACATGACCTGGCGCTGCTCGACCTCGTCCTGGAACAGCGCGCCGTCGATGGAGACGTTGCGGATGTTGGGGTTGAGCACGGCCATCAGGTTCAGCGCCTGCACCACATCGGGGCAGTTCTGGCAGGACAGCGAGAAGTAGGTTTCGAAGTTGAATTCGCCTTCGAGGTTCTTGATCTGCTCAATCACGGCGGCGTCCAGCTTGGACGGGTGGCCGCCGACCTGGAGCAGGGCCAGGACCAGGGAGGTGAACTCGTGGCCCATGGGGATGCCGGCGAAGCGCAGGCTGATGTCGGCACCCGGGCGCTCCAGGGCGAAGGAGGGCTTGCGGGCGTCGTTGCCGTCTTCGCGCAGGGTGATCTTGTCGGTCAGGCCGACGATTTCCTGCAGGAGTTCACGCAGCTCGCGGGATTTGTCGCTGTCATCGAGGGACGCGACGATCTCGAACGGCTGGGTGACCTTTTCCAGGTAGGCCTTCAACTGGGTTTTAAGATTGGCGTCCAACATGACTGACTCCTTGGGTATTTCGGGCGTAAGGGGTCCCCGCGGCGGACGCTGACGCGTCCGCCCTGCTCGCTCGGATTCGGGCTTTGTGCAGGGTGGCCAGCCGGTCGGCCGGCCACCGGGGGAAGGGTACTGCGTGACTTAGATCTTGCCGACCAGGTCCAGGGACGGGGCCAGGGTAGCGGCGCCTTCCTTCCACTTGGCCGGGCACACTTCGCCCGGGTGGGCAGCGGTGTACTGGGCAGCTTTCAGCTTGCGCAGGGTCTCGGACACGTCACGGGCGATCTCGTTGGAGTGGATCTCGACGGTCTTGATGACGCCTTCCGGGTTGATCACGAAGGTGCCGCGCAGGGCCAGGCCTTCTTCCGGAATGTGCACGCCGAAGGCGTTGGTCAGCTGGTGGGTCGGGTCGCCGATCAGCGGGAACTGAGCCTTGCCGACCGCCGGGGAGGTTTCGTGCCACACCTTGTGGGAGAAGTGGGTGTCGGTGGTCACGATGTAGACCTCGGCACCGGCCTTCTGGAACTCGGCGTAGTTGTTGGCGGCGTCTTCGATCTCGGTCGGGCAGTTGAAGGTGAAGGCTGCCGGCATGAAGATCAGGACCGACCACTTGCCCTTGAGGGACTCTTCGGTGACCTCAATGAACTTGCCATTGTGGAAAGCGTTGACCTTGAAGGGTTGTACGGAGGTATTGATCAGAGACATCCAGTTAGACCTCTTTTCCATGGGTGAAGGGTGGGTTGAAAAATCTACCCGACGAATACTAGGCGGTTACTCGGTAAAGAGCTTATTGATTGAGAGCATCGCCATCATTGGTTTACTAAATCAATGCTGCAGGCCAGTGACTACGGGGCCTGCAGCGATTCAGCAGGCGTTGGCGAAGCCGTCTGCGCCGAGAATTCGCCGATGAACGGCCGACGATCAGACCATCACGACAGGCTCTCGTCCAGTATGACCACCAGCTTGCCGGCCACCTGGTTGCCGGCGAGCGTGTCGAATGCGAGCTGGACGTCGGCCGCCGCGAAGGCCTTTTCCAGCTGCGGCTTCACACGCCCCTCGGTGAACAGCGGCCAGACCTGCTGGTGCAGATCGCGCAGCAGGTCGGCCTTGAAGGCGTCGTCGCGGTTGCGCAGGGTGGAGCCGATGAGCTGGATGCGCTTGCCCAGCACCTGGGCCATGTCCAGCTCGGCCTTGCGGCCGCCCATGAGGCCGATGTTGACCCAGCGGCCGTCGCGGGCCAGCAGGTCGAGGTTCAGCGCGGCGTAGTTGCCGCCGACCGGATCGAGGATCACGTCGAACGGACCGAAATCCTTGAGGCCCTGCAGGCCATCACCCCGCAACGCACCGCCCTGGGCACCCAGGCTCACACAATAAGCCAATCGTTCAGCCGAACCCACGCTGACCCAAACCGGGTTGCCGAACGCCTTGCACAACTGGATGGCCGCCGAGCCGACGCCGCTGGCGCCCGCGTGCAGCAGCACCTTCTCACCCGGGCCGAGCGCGGCGAGCTGGAACAGATTGAGCCAGGCGGTGGCATACACCTCGGGCACAGCGGCCGCCTCGGCCAGGGACAGCCCCTCCGGCACCGGCAGCGCGTGGCGGGCATCCACCACCACCTCCTCGGCCATACCACCGCCCGCGAGCAGTGCACAGACCCGGTCGCCAACCTCCCAGGCGCACCCGGGACCGACCTCGGTGATCACCCCGGAACACTCCAGCCCGATCACGTCACTGGCCCCCGGCGGTGGGGGGTAATGACCCGCTGCCTGGAGCAGGTCGGCACGGTTCAAACCCGCCGCCGCGACACGGATTCGGACCTGGCCCACATCACAGCTCGGAACCGTGCGCTCTGCCCACTCCACGCGGCCTTCAATGCCTTGCAATGCTTTCACGCTGCCTCCATAGTGACCCCGGACCCGCCCGGCGCTGACCGCCGGGCTTTTGCTTTGCGCCGAAGGAACCCGGCGCCCTCAAATACGGCCTAATATGCGTTATCACCTGCCCCGACGTCGAATCAGCATGAAGCGTTCTCTGATCTGCTCCGCCCTTGCGTTCGTTTTCAGCATCAGCGCGCTCCCGCTGCATGCCTCCACCACCTCGGCAAGCGACAGCTGGGACTCCCTCCAGCCGGACCGCGAGCAGGTGATCGCCAGCCTCAACGTGGTCGAGCTGCTCAAGCGCCACCACTACAACAAGCCCCCGCTCAACGACGAACGCTCGGTGAAGATCTACGAGGGCTACCTCAAGATGCTCGACCCCGCGAAGATGTACTTCACTGCGGGCGACATTGCCGAATTCAACGCCTGGAAGACGCAGTTCGACGACTTCCTGAAGAAGGGTGACCTGCAGCCCGGCTTCACCATCTACAAGCGCCACCTCGACCGCCTGAAGGAGCGCCTGGACTTCGCCCTGGCGATGCTCGGCAAAGGTGTCGACAAGATCGACTTCACCGTCGACGAGACCCTTGAGACAGACCGCGAGAAAGCCACCTGGGCCAAGGACAGCGCCGCGCTGGACGACCTGTGGCGCAAGCGCGTGAAGGACGAGGTCCTGCGCCTGAAGCTCGCCAACAAGGAGCCCAAGGCCATCCAGGAGCTGCTGATCAAGCGCTACAAGAACCAGCTTTCGCGCCTTGAGCAGACCCGTGGCGAAGACATCTTCCAGGCCTACATCAACGCCTTCGCCCAGACCTACGACCCCCACACCCAGTACCTCTCTCCGGACAACGCCGAGAACTTCGACATCAACATGAGCCTGTCGCTGGAAGGCATCGGTGCCGTCCTGCAGAGCGACAGCGAGCATGTGAAGGTGGTGCGCCTGGTTCCGGCCGGCCCCGCCGAGAAGAGCAAGCAGATCGCCCCGGCCGACAAGATCGTCGGTGTTGCCCAGGGCAACGGCGAGATGGTCGATGTGATCGGCTGGCGCCTGGACGAAGTGGTCAAGCTGATCCGCGGACCGAAGGGTTCGGTGGTCCGCCTGGAAGTGGTGCCTGCCAGCAACGCCCCGAACGACCAGACCAGCAAGATCGTCTCCATCACCCGCGAGTCGGTGAAGCTGGAGGAGCAGGCCGCGAAGAAATCGGTGCTCAAGCTCGAGCACGACGGCCATCCGTTCAAGCTCGGCGTGATCGAGGTTCCGGCGTTCTACCTGGACTTCAAGGCCTTCCGCGCCGGCGACCCCGAGTACAAGAGCACCACCCGCGACGTGAAGAAGCTGCTGGGTGAGCTGCAGAAGGAAAACGTCGACGGCGTGGTCATCGACCTGCGCAACAACGGCGGCGGTTCCCTGCAGGAAGCCACCGAACTGACCGGCCTGTTCATCGACCAGGGCCCCACCGTGCTGGTACGCAACAGCGACGGCCGCGTTGACGTGCTGGCCGACGAGAACAGCGGCGTGTTCTACAAGGGCCCGATGGCCGTGCTGGTGAACCGACTGTCCGCCTCGGCCTCGGAGATCTTCGCCGGCGCCATGCAGGACTACCACCGTGCGCTCATCATCGGCGGCCAGACCTTCGGCAAGGGCACCGTGCAGACCATCCAGCCGCTGAACCACGGCGAACTGAAGCTGACCCTGGCCAAGTTCTACCGCGTCTCCGGCCAGAGCACCCAGCACCAGGGCGTGATTCCCGACATCGAGTACCCCTCGGTGGTGGACACCAAGGAAATCGGCGAGAGCGCCCTGCCCGAGGCCATGCCCTGGGACAGCATCCGCCCGGCGATAAAGCCGGAGGTCGACCCCTTCCGGCCCTTCCTGGCTGAGCTGAAGGCCCGCCACGACGCGCGTACCGCCCACAACCCGGACTTCGTCTACAGCCGCGAACGCCTGGCACTGGCCCAGAAGCTGATGAAGGAAACCGTCGTCAGCCTCAACGAAGCCAAGCGCCGCGCCCAGCAGACCGATATCGAGAACAAGCAGCTGGCCATGGAAAACGCCCGCCGCAAGGCCAAGGGCGAAGACCTGCTCAAGGAGCTGAAAAGGGAAGACGAGGACGCCCTGCCGGAGGACGACAAGACCAAGCCGGAAGACGACGCCTACCTGACCGAGACCGGACAGATCCTGCTGGATTACCTGGGCCTGAACACCACGGTAGCCAAGCACTGAGCGTCATCAGATCGTCACGAAACTGTCGTGAAATGCAGGGGCCGCTTATGCGGCCCCTTGCTTTTAGCGCCTCCTGTACGAGAGCCCCTCATGACAGTCACCGAGCAGTTGAGCGCCTTGGGCCAGATCCTCGCTCACGGCGACCTGAACAGCCTGTTCCAACCGATCTTCTCCCTTTCCGAGCGGCGCATCCTCGGCTACGAGGCCCTGACCCGCGGCCCCTCCAACAGCCCGCTACACTCCCCCGTCACCCTGTTCGCCATGGCCCGTCACGCCGGACGGTTGAGCGAACTGGAGATGGCCTGCCGCAAGCGCGCCTGCACCCGCTTCCATGAGCTGAAGCTCGACGGCAAGCTGTTCCTCAACGTCTCCCCCGAATCCCTGCTGGACCCGGCCCACCAGCCAGGCCGCACCCTGCAGATGCTGCAGGCTTTCGGCATCCCGCCGAGCGAGGTGGTCATCGAACTCACCGAGCATGCCCCCACCGATGACTTCGCCCTGCTCGACACCGCCCTGCACCACTACCGCGCCATGGGCTTCTCCATCGCCCTGGACGACCTGGGTGCGGGCTATTCCAGCCTGCGCCTGTGGTCGGAGCTGCGCCCCGATTACGTGAAGATCGACCGCCACTTCATCGACGGCATCCACCAGGACGCGGTGAAGCGCGAGTTCGTCGGCTCCATCCTGAAGATGGCCAAGGCCTCCCGCGCCCAGGTCATCGCCGAGGGCATCGAGCTCAGCGAGGAACTGGCCGTGCTGGCCGAGATGGGCCTGGACCTGGTGCAGGGTTACCTGCTCTGCCGGCCCCAGGAGAACCCGCCGCGAGAGGCCCGCGCCTACCTGCCGCTGCTGGACCGCGCCCAGAGCCAACTGGGCGAGGACAGCGCCGACCTCAAGCCCCTGCTCAACGAGCAACCGGCGATGCACCGCAACACGCCCATCAGCGAAGTGCTGGAGGCCTTCCGCGTGCAAGCCAACCTGAACTCGGTGGCCGTGCTGGACGATCAGCAGCAGCCCATCGGCATCGTCCACCGCCACCTGCTCTCCGATGCGCTGCTCAAGCCCTTCGCCACCGACCTGTTCGCCCGCAAGCCCATCAGCCGGCTGATGAGCGATGACTTCCTCGCCGTGGAGATCGGCCAGTCCCTGCAGCAGGTCAGCCGCCTGCTCACCAGCCGGGCGCGGCAGCGGATCGAGGAAGACTTCGTGATCATTTCCGAGGGGCGCTACCTTGGCCTGGGGCGGGTGATCGACGTGCTCAAGCTGATCACCGAGATGAAGATCCAGCAGGCCCGCCACGCCAACCCGCTGACCCTGCTACCGGGCAACGTGCCCATCCAGCAGTGTCTGAGTCGCCTGCTTCAGCAGGGGCGTGCCGCACGGGTCTGCTACGTGGACATCGACAGCTTCAAGCCCTTCAACGACCTCTACGGCTACGCCAAGGGCGACGAAGTGCTGCTGTGCCTGGCGCAATGCCTGAACGAGCGCGTCGACCCGGCGCGGGATTTCGTCGGGCACATCGGCGGGGATGACTTCATGCTGGTGCTGGGCTCTGATGACTGGCGCAGCAAGCTCAACTTCCTGCTGGAGGACTTCCAGGGGCAGTGCCGGCGCTTCTACCGGGCCGACCACCTGCAAGCGGGCTGCTTCATCGCCCACAACCGCAGCGGCCAGCGTGAGGAGTTCCCCCTGCTGTCACTCTCCATCGGCGTGGTGAACCTGACGCCCGAGGCCTGCAGCCAGCTGGATGCCGGGCAACTGGCCGGCCTCGCCTCGGAAGCCAAGCGCCACGCCAAGGCTGTGCCCGGATACAGCCTGCATATCCTCGACGCGGTCTAGGTTCGACTCAGAGCCCGAGCTGGGCGGCGCGACGATCCAGGCGTTCGGCGGCCTCGACATCCGCCGCCAGCCCCGGCCCGCCCTCGCGGTACAGGTCCGCCAGCTTGCGTGCCGCAAGCGGGTGACCGGCCTGCTCCGCCAGGCTCCACCAATGGGCGGCCTGGGCCGCATCCGGTGCCTGCCGGGCATCACCGGCCAATGCCAGTACGCCCAGTTGGTAAGCCGACTTGCCGTCCCCGGCCTGGCCTGCCAGGCGCAACAAGCGAATGCCCTCCTCCCGCGCGCCGAAGCCCTGGCCGCGGTGCAACAGCAGGTGGCCGTAGAAGCGCTGGGCCGCGACATTCCCGAGGTTGGCCTGCCGGGCGTACTGCCCCTGCATCCAGTTCCAGGCACGCGGGTTGCGCACCAGCGACGGGAAGCGCAGCAGCCAGCGGGCCACCGCATAACCCAGCCAGGCCCGCAGCTTCCAGATGGCCATCAGGGCTCCTCGGGGTAGTCGAATTCGAAGACGCGAACCACCTCGGCAGCATGCCAGGAGGCAGCGGCCACGCCGTCCGGAGGACCGGAGAAACGCCCCAGTCGCACCACGAATTCGAAGAAGCCGGTACGCGGCAGGCGACTGGCGCCCTGGCTGATCACCAGGGAGCTGCGCAACGGCCGCTCGGCCCGGGCATCCAGCGCAGCCAGGTGTTCCAGGGCTGCGGTGAGGGTCTGCATTGCCGGGCTCGGCAGTTGCAGGCGCTCCACCAAGGCCCGGTAGGTCAGGAGATGCCGCTGGCGCCGCGCATCATCCAGCTCATTCAACAGCGACTGCCAGTGCTGGCGACTGATGCGTACGCTCATTGCACCTCCCAGCCGGCGATCCCCAGGGTCACGGCCAGGGACCGCTGGATGGCGGCATCAGGCTCGCGCTCGCCCTCCTCGATCAACCCCAGGTAGACCGGGCTGATGCCCACCGCACGCGCCAATTGCTCGATGCTCTGGCCACGCGCCTCGCGCAGTGCCCGCAGCTCGCGCAGGGAATGGGTATCGGCGGGGGCCGAAGCGGGTGCGGCCTGTCCAGCGGCCTGCAGCAGCGCCTGGTAATCGGCCCAAGGCAATACGGCGTATTCCGCTTCGCCGTCACGCATGATCACTTGCACGTTCATTGCAACTCCCGTGGACAGCAGTGCCGACGTCTCAGCACCTTCCTTGCAGGCGGCCATCTTAACAGGGCGAATCGGCCTACGGGGTCCTACATGAACGGAGCATGACCGGGTAGGCAGACCCACGGAATCAGCTGAATTCCTCCGACAGTTCCTGCGGTGCGGGGAGTTGCTCCAGACGCGCCACCACCTCCGGTGCCTGGGCATCGCGCCAGCGGCGGAATGCCTCCAGCTCCTGGCCCCAGGTGCGCATGACCCAGGCCAGCACCGCGAGGTCGTCGATCAGGCCCGCCCCCAGCACCCAATCGGGGATCGCATCCACCGGCGTCAGGAAGTAGACCAGCCCGGCCACCACCGACAGCAGCGCCTTGGGGCTCAGATCCCGATACTGCCCGCGAACCCGTGCCACGCAGAGCGCCATCAGCAGCTTCAGGTCCTCCCGTGCACCACCCAGACGACCACCTTGGCGGGCACTCTTTCGGGTGACGGCCAACAGTAAGGCCGGTAGACGTCCGCGGGCCAGGAATCGGCCGGCCAGGGGCAGGTAACGCTCGAAATTCCAGGGTGCCTTCATCGTCTCGTCTCTCCGAACCGCATGGGACGGGCTCTTCGGCGGTTACTCACAGATCCTGTGGATAACCTTGTTGACAGCGTATTGATTACGCCATGAAAGCCCCGCGCCACGAGGCCTCCGCTCAGATCGGCGATTTTTTCGCCACGCCGAAAAAGCCAGCTAAATCAACCAGTTGATTTTTTGTCCAGTCGCTGCGGCAGCCCGTCGCAGTGACAAATCCGTGACTGCACGACCATGTGCATAACCGTAACAGGGTGGCGTGCCTCCACCCCCTTTCAGACCTGCCGGTCGAGCCGGGGTTCGTTTGGTAACCCGCAGTCCCGTTACGGTCAGGAGCGCCTATCGAAAGAAAGGCACAAACGAAAACGCCCCGCTAGGCGGGGCGTCTGGTCGACCGGGCATTACTGCTGCGGAGCAGCACCCTGGTCAGCGGCCTGATCCTTGATGCCGATCAGTTCCAGGTCGAAGACCAGGACCGAGTTGGCCGGGATCGCCGGGCTCGGGCTCTGCGCGCCATAAGCCAGCTCGGACGGGATGTACAGCTTGTACTTCTCGCCGACGTGCATCAGTTGCAGGCCTTCCACCCAACCGGGGATCACGCCGCTCACCGGCAGGTCGATCGGGCTGCCACGCTGGATGGAGCTGTCAAACACGGTGCCGTCGGTCAGCTTGCCTTCGTAGTGGACAGTGACCACGTCGGTGGGCTTGGGCTGGGCGCCGTCAGCCTTCTTGATCACTTCGTACTGCAGGCCGGAAGCGGTGGTGGTGACTTCCTTGCGCTTGCCGTTCTCTTCCAGGAACTTCTTGCCCGCCTTGGCGGACTCTTCGTTCAGCTTGGTCATGCGCTCTTCGGCACGCTTCTGCAGGAAGGCGAAGGCTTCGACCAGCTCTTCATCCTTCAGGCGCTGGTCCTTCTTGCCGATGGCGTCTTCGATACCCAGGGCGACGGCTTTGGAATCCAGGTCGTCCATGCCTTCCTGGGCGAGGCTCTTGCCCATGTTCAGGCCGATGCCATAGGACGCCTTCTGGGCCGGGGTCTTCAGCTCGACGCTGCTGGTCTGGGAGTCGCAGCCTGCGAGCACCAGGCCCACCAGGGCCACCGCTGCCGCCAACCGAGTTTGTTTCATGCTGATTCCTTATCTGTACGCCGTGAGGGCATGTTCGAAGAAGCGGCGAGCTTAGCAGGCCGCTGCGATCAGTGGCTATGGGCACTTAGGATCGAAAACAGGGGAATAAGTTCAGCGCCAGGGCGAGGATTTTGCGGCTTTTCACCACCAATCACCTGGGCCGGAACCGCACCGAAAAAAACCGGGACGAACGAAAAAGCCCTCAGGTATCGCTACCTGAGGGCTTTGTATATGGCGCAGCGGACGGGACTCGAACCCGCGACCCCCGGCGTGACAGGCCGGTATTCTAACCGACTGAACTACCGCTGCGCGTTACCCCGAGATTGGTGGGTGATGACGGGATCGAACCGCCGACCCTCTGCTTGTAAGGCAGATGCTCTCCCGGCTGAGCTAATCACCCTTCACTCTCGAAGTGGTGCGCATTCTAGGGATGCATTCGAACTCTGGCAAGCCCTTTTTCAAAAAATTTTTTCAGCCGTTCCAAAGGCTTAGCGCAGGGTTGGCCTGCAGGCCCGGGACGAGAATAATGCGGCCTTTGTTTCCGGAGAGTTCCTCTTATGTGGTTCCGCAACCTGCTCGTCTACCGCCTCACCCAGGATGTGCCCTTCGACGCCGACGCTCTGGAGGCCGCCCTGGCCACCAAGCCCGCGCGCCCCTGCGCCAGCCAGGAACTGACCACCTACGGCTTCGTGGCGCCCTTCGGCAAAGGTGCGGACGCGCCGCTGGTCCACGTGAGCGAAGGCTTCATGCTGGTGGCAGCGCGCAAGGAGGAACGCATCCTGCCCGGCAGCGTGGTACGCGATGCACTGAAGGAGAAGGTCGACGAGATCGAGACCCAGCAGATGCGCAAGGTCTACAAGAAGGAGCGCGACCAGCTCAAGGACGAGATCGTCCAGACCCTGCTGCCGCGCGCCTTCATCCGCAAGTCGGCCACCTTCGCCGCCATCGCCCCGGCCCAGGGCCTGATCCTGGTGGACGCCTCCAGCCCGAAGCGCGCCGAAGACCTGCTCTCCACCCTGCGCGAAGCCATCGGCTCGCTGCCGGTGCGCCCGGCCTCGGTGAAGATCGCCCCCACCGCCACTCTCACCGAGTGGGTCAAGACCCAGGAAGCCGCCAAGGACTTCTACGTCCTCGACGAATGCGAGCTGCGTGACACCGACGAAGACGGCGGCGTGGTGCGCTGCAAGCGCCAGGACCTGACCAGCGACGAGATCCAGCTGCACCTCTCCTCCGGCAAGCTGGTCACCCAGCTGTCCCTGGCCTGGCAGGACAAGCTCTCCTTCATCCTCGACGACAAGCTGGTGATCAAGCGCCTGCGCTTCGAAGACCTGCTGCAGGAGAAGGCCGAGCAGGACGGCGGCGAAGACGCCCTCGCCCAGCTGGACGCCAGCTTCACCCTGATGATGCTGACGCTGGTGGAGTTCCTGCCCCAGCTGCTCGACGCACTCGGCGGCGAAGAGATACCCCAGGGCATCTGACCCTCCCCGAAGCGCCGGCCCAGAGCCGGCGCTTTCACGATAACGACAAGGAATGACCATGCGTGCCCTCGCTGCCTTGAGCCGCTTCGTCGGCAACACCTTCGCCCTCTGGATCCTGCTGTTCGCCGTGCTGGCGTTCTGCGTCCCGGCACCCTTCCTGCCGATCACCCAATGGATCGTGCCGTTGCTGGGGCTGGTGATGTTCGGCATGGGCCTGACACTGAAGGCAGCGGATTTCCGCGAAGTCGCGCGGCGGCCGCTGTGGGTGCTGATCGGCGTGCTCGCCCAGTTCATCATCATGCCGGGCCTGGCCTGGCTGCTCTGCCGGTTGCTGCAGCTGCCACCGGAAATCGCCGTCGGCGTCATCCTGGTCGGCTGCTGCCCCGGCGGCACCGCCTCGAACGTGATGACCTGGTTCTCCCGCGGGGACGTGGCCCTGTCCGTCGCCATCACCGCCGTCACCACCCTGCTGGCGCCGCTGGTCACGCCCGCGCTGATCTGGCTGCTGGCCTCGGCCTGGCTGCCGGTGCAGTTCAGCGCCCTGTTCATGTCCATCCTGCAGGTGGTGCTGGTGCCCATCGCCCTCGGCTTCATCGTGCAACGCCTGCTGGGTGCGCGGGTGCAGGTGGCCGAACAGGTGCTGCCACTGGTGTCGGTGCTGTGCATCGTCGCCATCGTGGCCGGCGTCGTTGCCGCCAGCCAGGCCAAGATCGCCGAATCCGGCCTGCTCATCATGGCGGTGGTGGTGCTGCACAACGGCTTCGGCCTGGCGTTGGGCTACCTCGCTGGCCGCGTCTTCGGCCTGCCGCTGGCCCAGCGCAAGACCCTCTCCATCGAGGTCGGCATGCAGAACTCCGGGCTCGGCGCCGCCCTGGCCAACGCCCATTTCTCGCCCCTGGCCGCCGTGCCGAGCGCGCTGTTCAGCGTTTGGCACAACCTGTCCGGCTCACTGCTCGCTGCGATCTTCCGACGCATGAGCGAACCCGATTCCGACCGTTCCGCACACCATTGACTGACAACCGCCTGCCCGTACGGACTTGTCCGCACGGGCGGGATGTGCAAAATACTGCGCAAACGCAGGGACGGCCCTGCCACTTCCAGCCACGCCTTCAGTGCGTTGCTGCAGTGACCACCCGGGGACGGCCCCCACATTCCGTCCCCCTCTGGAGGTCACCATGTCCTGGATCATCCTGTTCTTCGCCGGCCTGTTCGAAGTGGGTTGGGCCGTCGGCCTGAAATACACCGAAGGCTTCACCCGCCCGCTGCCCACCGCCCTCACCGTGCTGGCCATGGCCATCAGCCTCGGCCTCCTGGGTCTGGCCATGAAGCAGCTGCCCCTGGGTACCGCCTACGCGATCTGGACCGGCATCGGCGCCGTCGGCACCGTCATCGCCGGCGTCATCCTGTTCGGCGAGTCGGTCGCGCTGATGCGCCTGGGCAGCGTCGCGCTGATCATCTGCGGGCTGATCGGGCTCAAGATGAGCACCTGAATCGCGCCCATGAAAAAGCCCGCCTTCCGGCGGGCTTTTTCGTTCCGGATCGCTCAGCGCACCTCACCACGCAGCGCCGCCACCGACGCCTGCAGGCTGAGGCGGTCCACCGTCTCCGGCGCCAGCGCCGGGCCAGCCACCAGGTTGATGTGGGACCAGAAGCGCTTGAACAGGCCTTTGTTCGGGTCGCGGCTGAAGAAGCTGCCCCACAGGCCCTGCAGCGCCATCGGGATCACCGGCACCGGGTTCTGTTCGAGGATGCGCTCCACGCCGCTCTTGAACTCGTTCATCTCGCCATCGCCGGTCAGCTTGCCCTCGGGGAAGATACACACCACCTCGCCCGCCTTCAGGTACTCGTCGATCTTCTTGAAGGCGCGGTCGTAGACCAGCAGGTCCTCGCTGCGGCCGGCGATCGGCACGGTGCCGGCCGTGCGGAAGATGAAGTTGAGCACCGGCAGGTTGTAGATCTTGTAGTACATGACGAAGCGCACCGGCCGGCGCACCGCGCCACCGATCAGCAGCGCATCGACGAAGGACACGTGGTTGCACACCAGCAGCGCCGCGCCCTCCTCCGGGATCGACTCCAGGCCGCGATGGTGCACGCGGTACATGGAGTGGCCGAGCAGCCACACCAGAAAGCGCATGCTGAACTCGGGGACGATCTTGAAGATGTAGCTGTTCACCGCGATGTTCATCAGCGACACCACCAGGAACAGCTGCGGGATCGACAGCTTGGCGACGCTCAGGAACAGGATCGAGGCGATGGCCGAAACCACCATGAACAA
Source organism: Pseudomonas sp. FeS53a (assembly GCF_000931385.1). NCBI lineage: Bacteria > Pseudomonadati > Pseudomonadota > Gammaproteobacteria > Pseudomonadales > Pseudomonadaceae > Pseudomonas > Pseudomonas sp. FeS53a. The sequence continues at coordinate 50,676 of NZ_JYFT01000043.1, forward strand.
GGCGTTGAGGATGTTGTTGGCCGCGATCACCCGCGCCCGCTCGTTCTCCGCGGTGCGCGACTGGATCAGCGCATACAGCGGCACGATGTAGAAGCCGCCGAACAGGCCGATGCCGAAGATGTCCGCCAGGATCATCCACGCCTGCGGCTCGCTCAGCACGGCCAGCCAGTCATGGGGCTGGGCGCCCTGGGGGAAGCCGCCGGAGTGCCACCACAGGAGGATGCCGAACACCGTCAGGCCGATGGAGCCGAAGGGCACCAGGCCGATCTCCACCTTGCCGCCGGAGAGGCGCTCGCAAAGCATCGACCCCATGGCGATGCCCACCGAGAACACCGTGAGGATCAGCGTCACCACGCTCTCGTCGCCGTACAGCAGGTCCTTCGAGTAGGCCGGGATCTGCGTCAGGTAGATGGCGCCGAGGAACCAGAACCAGGAGTTGCCCACCAGCGAGCGCGACACCGACGGCCGCTGCTCCAGGCCCAGCCGCAGGATGCGCCAGGACTGCACGAAGATGTTCCACTCCAGCTTCAGCTCCGGCATGGCCGCCGCCGCCCGGGGAATGCCCCGGCTGGCCAGGTAGCCCAGGCAGGCGGTAAGCAGGATGGCGCCGGCCACGATCGGCTCGTAGTGCGACGCGGACATCATGACGCCCGCGCCGATGGTGCCGGCGAGGATCGCCAGGAAGGTACCCATCTCCACCAGCGCGTTGCCCCCCACCAGCTCCTGCTCGCGCAGGGCCTGGGGCAGGATCGAGTACTTGACCGGGCCGAACAGCGCCGAGTGAGTGCCCATGGCGAACAGCGCCGCCAGCAGCAGCCAGAGGTTGTCGAAGAAGAAGCCCAGCGCACCGACCGCCATGATGGCGATCTCCGCCAGCTTGATGGCGCGGATCAGGGCGTCCTTGGCGTACTTCTCGCCGAACTGGCCACCCAGGGCGGAAAACAGGAAGAACGGCAGGATGAACAACAGCGCACAGAGGTTGACGTAGATCCCCTTGTCGCCGGAGATCGCCAGCTTGTAGAGGATCGCCAGGATCAGCGATTGCTTGAAGATGTTGTCGTTGAAGGCCCCGAGCAGCTGGGTCACGAAGAACGGCAGGAAACGCCGCGTGCCCAGCAGAGCGAATTGCGAATGTTGGCTCATCGTCCTTGGTACCTGATGGTTGGCGAGAATGCGCCCCGCAGGGAATCGCACGTCGCTGATTGGACATCAGGACCCGGTCGGAAAGCCACATCTGCCGCGAGGATGTTTGAAACGGCGCGGATTTATAGCCTAGATCGGCAACTGCCCCAGGTACGCCCGCAGTGCAAAGAACAGCAGCAACCCGCCGAGGATGGTCGCCAGCAGGTGCCGGGTCAGCGCGGCAATGAGGATGCAGCCCAACCCGCCCAGCAGGTAGGCGTTGTCCAGCGCCACGGCCAGGTGCTCGCCGTCAGGCATCAGCATGCCCGGCACCACGATGGCGGTGAGCACCGCCGTGGGCACGTAGTGCAGCCCCTGGCGCACCACCGGCGGGAAGCGCAGGTCCGGCCAGGCGAACAGGCTGTAGCGAATGGCGAAGGTGATCGCGGCCATGCCGAGGATCAGCAACCAGGTTTCCATCACAGGGTCTCCCCCAGCAGGTCCAGGCGATCACGACGCTCCAGCACCACGCCCACCACGATGCCAGCCAGCGCCGCCGCCATCAGCCCGAGCTTGTAGGGCAGGCCCTGGCACGCTACCGCCACCGCACCGGCCACCAGCGCCGCCGCCACCTGCGGACGGTTGCGCAGCATGGGCACGACGATGCCGATGAAGGTCGCCAGCATGGCGAAGTCCAGCCCCCAGGCCGCGAGATTGGGCACCGCCTGGCCGAACACCACCCCCACCAGGGTGTAGGACACCCAGCTCAGGTACATCGCCAGCGCAGCCCCGAGGAAGTACCAGTGCTTGAGCGGCGAGTCGTCCTCCTCCGCATAACGGTGCTGCACCACGGCGAACGCCTCGTCGGTGAGCCAGAAGGCCAGGGGCAGGCGCCAGCGCCGCGGCAGGTGCCGCACGAAGGGTTGCAGGGTGGCGCTGTAGAGGGCGTGGCGAAGGTTCACCACCAGGGTGGTGAGCAGCACCACCGCCACCCCGGCACCACCGCCCAGCAGGGTGATGGCGATGAACTGGGCCGAGCCGGCGAACACCAGCAGGGACATGCCGAGGGTCTGCCAGGCATCGAGGCCGGCCCCGGCGGCCAGGGTGCCGTAGATGATGCCGAAGGGCATGGCGCCGATGAGCATCGGCACGATGTCGCGAACGCCGCGGAGGAATTCTGTTGAGCGGGACATGGGATTCTCCTTGTCCCCGTACTCTGCCAGCCGGCGCTCAGTCGGTCTTGAACGATCTTGCGCTGGCGGTCCGGTATTCGCCGGGACCTACACCATAGGTCTGCTTGAACTGACGGGTCAGGTGGCTCTGGTCGGCAAAGCCCAGCTGCATCGCCACCGACAACGGCGCGCAACCGCTGCGCAGCATGGCCCGCGCCTGCTCCAGGCGACGCTGCTTGAGCCACGCGTGGGGCGGCATCCCGGTGGCGCGCTGGAAGACCCGGGCGAAGTGGAACGGCGAAAGCCCCACCAGGGCCGCCAGTTCCTCCAGGGATGGCGGCGAGGCCAGGCGCGCCGCCAGCACCTCGCGGGCCAGCGCCACGGCCTGGGGCTCCTGCCCCGCCGGCCGTGGCGCACCGATGCGCGCGTGGCGGCTGAACAGCAGCAGGATCGCCTCGCGCCAGGCAACCTGCTGCTCCAGGGCGGAGGCATTGCGCTCCAGCAGGCAGTGCAGGTCGAGGAAGCGGCGGGTCACCTCGGGGTCATGCAGCACGCTGTCGGCGAAGGTGGGCAGGCCACCGGTGGCGATCTCCAGTTCGTCCAGCACATCGGTCACCCGGTGCAGGTCGGGGTAGAACCCCCGGTAGCGCCAGCCTTCCTCGTGGGCCTTGGAGCCGGTGTGCAGCTCGTCCGGGTTGATCAGCACCATGCTGCCGACGGCGGCCAGGTGGTCGCTGCCGCGGTGGCGGAAGCGCTGGGCGCCGGATTCGAGGATGGTGAAGACGTAGCCTTCGTGCACGTGGGGCGAGAAGCGATGCTGGATGTAGCGCGCATGCAGGAGCTCGACCCCGCTCAGCGCACTGGCCTGCCAGAAGTGCGTGCGCTCACCGCCCGCGCTCATTGGACGAATGCAGCTTCCAGGGCCTGCTTCACCGCCGGCCACTCGTGGTCGGTGATGCTGAACATGACGCTGTCGTCCAGGCGCCCGTCGGCCAGGCGACGGTGGTTGCGCAGCACACCCTCACGCACCGCGCCGAGCTTCTCGATGGCCCGTTGCGAGCGCAGGTTGCTGCCGGCGGTCTTCAGCTGCACCCGCACCACCTGCCACTCCTCGAAGGCTTGGCGCAGCATCAGGTACTTGATCGAGGCGTTGAGGCCGGTGCCGTGCTCACTGCCGGCCAGCCAGGTCCAGCCGATCTCCACGGCGGGCAGGGCCGGCATGAATTCGGCGAATCGGCTGGTGCCCACCAGGCGGTCACCCAGGCGGATGGCGAACACCACGGCCTGGCCTTCGCGCTGCTGGGCGATGCCCTGGCGGTACCAGTCCGGCCGCAGCGGGCCGCTCATGTAGACCAGTTCGTTGCGATTGGCTTCGGCCAGGGCCGCCAGCTCGCTGACATCGGTCTCCCCCAGTGGCTCCAGGCGCAATGCGCCACGCTGCAGGGTGACCGGTTGCGGATTGAACATCTGCGCCCTCCTCAGGCGAATAACCCCTGCCCGTTCTACGCGACAACCGGACGCGGTTGCCTGGCAGGGCTGCGGCGGGCTCCAGGCCCGGCGCGGCAAGCCAAGCTAACAGCCCGGCAAGAGGCGCTCAAGTCCGCCTGCGACCTTGGTAGCAGCCGCCTGACGGAAATGACCTTTGGTGCGAAACTGCAGCCTGTGCCCGGGCCCTGCCCGCCCTTTTTCCTCCGGAGTCTGCATGTCGTTGTCCAGCGGGCTGATCGCCGCGGTCGCCCTCCTCTACATGGCGGTGCTGTTCAGCATCGCCTTCTACGGCGATCGCCGCAGCGCCCCGATGCCGCCCCGGGCGCGTGCCCTGATGTTCAGCCTGTCGCTGGCGGTGTACTGCACCAGCTGGACCTTCTTCGGCGCCGTCGGCCAGGCCGCCGGGCAGATCTGGGCCTTCCTGCCCATCTACCTGGGGCCCATCCTGCTGATGGTGTTCGCCCCCTGGGTGCTGCAGAAGATGGTGCTGATCAGCAAGCAGGAGAACATCACCTCCATCGCCGACTTCATCGCCGCCCGCTACGGCAAGTCCCAGGCGCTGGCGGTGGTGGTCGCGCTGATCTGCCTGGTCAGCGTGCTGCCCTACATCGCCCTGCAGCTCAAGGGCATCGTCCTCGGCGTCAACCTGCTGGTGGGCTCCGGCGCGGACTCCACCGGCACCCGCGCCCAGGACACGGCGCTGATCGTGTCCCTGGTGCTGGCCCTGTTCACCATCCTCTTCGGCACCCGCAACCTGGACGCCACCGAGCACCACCGGGGCATGGTGATGGCGATTTCCTTCGAATCGCTGATCAAACTGCTGGCGTTCCTCGCGGTGGGCACCTACGTCAGCTTCGTGCTCTTCGACGGCTTCGACGACCTGACCCGCCGCGCCCTGCTCGCACCGCAGCTGGAGAACTTCTGGAACCACCCGGTGGAATGGCCGACCCTCATCGTGCAGACCGCCGTGGCCATGACCGCCTTCGTCTGCCTGCCCCGGCAGTTCCACGTGGCGGTGGTGGAGAACATCGACGCCCGCGACCTGCGCACCGCCCGCTGGGTGTTCCCGGTGTACCTGGCCCTGGCCGCGCTGTTCGTCGTGCCCATCGCCCTGGCCGGCATGATGCTGCTGCCCGCCGGCGTGATGCCGGACTCCTTCGTCATCAGCCTGCCCCTGGCCGAGGCCCACCCGGCCCTGGCCCTGATGGCCTTCATCGGCGGTGCCTCGGCGGCCACCGGCATGGTGATCGTCGAAGCCGTGGCCCTCTCGACCATGGTCTCCAACGACATGCTGCTGCCCTGGCTGCTGCGCCGGCAGAACGCCGAGCGGCCGTTCGAGGTGTTCCGCCACTGGATGCTCTCGGTGCGCCGCATCAGCATCGTGGTGATCATCCTGCTGGGCTACGTCAGCTACCGCCTGCTGGGCTCCACCGCGAGCCTGGCCACCATCGGCCAGATCGCCTTCGCCGCCATCGCCCAGCTCGGCCCGGCCATGGCCGGCGCCCTGTACTGGAAGCAGGCCAACCGCCGTGGCGTGTTCGCCGGGCTGGCCACCGGCTCCGCGCTCTGGGCCTACACCCTGGTGCTGCCGCTGGTGGCGCGCGGCCTCGGCTGGCCGCTGGAGGCCTTCCCCGGCCTGGCCTGGCTGATGGCCAACCCGCTGCACCTGCCCATCGACCCGCAGACCCAGGGCGTGGTCATTTCCCTGGCCGGCAACTGGCTGCTGTTCGCCTGGGTCTCGGTGCTCTCCCGCACCCGCGTCTCCGAACACTGGCAGGCCAGCCGCTTCATCGGCCAGGTGGTCTCGGCACGCCCCAGCGGCCGCTCGCTGCTGGCGGTGCAGGTGGAGGACCTGCTGATGCTCGCCGCCCGCTTCGTCGGTGAGGAACGCGCACGGCAGAGCTTCGCCCGCTTCGCCTACCGCCAGGGCACCAGCTTCACCCCCACGCAGAACGCCAACCAGGACTGGATCACCCACACCGAGCGGCTGCTGGCCGGCGTGCTCGGCGCCTCCTCGGCCCGCGCGGTGGTGAAGGCCGCCATCGAAGGCCGCGAGATGCAGGTGGAGGACGTCGTGCGCATCGTCGACGAAGCCTCAGAGGTGCTGCAGTTCAACCGCGCCCTGCTGCAGGGCGCCATCGAGAACATCACCCAGGGCATCAGCGTGGTGGACCAGTCCCTGCGCCTGGTGGCCTGGAACCGCCGCTACCTGGAGCTGTTCGACTACCCGGAAGGGCTGATCAGCGTCGGCCGGCCCATCGCCGACATCATCCGCTACAACGCCGAGCGCGGCCTCTGCGGCCCCGGTGATGCCGAAGCCCATGTCTCCCGCCGGCTGTACTGGATGCGCCAGGGCAACGCCCACACCTCGGAACGGATGTTCCCCAACGGCCGGGTCATCGAGCTGATCGGCAACCCCATGCCCGGCGGCGGCTTCGTCATGAGCTTCACCGACATCACCGCCTTCCGCGAGGCCGAGCACGCCCTCAAGGAATCCAACGAAAGCCTGGAGCAGCGCGTCGTCGAGCGCACCCAGGAGCTGTCCCAGCTGAACCAGGCGCTGATCGAGGCCAAGGGCACGGCCGAGGCCGCCAACCAGTCGAAGACCCGCTTCCTCGCCGCCGTCAGCCACGACCTGATGCAGCCGCTGAACGCCGCGCGGCTGTTCTCCGCCGCCCTCGCCCACCAGTTGGAAGCGCTGCCCCCCGAGGCCCGCGAACTGGTGGGGCACCTCGACAGCTCGCTGCGCTCGGCCGAGGACCTGATCACCGACCTGCTGGACATCTCGCGCCTGGAAAGCGGCCGCATCACCCCCGACCGCACCACCTTCCCCCTGGCCAGCCTGTTCGACACCCTGGGAGCCGAGTTCAAGGCCCTGGCCCAGGAACAGGGCGTGCAGTTCCGCCTGTGCGGCAGCCGGCTGAACATCGAGAGCGACGCCAAGCTGCTGCGCCGGGTGCTGCAGAACTTCCTCACCAACGCCTTCCGCTACGCCAAGGGCCACGTGCTGCTAGGCGTGCGCCGCGAAGGCGACGCCCTGCGCCTGGAAGTCTGGGACCGCGGCCCCGGCATCCCCGAGGACAAGCGCAAGGTCATCTTCGAGGAGTTCAAGCGCCTCGACAGCCACCAGACCCGCGCCGAAAAGGGCCTGGGCCTGGGCCTGGCGATTGCAGACGGCCTCTGCCGCGTGCTCGGCCACCGTCTGGAGGTGCGCTCCTGGCCCGGCAAGGGCAGCGTCTTCAGCGTCACCGTGCCCGTGGCGCGCCAGGCCCGCCCAGCCCCGGCCCGCCAACCGCAGGAAGGCGCCGGCCAGGCCCTCAACGGCACCCAGGTGCTGTGCATCGATAACGAGGACAGCATCCTCACCGGCATGGACAGCCTGCTGTCACGCTGGGGCTGCCGCGTCTGGACCGCGCGCAACCGCCTGGAGTGCGAGCAGTTGCTGGAGGAGGCCGTGCGCCCGGAACTGGTGCTGGTGGACTACCACCTCGACGAAGGCGAGACCGGCACCGAACTGATGGGCTGGCTGCGCACCCGCATGGGCGGCCCGGTGCCCGGCGTGGTGATCAGCGCCGACGCCCGCGCCGAGCTGGTGGCGGAAGTCCACGCGGCGGGGCTCGACTACCTCGCCAAGCCGGTGAAGCCCGCCGCGCTGCGGGCGCTGATCAGCCGCCACGTGACGCTGCGCTGACGGGCAATCGCCAACCGATGTGACGCAGTTCCCGCTTTCCAGGCATCGCGGTATAAAAAGCGCCACGAAATCCAGGAATGCCGTCGATGCCACTCCAGACCGGGCAGGCCGCAGTCATGCCGCCCCTGCCCGAACGCCCCGCCGAGGACTACCTCGCCGAACGGGTCGCCACCCTCTTCTCCACCAGCCCGGCCACGGCGGTGGGCAACGTCTTCTCCGGCACCATGGTGTTCGGCGTCTACCACGCCAGCGCCCCGTTGTTCGGGCGTTGCGTATGGCTGCTGGTGCTGGTGCTGCTGATGGGTGTGCGGCTCTGGCTGGTGGCGGCCTGGCGCCGCAACCCGCAGCGCTTCACCCCGCTCGCCTGGGCCCGCCTGACCATGTGCCAGTGCGGCGCGGTCGGCCTCGCCTGGGGCTTCGGCGCCATCTGGCTGATGGGCTACGGCACCGCCTACGAGGACGTGATCTACGGCTGCATCGCCCTGGCCTCGGTGATGGTGGCGATGAGCAACGTCTCCTACTGGCCGGCCCACCTGGCCTTCCACGTGCCGATGTTCACCCTGCTGGGCATCGCCTACGCCCTCGACCCGGAGCCCCAGGCGCGCTTCCTCGCCATCTCCGCCTGGGTGGTGTGCCCCTTCATCGCCGAGATGGGCCGGCGCCTGCAGATCCGCTTCAACGAGGCCCTCAAGCTGGCCTGGGAGCACCAGGTGCTGGCGCACAAGTACGCCCTGGCCAACCAGGAGCTGGCGGTGCTGAGCCGCACCGACGACCTGACCCGCATCGCCAACAAGCGCCACCTGGACGAAACCCTCAAGCGCGAGTGGCACCGCTGCGCCCGCACCCACGCGCCGCTGAGCGTGCTGATGCTGGATATCGACCACTTCAAACTCTACAACGACCGCTATGGCCACCTGGCCGGCGACACCTGCATCCGCCAGGTGGCCGAGGCCATGCGCGGCAGCATCCGCGAGCACTGCGATTTCGTCGCACGCTTTGGCGGGGAGGAGTTCACCGTGGTCATGCCCGGCACCGACCTGGCCACGGCCCAGGCCATCGCCGAACGCATCCGCGCGTCCATCGAGACCCTACAGGTCCCCCATGCCGGCGCGCAGCGCGGCTACCTCACGGTGAGCATCGGCGTGGCCTCCACCGAACAGCCGGTGGCCCGTGAAGAAGCCCTGGTCGGGAATGCGGATGTGGCGCTCTACAAGGCCAAGCACCAGGGCCGTAACAGGGTCGAAGCCTTCACCGCCAAGGATGCCCCGGCAACCGGCGCACCCTAGTTCTTCAGGAAGCCCTTCAGCAGTTCACCGACACGGCCACCCAGCTCCTGGTTGGCCGACGCCTGCAGCCCCCGCGCCAGCTCGCTGTCCACCACCTCCTCCACCAGCGGCCGCAGGGCCAGCAGTTGCCGGTTCAGCGCCTCCAGCTCGGACACGTGGGGCAGGCTGCTGCTGAGCAGCGGGTTGACCAGGTGGGCAACGATCATGCCGACGATGCCATCGGCCACCGGCGCCACCTGCTGGCGGATCAGCGCGAACTGCTCCAGCAGCACCGCCAGCGGGATGCCGGAGCGGTGCAGCTGCACCCCGGCGTTGAAGATGCGCGGGTTCAGCACCCGCAGGTGATCCCCGGCGAACTCCACCAGCCCCAGCTCGCGGGCGCGGTCCAGGGTGTCGTCGGTCAGCGCCTCGCCGAACAGCGCAATCAGCTCGTCGAAGCCCAGGCGGGTCGGCTCCGGCTGGCCCCAGGCCCCGGCAATGGCAGCGTCCAGGCCCAGCACATGGGCCAAGTCGCGCCCCTGCTCCCAGGCCTCCAGCAGCTCGCGGATGCTGGCGATGCTGTAGCCGCGCTCCAGCAACTGGCCGATCAGCAGCAGCCGCGACAGGTGCCCGCCGTTGTAGATGCCCACCCGCCCGCGACGCTCCGGCGGCGGCAGCAGGCCGCGGTCCTGGTAGGCCCGCAGGTTGCGCACGGTGGTGCCGGCCTCGCGGGCCAGCTCGTCGACGGTGTATTCCGCCGCCTCGGGCGGGGCATCCCCCTCGGCTGGCGTACGGGCCAGCAGGCGGGACAGGAAGGGCTGGGGTGTCTTCATGGGGGCGGATCATAGCCCCGCCCCCGGACCGCCAACAAC
>NZ_JYFT01000022.1:0-60004 GCF_000931385.1 Pseudomonas sp. FeS53a
GTGCGGGCGGTTTTGCGGGGTGACGCGGGTGGGCGGGCGTAGGGTGGACCGCGCTTTATCGGTCCACCGTTTGGTGTGAGCTGGGCATGGCGGTGGGACGGTCGGCGCGGCTTGGGGTTGATGCGGTTCGCTGAGCTCACCGCATCCTACGGGTGCCATGCCGTGTGGTGGGGGTTGTGGGGCGTTGGTGCGTGCAGGTCCGCTCCCGGGCTGAAACCCGGGCTACGAGCGCATCGCGAATGGGTTCGCTGCCACTAGGTAAGCGAGGTGTTTCAGCCGAAGTGCATGTCGACCAGTTGCATGGCCGGAGCAGGCCTGTCGGAGTGGATATTGCAGAGCTTCACATTTCCGAATCCGAAGCGCGTATGGCACTGGACGTACCACCTCCAGACACCCCCCATGAATGCACCCACGAAGGTGTATTCGAGGTAATCCTGCTTGTATTGGTTGTTCTCCGCATCCCAATCCAGCGACAGCCTGGAGTCGAAACCCACCTCGATGGAACTGTCCAGTTTGACGACCGATGCAGCGCGCTTTGCGAATAGGCCGTTGCCATTCTTCAGATCAGCTGCGACATGAGCGACCTGTTGTGCGCCAACCGCGATGTAGCACCCTGTGAGCATCGAAGTGAAGACGAAGTCGGCCCTTCGCTCAGCGATGCTGGTGACCGCAACAGCACCAGGGGCGTAGTCCACCCAATACCCCCTCAAAGGTGCTTCAGCCCCCGACTGGGGCTCAGTGCCTTGCTTTAGATGACGCACCAGTTCGACACCTGAACTGCCAGCGCGGATATCAAATTCGGCCACCTTGTGTTCATCAAGCCGCAACAGAAACATGTCCGTACCCCACTCACCCTTGGTACCGATCTGCAGGGGGTAGCGCAGCAGGAAGCCGAGCACGTCATCCCGAAATTCCTTGTTATATCTCTGCATGGAGTGGAAATCCTTCGCAGTGTGTGGGTGGGGTGAGCCTTGTCCTGGGGCCTCAGGCGTCGTTGGCCGAGAGGTGCCACCAGGCTGGCCGGCGGTCGACGAAGGCGTGAGCGGTCGGTGCAAGCGCGGGGTGGTGGTTGTCGTCGAGGCTGCCGAGCAGCAGGCCGAGGGTGTCGCCGTCGTCCAGGGCGCCGAGGGTGCTGCCGCAGTGCCGGCAGAACGCGCGGGAAGACTGGGCAGAGGAGCGGTAGCGGGCGGGCTCGCCGTCGGGGCCGGTCCAGGTGATGGCGGCCTTGGGCAGTTCCATCCAGCACAGGGTGAGGCTGCCGGAATGACGCTGGCAGGTGAGGCAGGAGCAGGTGTGCACGCTGACGTCGTGCTCGGGAAGGCGCGCGCTGAAACGGATGGCACCGCAGAGGCAGCCGCCGGTGAAGGTGAGGTCGCCCATGCCGGGCCTCCTTGCCGTGTGGAATTGGGCTTGGAGTGTAGGCGTGCCGCTTCGCTTCGGTAAGGCCCCTCCTCGGCCGGTATTGGGGCGTTTGCGGGCGTTGGCTGGTAGGGGTAGCCCGGGCTTCAGCCCGGGACGGGCTGGCAGGCGGTCAGATCCAGACGTCGTTCTGCGCGGTGCGTTCGCCGCCTTCTTCGCCGGTGTTGAGCACGCCACGGGGTTCGATGAGCAGCATCTTCACTTCGCGTTCGGCATAGGGCTTGTGTTCGACGCCCTTGGGCACGACGTACAGCTCGCCGGGGCCGAGCAGGACGGCGCCGTCGCGGAGGTCGATGCGCAACTGGCCTTCGATCACCAGGAAGGCTTCGTCGGTGTCGGCGTGGGAATGCCAGATGAAGTCGCCTTCGTTGCGTACGACCTTGAACTGGTAGTCGTTCATTTCGGCGATGACTTTCGGGGTCCACTGTTCGCTGAACAGGGAGAGCTTGTGCTGCAGGTTGATGCTCGGGTGGGTCGGCTGGCGCACGACGCGGCTCCTGGCTGATGGGTGAGCTGCGAGGGTAGCGAGAGCCGCTGCGATGCGCTTGTACGATCCTGCGGTTTGTCGCAGGGGGCCGGTCACCCGCTGCGCTGTCGGGGTTTGCCGGGACGTGCGGTGTTGAGCGCTACGGCAGCCTTGAACAGGGCCTGCAGGGCGGCTTCGTCAAGGCGGTCCCCCTGATGGATGTCGATGGCGCGGCGGGTGCTGCCCTCCAGGCTGGCGCTGAACAGCCCGGCCGGGTCGTCCAGTGCGGCCCCCTTGGCGAAGGTGAGCTTCACGGCGCTCTTGTAGGTCTCGCCGGTGCAGACGATGCCGGCGTGGGACCACACCGGTACGCCCCGCCACTTCCACTCTTCGACCACCTCCGGGTCGGCGGCGTGAATGGCGGCGCGCACCCGCGCGAGGGTTTCGCCCCGCCAGTCACCCAGCTCGGCGATGCGGGCGTCGATCAGACGGGGCGCGTCGATGGCGCTCCCATGGGTGTTGCTGTCCTGGTCCATCGCGGCGGCTCCTGGCATGCATGGCGATCAGGAGCCTGATTGAAGACCAGCCCGTCCTGGCGCGCCATTCCGCGTGAGACGAGCGACCGCGTCGGACCTACGGGGTCAGCGACAGCGGTACACCCCAGATCGGGTCCTGCTTGCCCTGCTGGCGCAGCGGGGTGATCTGCAGGGGCTGGATCCGCGACAGCAGCGCCTGGTGCCTGTCACTGAGGATGCGCTGGGCGATGAGGGAGGTGGTGAAGTCCATGGGCGCGGGCCAGGTGTAGACGGTGAGGTTCTCCAGCGGGCATTCGACCTTTTCCGGGGCGATGGCCCGGCATTTGGACGCCTGGTATCGGTAGCCCGGGGTGCGCAGGTGCATGCGTGGGGCCAGCAGCAGTTGACCGCCCTGGACGGTGAAGCTGGCGAGGGCCTTGTCGGCCGGCAGGCGCGACTGGACCTTGATGGAGGGGACGTCGCGGGAGTCGGTCTGCTGGTAGTAGCCGGCCCCCGAGCGCTGGGTGGTCTCGCTGTATTGCTGTTCGCCCCAGGCGACACAGGCGCCCGAGGCCATGTGCACGGCGGTGCAGACGGCCTGGCTCCTGGTTTCGGTGCCGTAGGTGGCGTCCTTCCATACGTCTTCGCGGTAGTACTCGCGGTACAGCTCGGTGGACAGGTACGCGGTGCCGTTGGGGCCGCTGCCGGAGCCGGGTGGGCCGCTGCGGGCGCCGACTTCGTCGAGCACGCCACGGATCTGGTAGTCGTCGCCGCCGGTGAGCAGGTACTTGCCGGGCGGCAGGATGTGCACTTCGAAGGCCTTGAACAGGTAGGTGGCGTTGCGATCCCGCTGCAGTTCGTTGGTCTGGAACCTGCGGCCGAAGGTGATCGTCGGGTCCTGCTCGTTCTGCCAGATCACCGTGGGCGTCCACTGGGTCATGTCCAACCCGTCGTTCAGGGTCTTGTGGGGGTTCACGTCGGCCACCAGCACCACGGCCTTGTTGGCCTTGAGGGCGGCGTCGATCTCGTCCAGCAGTTGCGCGTAGCGCGGGTCGTCCATGGTGCCGGGGCTGCCGACGTAGGGCTCGGGCACGCAGCCGGAAAGGGACAGGGCGAGCAGCACGGCGGCCGGCAGGGCGGAGAGCAGGCGAGGCAGTCTCATGCATCGTTCCTTGATGGGGGCGGACCGGGCATATTCCGTCGACCGGGGGCGGGGCGAAATAGTGCAGATGAACTAGCGCGGGGCTGAACGCGGCGGGGCTCCGCCTGGTACGCCCTCCCCGGTTGCCGGGGAGGGCCTTGGGGTCAGCGCAGGCCGTGGACCATGGCGGCGGCGACGCTGAGCACGTCCTGGCCGAGCTTCATGGAACGCTTGCCGTTCCAGCCGGTTTCCGGGGCGGGGTTGTCGTCGTGGTCCTTGAAGGGCATTTCGATGGTGAAGGACAGGCAGTCGAACTCCAGACCGACGGCGTTGCAGGCCAGGGTGATGTTGGCCTGGCCGGGCTCGTCGCGGGGGTAGCCGTAGCGGGTCTGGAACTCGGCGCCCATGTCGACGAGGCGGCGGCGGAACTCTTCTTCCAGGGCGGCGAGGCGCGGGGTGTAGCCGGGGTTGCCTTCGCAGCCGGCGGTGAACACGTGGGGGATTTCCTCGTCGCCATGGATGTCGAGGAACAGGTCGACACCGATGCGGCGCATCTGCTGCTGGACGAAGTGGACTTCGGGGGTCTCCGCTTCGCTGGCCGATTGCCAGGCGCGGTTGAGGTCCTTGCCGGCGGCGTTGGTGCGCAGGTGGCCTCGGTAGGCGCCGTCGGGGTTCATGTTGGGGACGAGGTAGAGGTCGGCGGCGTCGAGCAGGCGCTCCAGCTCCGGGTCCTGGCGCTGCTTGAGGCGCTCGATGATGCCTTCCATGAACCATTCGGCCATGTGCTCGCCGGGGTGCTGCTGGGCGATGATCCAGACGCGGCGCTGGGCCTGGGGATTGCGGCTGACCTTGAGCAGGGGGATGTCGCGCCCTTCGAGGCTCTTGCCGGTGGCGACGATCTCGGCGCCGGCCGCTTCGACGGCCTGGCGGATGAGGGCGTCGTGGCGCGCGCGGCTGTAGGGCTCGAAATAAGCGAACCAGATGTGCGACTGGGTGGGCTCCAGGCCGAAGTGCAGGCCGTTCTCGTCGAAGCGGCTGGGCACGCGGAACCAGTTGACCTGGTCATAGGAGGCGGCGGCGTTGTAGCCGGTCCAGGCGTGGGCGTAGGCGGACTGGCCGGCGTTGACCAGGCTGAAGTCGTGGCGGCTGCCGGGGGTCATGCCGTCGACCTTGAAGTGGAACCACTGGAAATGGTGGCTGCGCAGGTCGGGGCGCATGGCGAGAAGGACGTGGCGGGGGTTGCTGGCGTCCTTGACTTCGATGTTGCCGCTGTCGAAATCGGCGCTGATCTTCATGGCTACCTCGGGCTGTGTCAGGGGTGCGCGCAAGAATGGCAGGTCGCCCGGTGCGGGCATATGCACCAGGCGACAAAGGCTTGCGTGATGGGGACGGATCAGTGGCCTTCGAGCCGTGCGAGGCGCTCTTCCAGTTCGGCGATGCGGGCTTCCAGCTGCTCCACGCGGCTCTCCAGGCCGGCGCGGGATTCGCTGCGCTCGGGGGCGTCCTGCCGGGTGGCGAGCAGCGCTTCGAGGTCGGCCGCTTCGCCCAGCAGGTGCATGAAGCGCTCTTCACGCTGGCCGCTCTGGCGCGGCAGTACGGTGGCCAGGCCACGGGCGGCGAGGCGGTCGAGGTGGTGGCGGACCTGGTCCAGGTCGTCGAATTCGTGCATGCGGCCGCTGCGGGTGAGCAGTTCGCCGAGGGTCTGCGGGCCGCGCAGCAGCAACAGGCCGAGCAGGATGAGCTGCGGCTGGACCAGCTCCAGGGTCTTGTCGGCGCGCTGCTCCCAGCGGTCGGCGCGGCTGCCCATCACCAGGCGGGCCAGGCCACGCCCTTCGAGGGTGCGCATGCCCTGCCCCACCTGGCCGGCGGTGAGGTTCATCACCGGTTCGCGGCTGGTCTTCTGGTTGCTGGCCAGCACCAGGGCGTTGAGGGTCAGCGGGTAGGACTCGGGGGTGGTGGCCTGCTTCTCGATCAGGCTGCCGAGCAGGCGGACCTCGACGGCGCTCAGGGGCTCATGGGTGAAGGGCGTTTCGATCTCGCTGGACATGGGGCCATCCATTGGTAGGAAAAGGCCCATAGCCTAGCAGGACGCCCGGCGGCTGCCTGCATGCGCGCAGCGCTCTGGCCCGGTCCGGCCAGCCTCCCCGTCACCACCCGCTGGATGCCGCATGTTTGCGGGCGGCGCCAGACGTTCAATGATCCGAACATGAGCCTGCTATCGATGGCGTGTTTCAGGATATTTCCGGCCATTAAATCGAATTATTCGATTGTTATGATTTCGCGCAAGAGTGTTTTGCATAAGGTTTCAGGTGCTCTTCAAGAGCCAAAAATTAAACATAACTATCTGTTTTTATTGAATAAATTAAGCACTATCAATGAAATCGATGGTCACCATTGACCATCTCCACTTTTTTATCGATTTTATTTCTCTAACATTGCCCTCGTGTTCACTTTCAACCCCACTTCCACGAGGAACCCATCATGAAAATGCGCATCCTTGCCAGCCTGTTCGCCGTCAGCCTGACCGCTACCGCCAGTGCCTTCGCCCTGCCCCAACAAACCCAGCAGGACTCGCTCCTGACCGCTGGCGCCGAACGCGCCGTGAACCCGCCGGTCGCCGAGAACGGCTCTGATCGCACCCCGGGCTTCCGCGTAGCCGAAGACGGCTCCGACCGCACCCCTGGCATCCGCGTCGCTGAAGACGGTTCCGACCGCACCCCTGGCATCCGCGTCGCTGAAGACGGCTCCGACCGCACTCCCGGCATCCGCGTCGCCGAAGACGGCTCCGACCGCACTCCCGGCATCCGCGTCGCCGAAGACGGTTCCGACCGCACCCCTGGCATCCGCGTCGCCGAAGACGGCTCCGACCGCACCCCAGGCATCCGTGTCGCTGAAGATGGCTCCGACCGCACTCCCGGCATCCGCGTGGCCGAAGACGGCTCCGATCGCACCCCCGGTTTCCGTGTCGCCTGAGGCCACACGGACCGGAGCGCATCCCGCCTGAGTCAATGCTGTCGCGAGGCCAGATCGATGCCTGAAACATCCCACGCTTGAAGGCGCCCTGACCGGCGCCTTCGGCGTTTATGGGGCACCGCTCACCTCCCCTGTCCTTATCTCTACGCTCCCGCGCCTGGAACGCACCCGGCTTTCCCCCAGCGCCTGGAGGGCCCATTATTCGGGCATTCCCGTGCACGAGGATGTCCCCATGAGCCAACCCCTCTGGAGCCCGAGCCCCGAGCGAATCGCCGCCACCCGGATGGAAGCCTTCCGCCGCCATGTTGCCGAACGCCATGGCGTGGCCGTGCCCGACTACGCCGCGCTGCACGCCTGGAGCGTGGCGGACCGGCCGGCGTTCTGGTCGACCCTGGCGGAGTGGTTCGAGGTGCGTTTCCACCAGCCGCCCCGCGCGGTACTGGAAGAAGGCCCGGCCATGCCGGATGCGCGCTGGTTTCCCGGTGCGACGCTGAACTTCGCCGAGCACCTGCTGCGGCGCCGCGATGACGCACCGGCGCTGGTGGCGGTGGACGAGGACGGTAGCCGGGTGCAGCTCTCCCATGCCGAGCTGGCCGCCCAGGTCGCCGGGTTGCAGCGCAGCCTGCGGGCGCTGGGCGTCGGGGTGGGAGATCGGGTGGCGGCCTTCATGCCCAACACCTGGCAGACGGTGGTGGGCATGCTCGCCAGCGCCTGCCTGGGGGCTACCTGGTCGTCCTGCTCGCCGGACTTCGGCACCCAGGGGGTGATCGACCGCTTCGGGCAGATCGAGCCCAAGGTGCTGATCGCCGCTGCCGGCTACCACTACGCGGGCAAGACCCTCGACCTCACGCCCAAGCTCAACGAGATCCTAGCCCGCCTGCCCAGCCTGGAGCAGTTGCTGGTGGTGCCCCATGCACGCCCGGACGCCCGGGCGGAAGACTTCCAGACCCCGGCGCGGGTGGCGCTGTGGGGCGACTTCTACCAGCCCGGCGGCGAGCCCGTGTTCGTTCCCGTACCCTTCGACCAGCCGCTCTACATCCTCTACTCCAGCGGCACCACCGGCGTGCCCAAGTGCATCGTCCACGGCGTCGGCGGCGCCCTGCTGCAACACCTGAAGGAGCACGGCCTGCACTGCGACCTGAAGGCCGAGGACACGCTGTTCTACTACACCACCTGCGGCTGGATGATGTGGAACTGGCTGGTCTCCGGCCTCGCCCTGGGCGCCACCCTGGTGCTCTACGACGGCTCGCCTTTCCACCCCACCCCGGAACGCCTGATCGACCTGATCGACGCCGAAGGCATCAGCCTCTTCGGCACCAGCGCCAAGTACATCGCCGCCCTGGAGAAGGCCGGCGTGGAACCCTGCCGCAGCCACCGGCTGGAACGCCTGAAGACGGTGCTTTCCACCGGCTCGCCCCTGGCCCACGAAGGCTTCGACTACCTCTACCGCCACTTCAAGGCGGACCTCTGCGTGTCGTCCATCTCCGGCGGCACCGACATCGTCTCCTGCTTCGCCCTGGGCAACCCGGTGCTGCCGGTGTGGCGTGGCGAGCTGCAATGCAAGGGCCTGGGCATGGATGTGCAGGTGTGGGACGAACAGGGTCAGCGCCTGGTGGGCGAGAAAGGCGAGCTGGTCTGCGCCCGGCACTTCCCGTCGATGCCGGTGGGGTTCTGGAACGACCCGCACGGGGAGAAATTCCACGCGGCCTATTTCGAAACCTTCCCCGGCGTCTGGGCCCACGGCGACTACGCCGAGGAAACCGCCCATGGCGGCTTGGTGATCCACGGCCGCTCGGATGCGGTGCTCAACCCCGGCGGCGTGCGCATCGGCACCGCCGAGATCTACCGCCAGGTGGAGAAGATCGAGGAGGTGCTGGAATCCATCGCCATCGGCCAGGACTGGCAGGGCGACGTACGCGTGGTGTTGTTCGTGCGCCTGCGCGAGGGCGTGGCGCTGGACGAGGCCTTGCAGGCGCGCATCCGCCGGGTGATCCGCGACAACACCACGCCGCGCCATGTGCCGGCGAAGATCGTGGCGGTCAGCGACATCCCCCGCACCATCAGCGGCAAGATCGTCGAGCTGGCGGTGCGCAACGTGGTCCACGGTCGTCCGGTGAAGAACACCGACGCCCTGGCCAACCCCGCCGCACTGGACCAGTTCCGCGACCGCGCGGAATTGGCTGACTGACAGGCACCCGCACGTGGAAAACGGCCGAGGCGGCCACCACCGCCCGGCCTACTCCCATCCAGGGAAAAGACCGACACGGCGGCCGAACGAAGGGAAACTTTACGTCGAGCGTTCGCGAGCAGTGCTCGTTCCCACTACCGCGGCAACCCGAGCCGCCTTGCGCAGGGTGGGCCGGGCGGCGTTCCGCTTCAGCCCACCATCGACGTCGCCCGTGATGCCGGTGGTGGACGTGGATCGCGCCACGTATGCGGTAGCCCGGACTTCAGTCCGGGGCGGCAAGCACCATTCCCGGGCTGAAGCCCGGGCTACGTGTCTGAGTCCGGGCTACGCGCCGCGCTCCGTAGGATGCGGTGAGCTCGGCGAACCGCATCAGGTCGTTGCACGGTACTGCCGGGGACTCCTGTTTGATGGGCTTCGCTGCGCTCAGCGCCATCCTACGGGGTGCTTGAGGCCGGATTGCGGCATGCAAAAAGCCCGGCACGTGGCCGGGCTTTTTTGGGTGGATCAGGGGGACGGCTCAGTTGGAGCAACCGTTGCCGAATACGCGGTACTCCACGCGGTGGATTTCGCCCTGGCGGTCTTCGTAGACCATGTGGGCGGGGACGACCTCGCAGACGTCCGGGATGCGGCTGTGGGAGATGACCTTGGCCACGTCGAGCTTCATGCCGTAGTGGTAGGTCTTGGTCTGGATGCCGTCGTCCATGGCGGGTGTGGTCGCGAGGGCCAGGGGCGAGAGAAGCGCCAGGGCCAGGGCGGTCAGTACTTTCATGGGCAGTCCCCGTAGGTCTGGAGGGTGGTCGCCGGCCGGGTGGCAGGCGGCGAATCCACGCTATCGGCAGCCTGGATGTCCTACAGGCTGTACGCCCGCCCCCACACGGCAGGCACGTCCTACAAAACGCGGGCCCCTGAAACGACAATGCCCGGCTCATCGGGCCGGGCATTTGTCAGGGAGCGGGCGGTCAGCCGTTGGAGCAGCCGTTGCCGAACACCATGTACTCCAGGCGGTGCACCTTGCCCTGGTGGTCCTCGTAGGTCAGGTAGGCCGGCACCACGCCGCATACATCGGGGACCTCGCTGCGGGAAATCACGCGGGCGATGTCCAGATCCATGCCGTACTGGTAGTGCTCGACCTCGGCGGGAACGGTCTGGTCAGGCGAGGCAGCGAAGACGAGCGGAGACAGGCCGGCAAGCGCCAGCAACAGGAAAGCTTTCATGGGTTCTAGTACTCGATTGCCTTGAGAAGGGCTTCGGCCCGCCCTCCACGAGCGGGCCGAAGGTATTGCGCGACACCGCACACGAACGGTGAAGTGGATCAAGCATGTGCCTCTGTCGTGGGAGGCGGAATCCATTCTAATGCCCGCCCCACGGGGCTTACAGGGCGATCCAGCACAAGGACTGTGACGTGCTGGTCAACAATCCCTCAGGCGCCGGGCAGGCCCTGGCGTGACTCGTCCACCACCACCGTGCAGGTCATCCCGGCGGACAGCTCCAGCCCCTCGGGCACCTCGTCCAGGTGGATGCGCACCGGCACCCGCTGGGCCAGGCGCACCCAGTTGAAGGTGGGGTTCACGTCGGCCACCAGCTCGCGGCTTTCCGGGTTGTCGCGGTCGTAGATGCCGCGCGCCACGCTGTCCACGTGGCCGAGCAGGCGCTCGCCGCTCATCAGGCGCATCTCCACCTTCGCGCCCTGGCGGATGCGCGGCAGGCGGGTCTCCTCGAAGTAGCCGTTGACGTAGAAGGAGTGCGCATCCACCAGCGCCATGCCGGCTTGCCCGGCGTGCACGTAGTCGCCCCGGTAGAGGTTGAGGTTGGTCACGTAGCCGTCCACCGGGGCGCGGACTTCGGTGCGTTCCAGGTCCAGCCGTGCGGCGTCGAGCCGGGACAGCGCCTGGCGGTAGCGGGCCATGGCGCCGTCGGCCAGGTGGCCGGCGTCCTCGCGGTTCTCCCGCGAGACCACCAGGTCGTCCATGTCGGCTCGCCGGCGGGCGTTCAGCCGGCGCATCTCCAGGTCGGCCTTGCGCGCGGCCACCTCGGCTTCGGCGTCACGCACGGCCAGCTCGTAGTGGGCACGGTCGATGCGCACCAGCACGTCGCCGGCCTTGACCCGCTGGTTGTCGCGCACCGGGATCTCCACCACCAGCCCGGCCACGTCGGGGGCGATGTTGATCACGTCGGCCCGTACCCGGCCGTCGCGGGTCCAGGGCGAGTCCATGTAGTGCTGCCACAGGCGCTGCACCAACAGCACCGCCAGGGCGAGGATGAGCAGGGTCGCGCCGACACTGATGATTCGTTTCACGGACAGGGTCTCTCAACGGTAGGTGGCCAGGGCCAGGGAGGCGTACAGGCAGGTGAACAGGCAGACCCGCAGCAGCACGGGGTGCCAGGCCAGGCGGTAGAGGCCGAGCCGCGCAGCGACGCGGTCGATCAGCCAGCCGCCGACCAGGGTGATCAGGAACAGCAGGGTCAGGCTCGGCAGGTAGACGCCGTGCACGGCGATTTCACGGGGCATGGGCGGGTACCGGGGCGGTGCCGGCGTCCTGGTGCTCGGCCCAGGGCGCCAGGGGGTCCAGCAGGGAGGTGCGGATGAAGTGCAGGTAGCTCTGCAACCGGCGCAGCGGCGAGGTCTCGAACTGTGGCGCGCAGGGCTCGGGGGTGGCGCGCACCGCCTCGATGGCCTGTTCGACGGCCTGCAGCGCACGCTGGCGATTGACCTCGCCGGGCTGGATCAGCAGGCGGATCAGCGCCCGGCCCATGGCGCGCACGGCGTGGCGCCAGGGCATGGATTCGGCATAGCAGGACAGCGCCGGCAAGCGCGCCTGCTCCAGGCGCAGTTCGATCACCGCGTGCCCCACCTCCTGCACAGCGAACATCCAGCGCAGCAGCCGGCGCTGGATGTCCGGACGCCCGGCGGAGAAGGCATAGGCCTGGGCCAGCAGGTCACGGGTGCCGCTCTCGAAACCGCTCACCAGTCCACGGATGCGCCCGCTGACGGTGTGCACCGCGCACATGCGCAGGTCGTGCTCCAGGCGCCGCCACAGCCAGGGCCGGTTAGGTGGCAGGATCAGCGCAGCCGCCAGGGTCGCCACGGTCATCGACAGCAGCACCGCCAGGTACTCGTTGAGCAGCCGGTAAGGGTCGTACTGCACCAGGTTGCCCGGCAGCGACAGCAGGCAGAACCACACCAGCAGCCCCACGCCGTAGCCGGACCAGGCCGGGCGGGACAGCAGCAGCGCGCCGAGGGCGAAGGTGGGCGCCAGGGCGCAGCAGAGCATGACGAAGCCATCCAGCGAGGGCAGCACGCAGAAGGTGGTGAAGATGCCCGCCAGGGCGCCGCCGGTGGCGCCCAGGGTCAGTTGCAGCGCCAGCCGCTTGGGGTTGGAGGAGGACGAGGCCAGGGCCGAGATCATTCCCACCGTCATGGTGAAGGTCTCCCCGGCGGGCCAGGCGGTGGCCATCCAGAAGGTGCCAAGGGCGAGGATCAGCAGGCTGCTGCGCATCCCCGCCACGGCGGCGGCCAGGGGGTTGGCGCGGGGGCGGAAGCTCTCCTGCCAGTCCTCACGGTGGTGGCGGTGTTCCAGCAGCGAGGCCAGGGTCATGGCGTAGCCGTGGAGGTCGTCGACGAAGCGGAACAGCAGCTCGGCGGCGGTATCGAAATCCAGCGCGCCGGCCTCGTCCACCTGGCGTTCGGCCAACCAGCCGCGCCCGCTGCGGATCAGTTGCATCAGCTCCTGTCGGCAGGCGGCCAGGCGTTCGGCGAACTCTGCCGCCTCGGCGTCGCTGCCCAGGCGCTCGCGCTGCGCGGCCAGCAGCGCCGAGACCTCGCCGAGGCACGGCTGCAAGGCCTCGCGCACCAGATGGGCGCCGCCCAGGTGCAGGCGCTTGAGCAACTGGTGCAAGGCGTGGAAGCGCGTGGAAAGGACCATGAACTCGTTGTTCAGCCGTGCCAGCCGCCCGGCGCGCATGCGCATGTGCGGGTCCTCGAAGGTGGTGGCGTTGCGCATGTTCTCCAGGCCCACGGCCACGGCGGCGAAGCGCGCGTTGAGCGCTTCGAAGCGCTCGCTGTCGAGGCTGCCGGCCAGGCCTTCGCAGGCGAATGCAGCGAAGTCTCGAAAGCGCGCCTGCAAGGTGCCGCGCAGGTCGGCGCTGGTGGTCTGGGGCAGCACCAGGGCGCTGACGAGGCCGGTGCAGAGGATGCCCAGGGTGATCTCCAGCACCCGCCACAGCGCCGACATGAAGGCACCTTCGGGGTGCAGGGTGGCGGGCAGGCCGATGATCACGGCGGTGTAGCCGGCCAGCACGCAGGCGTAGCCACGGAAGTCCCGGTAGCGTGCCGCGCCGGCGGTGCACAGGCCGATCCAGATGGCGATGGCCAGCATGAACAGCACCCGCTCCTGGTTGAACAGGGCGATCAGCGCCACCATCACCGTCAGCCCCAGCAGCGTGCCGATGATGCGGTAGAAGCTCTTGGCCAGAACCTGCCCGCTCTGCGGCTGCATGACGATGAACACGGTGACCAGCACCGTGCCGGGCTGCGGCAGCTCCAGGCGGTAGGCCAGCCACAGGGCGATGAAGGCGGTGAGCAGGGCCTTGAAGATGAAGACCCAGGTGACCCCTTCGGTACGGGCCCAATGGGCGAGGTCACGGCGCAGCGCCGTGGTCCAGGTAGCGTCGATGTTCATGGGCGTGCCAGGCGGAAGCGGGGTTCGGAGGGCGTCAGGTGTTCAGGGGCAGGGCCGGCTTCCTGGGGCAGGCCGCCGCCCAGTTGCAGCAGCAGGTCGGCCTGGGCGGCGAGGCGCCGTGCGCGCACCTGCTGCTCCACGCGCTGGGCCTCGAACAGGGCCGGCTGCGCCTGCAGCACCTCGCTGTAGTCGGTCAGCCCGCGTTGCTGGGCCAGCAGGGTCAGGTCGCAGGCGTGTCGCGCCTGGGCCACGGAGACTTCCGCCAGGCGCTGTTGCTGGTGCAGCGACTCCAGGCGCACCAGGGCATCGGCCACGCCCTTGATGGCCTGCACCAGGGTCTGGTCGTAATGCCCCACTGCCAGGTCGTAGCCGGCGCTGGCTTCGGCCAGTTGGCCGCGCCGCCGCCCGCCGTCGTAGACCGGCAGGGACAGCGCCGGGCCGAGGCCCCAGGTGAGCTTGTCGTAGCGCAGGAAATCCAGCACGCCGCCCTGCACCGCCGAGGTGCCAAGACCGCCGAGCAGGTCGACGTTGGGGTAGAAATCCGCCTTGGCTGCCTCGATGCCCTTGGCTTCGGCCGCCACCTGCCAGCGTGCCGCCACCAGGTCCGGGCGATGGCCGAGCAGTTCCAGGGGCAGGCGCGGCGGCAGGCCGATGTCCCTGAGCAGCGCCAGGCGCGGCCGTGTCATGGCTTCGGCCGCCCCCGGCCCCTCCCCTGCCAGTGCGGCGATCAGGTTGTGATCGAGGGCGATGCTTTCGCGCAGTTCGTCGATCTGCCGCTCCACGGGCGGGATGCCCATTTCCGCGCGGGTCACCTCCAGGCGGGTGCCGATGCCATCGTGGCGACGACGCTTGGCCAGTCCCACCAGTTGCTGGCGCTGGGTCAGCTCGGCCTGGGCGATGTCCAACTGGCTGTGATGGAGCGCGAAGCCGATGTAGGCGCGCACCAGGTTGCCCTGCAGCTCCAGGGCTGCCAGGCGGGCTTCGGCGACGCTGGCCCGGGCACGGTCCACCGCCGCCTCGCCACGGGCACGCTCGCGGCCCCAGAGGTCCAGCGGGTAGCTGAAGCCGAGCTGGCTGGTGTTGTTCCAGGAGCTGGTGCGCGCCAGGTCGCCGGGGCCATAGAAGGCGTCGTCGGGCCAGCGCTTGCGCTGCACGTTGGCGGCCAGGCCGAGGCTGGGCGATTCGTCCGCCTCCACCACGTGGGCCAGGGCCCGCGCCTGGCGGACCCGGGCGGCGGCCATGTCCAGGCTCGGGCTGCCGGCCAGGGCGCGGTCCATCCAGGCGTCCAGCTGCGGGTCGCCGAAGGCTCGCCACCACTGGCTGGCGGGCCAGCCGGCCTGGGCCTCGGCCGAGGCGATGGCGGCCCCCACCTCCAGCGCGGCCGGGTCGGGGACCTGGCTGGCCGGGGCGATGCCGTTGGAGTCGATGCAGGAACAGAGGAGCGGGAAACAGACGTACAGGCTGACCCGGAGCAAGCCGGGCCGATCGATGCGGGGCACGTGCGGCGAATCCTGATGGCAAGGGCTCTGGTGGCCCGTAACGGCGGCGATTCTATGTGTCGCCCGGGGGTCAGGATAAGCACACGGATAGGTGATTCATTGTGTACTCAGCGGCCATAATCGGCGGCACCACTTCATGCCAGAATTCGCGCCCCGTTCCGGGCCGGAGCCCTTGATGGACATCCTCTTCAACATGCGTGCCTTCGTCTGTGTCGCGGAGACCGGCAGCTTCACCGCCGCCGCCCAACGACTGGACCTGACCACCTCCTACGTTTCCCGCGCGGTCGCCACCCTGGAGACCCACCTGCGAACCCGCCTGTTGCACCGAACCACCCGCCGCATTGCCCTCACCGAAGCCGGCCAGCGCTACCTGATGCGATGCGAGCAGATCCTCGGCTACATCGAGGAGGCCGAAGCCGAAGCCAGCGAAGCCCACGCCCGCCCCGCCGGCAACCTGAAGGTCCATGCCATGACCGGCATCGGCCAGCACTACCTGATCGAAGCCATCGCACAGTACGCCGAGACCTACCCGGACGTGAGCTTCGACCTGACCCTGGCCAACCGCACCACGGACATCCTCGACGAGGGTTACGACATTTCAGTGGTGATCGCCCAGGAGCTGCCGGACTCGGGCTTCATCTCCAAGCAGCTGGGCACCACCTACAGCGTGCTCTGCGCCTCCCCCGGCTACATCGCCAAGCACGGCGCGCCACGCCAGCCCGCCGACCTGCTGGGGCATCGCTGCCTGCGCCTGGTGAACTCGGTGATGTCGCTGGACAAGTGGACCTTCGATGGCCCGGACGGGCAGCAGATGATCACCATCACCCAGACGCCCTTCCAGGTGAACACCGCCGATGCGCTGACCGAGGCGCTGCGGGCGGGCATGGGCATCGGTGTGCTGCCGGTGTACTCGGCGGTGCACGGCCTGCGGGACGGCAGCCTGGTGCGGGTGCTGCCCCATCACAGCCTGTTCCCGCTGGGCATCTACGCGCTGTACCCGTCGCGGCAGTTCCTCGATGCGAAGATCCGCACCTGGGTGGAGTTCCTCCGCGACTTCCTCCCCGGCCGCCTGAAGGCCGACGAGTCGGTCTTGCTGGAGCACAGCGCAACGCTGGGTTGAGCCTTCCGTCAGGCGGCGAGCGCAGCACTCTGGCGCTTGCGCCGCTTGGCGCTCTCCAGCAGCCAGATGGCCTGGCTGGCCTGGGCATCGGCCAGGCGCACGAAGGGGCCGGCCTTCACCGCGCCATCCAGCACCACCAGCCAGCACGTCAGGTGGCCGGCGCGGCGCAGGGTTTCGGGGACGGCTGAGCCGACCAGGGACATGATCTCGGCACTGTGCATGCTGGACTCCAGGACGATGTGGACGATGCGGACGATGGCGCCACTCTAGGAGCCGGCCTGGCGGTGCGGAAATCAGTCCGCTCGATAGTACTCATGGGTCGCCACGATGCCGCCACCGTCCTGCCCGCACTGACCGGCGAGGAGCCCCTGAAGCCGTCAAATGCCCCGCACCTTCACGGCATTCCGCCGTCCAACATCGGACAGCCGCAAGCGGAGACGCGAGATGCCTGGCAGCTATCGATACGAAATCATCTACCGGCTCCACGGGAGCCCGCAGGCGTTCATCGTCGAACTGGACGGACCGCCCAGCAGCGCCGATATCCATGCGCTGCTGGTGGAGCGACACGGCATTCCACTGGGGGAGACGCCGCCGAGGGACAACAAGGACTACCTGCGCCTGACCACCGGCCACGGCATCCAGGACGTGGCGGTCAGGCGCAAGTACTGACAGCCACGCAGGCCGTCGGCAGGATCAGCTGAGGGTGCCGAGGTTGAAACCGGTGACCGAGGCCAGGGTGCCACGCCACAGGGTCAGCCCGGTGCAGGTCAGGCCGCCGGCGGCGTAGACGCTGACATCACGCAGGTGGATGTACTGGGGCGGCAGCAGGTTCGGGTCTTCCCCGGTGGACTTGGCCATGACGCCGAGCTTGGCGAAGGTGGCGCGGATGTCCTCGCGGCCCTCTTCCGGCCAGGAGTGGGCGTATTCCTGGGCGAACAGGTCGAAGTAGCTCTCCACGGAGATCAGCGTGCCGCTGACCAGGCCCGCGCCGACGGTGAGGGTGATGCCCACTTCCACGCCGAGCTCGTTGGCCTGGCGCACCAGCATCTGCAGGAACCAGTCCATGCTGCGCCCCGTCCACTCGAAGTCCTTCGCCGTGCTCAGGTCATAGCTGCTGAGGATTTCGGCGGCATTCGACTTGGGGGTGTTCTGGGTGTCGCTCATTCGTCCATCTCCGTGGTTGCGGGGCTTGAAGTCCAAGGGTTATAGCACGGCGCCGGCGACAGGCAGGCGCCGCCGTTGCGCGGCAGCGCGCCGCAGGTCAGGCGAGGGTCGCGCCGAGGGCGCGGATGCAGCGTTGCAACGCGGGCGACTCGCCCAGCAGGCGCACCCGCAGGCCGTCGATCTCGCGGCGCACCGGGTAGTGCTTGCGCAGTGCGTCGAAGGCAGCGCGGCGCTGGGTGGCGTCCCCCACCAGGCTGCGGCGGAAGTCGGCGTCGTCCCGGCGCGGGTCGTACACCGCGCGGCAGAGCATGGGCAGCGCCCACTGCGGATCGGCGCTGGCATCCAGAACCAGTTCGGGCAGCCAGGGCGCCGGCAACAGGTCGGCCAGGCGCACCGTCTCGGGCTGCTTCAGGGCCCGGCAGAAGGCCTGGTAGATCTGCTCGGTGCCGCGCAGCTTGCCATCCAGGCTGTAGCCGGCGATGTGCGGGGTGGCGATGCGGCACAGCGCGGCCAGTTGCGGGTCCGCCTCGGGCTCGCCCTCCCACACATCCAGCACCACGCGCAGGTCCGGGCGCCGGCCCAGCACGTCGCGCAGGGCACGGTTGTCCACCACCGCGCCACGGGCGGCATTGATCAGCCAGGTGCCTTCGCGCAAGGCGGCCAGGCGGGTGGCATCGAGCAGGTGATGGGTGGGGTGGTCGCCGGATTTTTCCAGCGGGGTGTGCAGGCTGATGGCGTCGCAACGCGCCAGCAGGGTGTCCAGGTCCACGTAGTCGCCACCCTCGGCGGCCTGGCGCGGTGGGTCGCAGACCAGCACGGTCCAACCCAGCTCGCGCAGCACCCGTACCAGGCGCCCGCCCACCTGGCCGGCGCCAACGACTCCATAGGTGCGGCTGGCCGGGTCGACGCCGGCGCCCTCGGCCAGGGTCAGCAGGCTGCCCAGCACGTAGTCCACCACGCCCCGGGCGTTGCAGCCCGGCGCACTGGACCAGGCGATACCGCCCGCGTCGAGGGCCTGGGTGTCCAGATGATCGGTGCCGATGGTGCAGGTGCCGACGAAGCGCAGCGCGCTGCCTTCCAGCAGGGCGCGGTTTACGTGGGTCACCGAGCGCACCAACAACACTTCGGCATCGCCCAGGGCGGCACGGTCGATGGCCCGGCCGGGCAGGCGGCGGATGGTGCCGAAGCCTCCGAAGAAGGCATCGACCAGGGGAATGTTCTCGTCAGCGAGGATCTGCATGGGGGCACTCCATGGGCGGGGTGGGCATTCTACGGAATCCGTCGCGCAAGGTCCTACAGCCCTTTCCTGACCCATGCGTCAACGCGTAGACTACGCGGTCTTTCGCCTCCGCTGATTCCCCATCGCCGGCAGTCCCCCTGCCACGGCCGCTTCAGCGCCCGCTGCGAGCCCATCGCAGCCAGGCGGCCCGACAGGGCACCTCTAAAAACGTAAGCGAGGCAGTCAACGCAAGGCAAAAACAGGCGAAAAAGCGCAGTTTACGCGGTGTAAATGAGCATTTTGATCGGACTCGCGCACGAGCCTGTTTTTAACGCAGCGATGGCCACGCAGCCAGTTTTTAGGGGGCCCGCCGGGCATACGCAAGACGGACGCCACCGCCGTACCGGTGAACGCTACACAGCCATGGAAAGACCTCCCGTGACCATCCGAACTCGCCTCGACCGTACCCGTCGCGAACTCCGAGCCCTATTCACCCTCGCCCTGCCGATCATGATCGCCCAGCTCTCCCACTCGGCCATGGGCTTCGTCGACGCCGTGATGGCCGGCCGCGTGAGCCCCCGCGACCTGGCCGCCGTGGCCCTGGGCAACTCCATCTGGATACCCGTGTTCCTGCTGATGACCGGCATCCTCCTGGCCACCACCGCCAAGGTGGCGCAGCGCTTCGGCGCCGGCCAGCAGGGCGAGATCGGCCCGCTGGTGCGCCAGGCCCTGTGGCTGGCCGTGGCCGTGGGCCTGGGCGGCGCCGGCCTGCTGCTGTGCGCCGAGCCGGTGCTGCACCTGATGGGCGTGGAGGAAGACCTGATCGCCCCGAGCATGGGCTACCTGCACGGCATCGCCTACGGGCTGCCGGCGGTGGCGCTCTACCAGGTGCTGCGCTGCTTCAGCGACGGCCTGGGCAGGACCCGCCCGAGCATGGTGCTGGGCATCTGCGGGCTGCTGCTGAACATCCCGCTGAACTACGTGCTGATCTACGGCCACCTGGGCTTCCCGGCCATGGGCGGCGTGGGCTGCGGCTGGGCTAGCGGCACGGTGATGTGGATGATGTTCCTGGGCATGCTCGGCTGGGTGCGCTTCGCCCGCGTCTACCAGGGCAGCGCCCTGTTCGCCCGCTTCGAGCGGCCCGACTGGTCGGTGATCCGCCGCCTGCTGTCGGTGGGCCTGCCCATCGGCATCGCGGTGTTCGCCGAGTCGAGCATCTTCGCGGTGATCGCCCTGCTGATCGGCGGCCTCGGCGCCAACGTAGTGGCCGGCCACCAGATCGCCCTGAACTTCAGCTCCCTGGTGTTCATGATCCCCTACTCCCTGGCGATGGCCGTCACCGTGCGCGTCGGCCAGGCCCTGGGCCGTGGCGAGCCCCGCGAGGCGCGCTTCGCCGCCGGCGTGGGGATGGCCACCGCGCTGGCCTACGCCTGCCTCTCGGCGAGCCTGATGATGCTGCTGCGCCAAGGCATCGCCGGCATCTACACGCCGGACCCGGAGGTGATCGCCATGGCCGCCTCGCTGCTGGTGTTCGCCGCGCTGTTCCAGTTCTCCGACGCCATCCAGGTGACCGCCGCCGGTGCGCT
The DNA here is from genome assembly GCF_000931385.1 of Pseudomonas sp. FeS53a. Lineage (NCBI taxonomy): Bacteria > Pseudomonadati > Pseudomonadota > Gammaproteobacteria > Pseudomonadales > Pseudomonadaceae > Pseudomonas > Pseudomonas sp. FeS53a. The sequence goes on from NZ_JYFT01000022.1 coordinate 19,970, forward strand.
GCGGGGCTACCAGGACACCCGCGCCACCATGGTCATCACCCTGTTCTCCTACTGGGGCATCGGCCTGCCGGTGGGCTGGCTGCTGGGGCTGACCGACTGGCTGGGCGAAGCCAGCGGCCCGCGCGGTCTGTGGCAGGGGCTGATCGTCGGTCTGACGGTGGCGGCGGTGATGCTCAGCTACCGCATCACCGGCAGCGCCCGGGCGCACATCCGCCACCTGAGCCAGCGGCCGACCGCTGTGGCCTGATCCGGCGATAGCGTCGCCACAACGCAACAGGGCCCTTTCGGGCCCTGTTTGTTAATCGGCTTTCTTGCGAATCCAGTACAGATAAGTGCCTGCCTCTTCCGCCTGGTCCACCAACTCGTGGCCGAGGAACATGCAGAACTTCGGAATGTCGCGGCGAGTCGAGGGATCGGTGGCGATCACCTTGAGCAGGCCGCCGGCCTGCAGGTCGCGCACCTTGTTGTGCAGCATCATCACCGGCTCGGGGCAGTTGAGGCCGGTGGCGTCGAGAATGGCATCGGGCTGATCGGTCATGGGGCACTCCGTCGAAGGGGCGCTATTGTCGCGCAAAGCGCCGCGTCCGCCCACTCCCAGAGCCCGACCTTGGATGGGCCGCCGGACGGAACGCAACGGTGGTAGCCTGCCGCGCCACGCCCACCACATGCCCAACCACCATGCGCCCGACCTGCCTGCTGCTTGCCCTCCTCCTGCTCGGCGGCTGCGCCGCCCGTGACCACCTGCCCGACTACAGCGCCCAGGCCGGCAAGGCCCTGCCCGCCACCTGGTACGACGCGGTGATCATCGCCCGTGACGGCACACGGCTCTCCGCCACCGTGTTCCAGCCCGCCCTCGCCGCCGGGGAAACCGCCCCGCTGGTGGTGCACACCCACGGCTGGGGAGGCTGGCGGGTCACCGGGCCGGACGGTTTCTACGGTAAGCGCATGATCTCCGGGCGCACCGCTCTGCGGGCCTGGCGCGCCGGCTACTGGGTGGTCAGCTACGACCAGCGCGGCTGGGGCGGCAGCGAAGGCGACATCGAGATGATGGACCCGCGTTATGAAGTGCAGGACGCCCTCGCCGTGGTGGACTGGGCCAGCGCCCACCTGCCGCGCCTGACCGAGGACGGCCCCGGAGACCCGCGCGTGGGCATGCTCGGGGAAAGCTACGGCGGCGCCGTGCAACTGCTGGCCGCCAGCGAAGACCCGCGCATCGACGTGCTGGTGCCCATCGCCACCTGGTACGACCTGGCCGACGCCCTCGCCCCCGGCGGCCGCCTCAAGGTGGGCTGGACCGGCGTACTGGTCAGTCTCGGCCTGGCCACCGGCTACGACCTCGGCAAATTCATCCAGGCGCCCTACCTGCGCAGTGCCGGCGGCGAGCTGACCGAGCCGGTGCGCGACGAACTCCACGCCCACAGCCTGGCGGCCTACTGCGAGCAAGGCCGCCGCCCGCGAGCCGACGCCCTGCTGATCCAGGGCCTGCGCGACACCCTCTTCCCCCTCGACCAGGGCCTGGCGATCCGCGACTGCCTGCGCCAGGGCAGCGCCGACGTGCGCCTGCTGGGCATCCAGGGCGGGCACATCCTGCCGCCACCGCTGCAGCGCTGGAGCGGCCTGCCGCCCTTCAACAACGAACCGGTGCTGCACTGCGACGGCCAGGCCCTCAACCTCGAAACCGCAGTGGTGAACTGGTACGAAGATCGCCTGCGCGGCCGTCACGGCGCGGCGGACAGCATCCCGCGCCTGTGCCTGAGCCTGTCCACCGACGAGGGCCTGGCCCTGCACGAAGCACCGCGCCAGGACAGCCCGCTGCCCCTGCCGGAAACCCGCCTGCGCCCCGCCACCAGCGGCTGGCTGCAGCCGGCGGCCTTCGTCGAGCTCAAGCGGATCGAACAGCCGGCTGCCCTCGTGGGGCCGACCCTGTTGCACCTGCGCCCCCGGCAGGACGATCACGAAGTGTTCGCCGCCCTCGCCGTTCGCCGGGCCAACGGGGATGTGGAGGTGCTGAACGAGCAGGTCACCCCGCTGGCCGCGCGGGCCGACGTGCGCCTGCCTTCGGTGAGCACCCGGCTGCAACCGGGTGACCGCCTCGGCCTGCGCTTCAGCGGCTTCAGCGGGCAGTACCTGTTCAACGGGTCCTGGTGGCCGGGCCAGGTGAGCCTGGCCGGTGAAGTGGAACTGCCGGAGCTGCAGCCCCTGCCCCACTGAGCGGCAGCCTCAGCCGAGGCGCCGCAGGTGGCAGGTGACTTCCTCGCGGTCGTGGTAGAGCTGCTTGCAGGCCATCGCCACCTTGATGCGGCGCGCCTTGAAGCTTTCTTCAAGGCGTTGCAGCAGGCGCTGCACTTCCGCATAGCGCTGCTTCATCGGCAGCTTGAGGTTGACCACCGCCTCGCGGCACAGGCCCTCGCCGATCCAGGTCTCCAGCAGCGCCGCGTTGCGCGCCGGCTTCTCGACGATGTCGCAGACCATCCAGTCCACCGGCTGCTTCGGCTTGTAGGTGAAGCCATCGGCCCGCAGGTGCTGCACCAGGCCGGTGTCCATCAGGCTCTGGGCCATCGGGCCGTTGTCGATGGCGGTGACCAGCATGCCGCGCCGCACCAGCTGGTAGGTCCAGCCGCCGGGCGAAGCCCCCAGGTCGACCCCGGTCATGTCGCCGGACAGGCGCGTCTCCCACTGCTCGCGGGGGATGAAGGTGTGCCAGGCCTCTTCCAGCTTCAGGGTCGAGCGGCTGGGCGCCTCGCGGGGGAACTTCAGGCGCGGGATGCCCATGGGCCAGAGGGCCGAGTTGTCGGGCTCGGCCAGCCCGACGAAGACCTCGCGGCCACTGCGGAACGTCAGCAACAAGCGCGGCAGGCGCGGGTCGTCCCGCAGGCGCCCGGCCTTCTCCAGCGCCTTGCGCAGCGGGCCCTCGAACTTCTTGCAGAAGTTCGACAGCTCCTTGCCTTCATTGGTGTCCAGCACCTCCAGCCAGAGGCTGCCGCACACCGGGTAGGCACCCAGGTGCTCCAGCAGCACGCTGATGCGATCGGTCTCCGGCAGCGCGAGGAACTCACCCCGGGCCCACTGGCGCGGGAAGATCAACCGGGCGAAACGCTGCCCCAGCATCAAGCGCTCGGCACCGCCGGGCTCCTGGCAGATGAATTCGGCATGGGCGCTGCCGGCCTTGCCCTTGGCATAGCCGGGCACCTCCAGGCGCGCAGCCAGGTCGGTGATCTCGGCGCAGACCTCGCCCTCGAAGCCGGGCCGGCAGTGCAGTAACAGGGTGTTCATGGTGGTGTCTCCTCGGGCGCGCACTATAGAGCCGACGCAGGAGATTTCACACAACCACCCGAGAAAAATCGCTCACCGAATCCGAGACACAGCCAAAGCTGCACCGGGTCGCGGGATTTCTTGGGGTTTTCAGACACGCGCTCTGCCCCCAGGAGCGCACAGAAGCTATCTGCCGCTGCAACGTCGCTATCTCACCCGATGAACCGTTGCGCCGGATCGCAAGTCCAACCCCGCAGACCCAACAGGAGACCACCATGGACACCACGCCCCATACCCTTGCCACCCTGTTCGAACAGCTCGGGCTGGACGCCAGCCGGCCGGCCATCGAGGCCTTCATCGCGGGCCATCGTCTGGAGGAGGGTCGGAAGATCCATGAAGCGCCGTTCTGGAACGAGGCCCAGCGGGATTTCCTGCGCAGCGCCCTCGGCCAGGACGCGGACTGGGCGGTGAAGGTGGACGAGCTGGCCGTGCGCCTGAGCGCCTAGCGCCGGGTCCATCGATGGGGCTGATGGCGACCATCAGCCCCTTTCAGTTCTGCGCCCGGGAGCGCAGCGGCATCATGCCTCGGGTCGGGCACCTGCCCCGCTGAAACGAGGATCGAGCCATGTCCTTCCCCCACGCCTGCAACGACAACAGCTACCTGGTCACCCATGTGACCCAGGATGAGTTCCGCCTGCACTTCGAGACCGAGGTGGCGCTGTGCCGTGAGGACGGCACCTTCGAGATGCTCCAGGTGAGCACGCCCATCGCGGAGCGTCGCGCATTGCGCCAGCTGATTCGCGGCGAGGCGGCCTGATAGGGCCACCTCGCCGGCCGGTCAGGCCTTGACCTGGGTGGGGAACGGCAGCTTGCGCAGGCGCACGCCGGTGGCGGCGTAAAGCGCATTGGCCACTGCCGGTGCCAGGGGCGGTACGCCCGGTTCGCCGACGCCGGTGGGCTTCTCGGCGGAGGGCAGGATGTGCACCTCCACCACCGGCATCTCGTTCATCCGCAGCACCTGGTAGTCGTGGAAGTTGGATTGCTCCACGCGCCCTTCCCGCAGGGTGATGGCGCCGTGCAGGGCGGCCGCCAGGCCGAAGCCGATGCCGCCCTCCATCTGCGCCTTGATCACGTCCGGGTTGATGGCCAGGCCGCAATCCACCGCGCAGACCACCCGATCCACCCGGAAGCTGCCATCAGCCTTGACCGTCACCTCCGCCACCTGGGCCACGTAGCTGCCGAAGGATTCATGCACGGCAATGCCACGGCCACGCTTCTCGCCCTCCGCGCCCGGCTTGAGCGGCCGGGACCAGCCAGCCTTGTCGGCGACCAGTTCCAGCACGCCTCGGTGACGCGGGTGCTTCTCCAGCAGCCCGTGGCGGAAGGCGTACGGGTCCTTGCCGGCGGTGGTGGCGGCTTCGTCCACCAGCACTTCGGCGGCGAAGCCGGTGTGGGTGTGGCCCACCGAGCGCCACCACTGCACGGGGACGCCGATGTCGCTGGGGGTGCTCAGCTCCACCTGCAGGTTGGGGACGGCGTAGGACAGGTTGGAGAGGCCCTCCACCGAGGTCTGGTCGACGCCGTCCTTGATCATCACTGCTTCGAAGCCGGTGCCCTTGATGATGGATTGCCCGACGATGCGGTGGTGCCAGGCGGTCAGCCGACCTTCGGCATCCAGCGCAAGGCGTGCGCGGTGCAGGTAGGCCGGGCGGTAGTAGCCGCCACGGGTGTCGTCCTCACGGGTCCATACCAGCTTGACCGGCGCCTTCACGCCCTTGTCCCAGGCGGCCTTGGCGATGGCCACGGCTTCCAGCGGGTAGTCCGACACCGGGTTGGCGCGGCGACCGAAGCTGCCGCCGGCGTAGAGCTGGGTGATGGTGACCTTCTCCGGGGCGATGCCGAGCAAGCGCGCCACCGAGGCCTGGTCACCGGTCTGCCACTGCTCGCCGTTCCACAGTTCGCAGGCGCCTTCGGAGAGGCGCACCAGGCAGTTCATCGGTTCCATGGCCGAGTGGGCCAGGTAGGGGAATTCGAACTCTGCCTCGATGCGCTGGTGGGCTTTGGCGAGGACCGGCTCCACGTCCCCCTGGCGGGTGGCGACGGTGCCCGGCTGGGCAGCGGCGTCACGGTAGCGGGCGAAGATCTCCTCGCTGCCGAGGGTGAAGGCACGCTGTTCGTCCCACTCCACCGCCAGGGCATCCCGGCCGCTGCGGGCAGCCCAGGTGTTGTGCGCCAGCACGGCGACGCCGGCACGGCCGTGGGGCAGGTCGCGGAACTCCACCACCTCCACCACGCCCGGCACAGCCTTGGCGCGGGTGGCGTCGACCTTGGCCGGCACGGCACCGAAGCGCGGCGGGTAGGCCACCACGGCCACCAGCATGCCGGGCAGCTTGAAGTCCTGGGTGAACACGGCGCGGCCGTCGGTCTTGTCGGGGCTGTCCTTGCGCGGTACGGCCTGGCCGATGAGGCGGAAGTCCTTCGGCTCCTTGAGGGGGACGCTGGCCGGTACGCTCTCACGGGCCGCGGCCTCGGCCAGTTCGCCGAAGCCGGCCTTGCGACCGCTGGCGGCATGGCTGATGACGCCCTGCTCGACGCGCAGGGAATCAGCCGGTACCTGCCATTGCCGCGCGGCTGCGGCCACCAGCATGGCGCGGGCGGTGGCACCGGCCTTGCGCATCTGCTCGTAGGCATTGGCGATGGAGCTGCTGCCGCCGGTGCCCTGGAACGGCCCGAACGCCAGGTTGTTGTAGCGCTTGGCGTCGGCGGGCGCGCCCTCCACCACGACCCGGCTCCAGTCCGCTTCCAGCTCTTCGGCCACCAGGGTGGCGAGGCCGGTGTAGGCGCCCTGCCCCATCTCCACGTGCTTGGCGATCACCGTTACCTGGCCGCTGCGGTCGATGCGCACGAAGGCATTGGGTTCGAAGCTGCCGTTGCCGGCCAGCAGTTCGGCGGCGTCCAGCAGGGGCGAGAACAGCACCCCCAGGGCCAGTCCGCCACTGCCGCGCAGGAAGGTGCGGCGGCTGACGTTGAAGATGCCGGTCTCCGGCGCTGCGTCCTGCTCGAAGGTGCTCATGACGTCGCTCCTCATGCCAGCTGCCCGGCGGCTTCGTGGATGGCCGCGCGGATGCGCACGTAGGTGGCGCAGCGGCAGATGTTGCCGCTCATGGCGGCGTCGATGTCGGCATCGGTGGGCGTGCGGTTGCCACTGAGCAGGGCGGTGGCCGCCATGATCTGCCCGGACTGGCAGTAGCCGCACTGCACCACGTCGAGCTTGCGCCAGGCGGCCTGGACGGCGCGGCCGACATCGTTCTCGGCCACCGCTTCGATGGTGGTGACCTTACGCCCCACCACGCTGGAAACGGGGGTGACGCAGGCGCGCGTGGGCTGGCCGTCGACGTGCACGGTGCAGGCGCCGCACAGCGACATGCCGCAGCCGTACTTGGTACCGGTCATGCCGGCCACGTCTCGCAGGGCCCACAGCAGGGGCATGTCGGGCGCCACGTCGAGCGCGGTGTCCTGGCCATTCAGGTTGAGGGTAATCATCGGTTGGCCCACCTCTTCGGGATCGGGTTGGTCGTCATCGGCCGCACGCGGCCTGGCTGGTTTTCTTCAGACTAGAAGGCCGCCGCCGACCCCGGTGCCGGGGCGACGAAGCGGCGGCCGGTTCAGGCACTCTGCCGCAGGCGGGCGATGTCGCGCTGGGGCGGCGCGCCGAACAGCCGGCTGTATTCGCGGCTGAACTGCGAGGGGCTCTCGTAGCCGACGCGGCCGCCGGCGGTGGCGGCGTCCAGGGCTTCGCTGAGCATCAGCCGCCGCGCCTCCTGCAGGCGCAGCTGCTTCTGGAACTGCAGCGGGCTGAGGGCGGTGACCGCCTTGAAATGGTGGTGCAGCGCCGAGCTGCTCATGTTCACTTCGCTGGCCAGGGCTTCGATGGACAGCGGCCGGTGGTAGTGGGTCTTTAACCACGCCACCGCGCGGGCGATGCGCTGGGCCTGGCTGCCGGCGCAGGCGATCTGCCGCAACTGCGCGCTGCGCTCGCCCATCAGCAGGCGGTAGAGGATCTCGCGCTTGATCAGCGGCGCCAGCACGGGGATGTCGGCCGGGGTATCCAGCAGACCCACCAGGCGGATCAGCGCGTCCTGCAGGCCGCCGTCCAGGCTGCACACCGAGATGCCCCGGGCGGACGCCGACAGCGGCGGCGGCTCGGCGATCTGCAGCAGCATCTCGCTGATGGCGGCGGGCTCCAGGTCCAGGCGCATGCTGAGGTAGGGCACCTCGGGCGTGGCTTCGAGCACCTGGCCGATCACCGGCAGGTCGAGGGAGACGATCAGGTACTGGGACGGACCGTAGCGGTAGCACTCACCGTTGAGCTGGGCTTGCTTGCTGCCCTGGACCACCACGCCCAGGGCGGGCTCGTAGAGGCAATGCAGCGGTTCGCTGGGCGTGCTGGCGCGGAACAGCCAGAGGCCGGGGATGGCGGTGGCGCTGCCGCCCTCCTCCCTGGCGAATCGTTCAATCAGCCTGGCGAACCGGTCCTGGGCTCCGAGGGGGGCGGTGAAAACAGGGTCGGCGTTGGAGACGGATGAGTTCATGGTTGGGGCTTCTCCCGGCAAGGCTTCCGACTCTAACCGCGGCGAAAACCGGCGTCTCGCACGCGAATAGAAACAGGCAGGATCGTGCAAGAATCCGGCAGGAATCGACTACCCGGGCAAGGAGGTGGGACGGCAGACTGCAGTCCTGGCTGAAACCACCGCCGCCCACAACGCAATCCGGCGCACAGGGCGCCGGATTGAAGGGGTCGCAGGGAACAGGTCAGTCGGCGACGCGCATCACCACCCGTCCGCCGGGCGGGCAGGTTTCCATGTAGCGGCTGGCCTCGATGAAGTCCTCGAATTCGAAGACCCGGTCGATGCTCGGCTTGAGCAGGTGGTCGCGGGTGAGCTGGTTGATGTGCTCCAGAGCGCGGCGAACGGCCGCCTCATCACGCTCCAGGCCCGACTCCGGATCGCCACCGGTGAAATCCATGACGCAATGACGGAAGAACTGCAGGTGCTTCTTGAACGCCGCGCAGGCCGGGAAGGCCGCATCGTTGCCACCGTTCAGGCCGTAGAGGATCAGCTTGCCGCGCTGGGCGGCGACATCCCCCAGCAGCTTCATCTGCGGGCCGGCGCACTGGTCGAGGATGACCTCGACGCCCTGGCCGTCGGTGAAGCGCTCGACCTCCAGCACCAGGTCCTGCTCTTCGGTAACGATGATCTTGTCGGCCCCCAGCTCCTTGAGGAACGGGCGGCTCTCGGGGTAGCTGGTGGAGGCGATGACCACCGCGCCCAGCGCCTTGGCCAACTGCACGGTCTGCGGCGCCAGGCAATGGCCGGCCTCGGTGACCAGCACACGCTGGCCGGGTTTGAGCCGGGCCAGGTCCATCAGGGCGAAGTAGCCCATCAGCAAGGGGGTGTAGTGCACCGCTGCCTCGACCGGAGTGAGCACCTCGTCCGGGTAGCGCGTCAGGGCGCTGCGCGGCAGCAACACCTGGTCGCCCCAGGTGGGGTAGCGGTTGGGGGTGCTGGCGGGAAAGCTGGCCACGGCCACACCGGGCTCGAGGTCATCGACCCCCTCGCCCACGGCCTCGACCACGCCGGCCATCTCGAACCCGACACCCGACGGCAGGCGTGCCGACTCGGAGGCCAGGTTCTGACGCCAAAGCACGTCTTTCCAGCTGACGCCGATGGCACGGGTGCGCACCAGAACCTCGCCGTGCCCGGGCACCGGGGTGGGGAGCTCTTCCAGCTTGAGCACATCGGCCTCGCCGAACTGATGGAAACGGATCATGCGGGACATCACGCACCTCGCCTGTGACTCTTTACATGGCCACGGACTCTATCCGGGCTTTGTCCACAAAACCACCCGTAGCGATCAATAGTCGTCATAAACGGTGATGATGCGGGCGCTTGACGGCGCCTGCGCGGAGCCTCATTTTTCACCCACTTTTTCCGGAAGCCCATGCATGAACAGGAACGACCTGCGCAAAGTCGACCTCAACCTGCTGATCGTCTTCGAGACGCTCATGCACGAGCGCAGCGTGACCCGCGCGGCGGAAAAGCTGTTCCTTGGCCAGCCCGCCATCAGCGCGGCCCTGGCCCGCCTGCGGTCACTGTTCGACGACCCGCTGTTCGTGCGCACCGGGCGCAGCATGGAGCCCTCGGCGCGGGCGGTGGAGATCTTCTCCCTGCTGACCCCGGCGCTGGACTCCATCTCCACCGCCATCAGCCGCGCCGCCGACTTCGACCCGGCCACCAGCAGCGCGGTGTTCCGCATCGGCCTGTCGGACGACGTGGAGTTCGGCCTGCTCCCCGCCCTGCTCCGCCGCCTGCGTGCCGAGGCCCCGGGCGTGGTGCTGGTGGTGCGCCGCACCAACTACCTACTGATGCCCAACCTGCTGGCCTCGGGGGAAATCTCCGTGGGCGTCAGCTACACCGACGAGCTGCCGGCCAACGCCAAGCGCAAGACCATCCGCCGCGCCCGCTCCAAGCTGCTGCGGGCCGACTCGGTCCCTGGCCCCCTGAGCCTGGAGGACTACTGCTCGCGCCCCCACGCCCTGGTGTCCTACGCCGGTGACCTCAGCGGCTTCGTGGACGAGGAGCTGGCCAAGCTCGGCCGCAGCCGCCGGGTGGTGCTGGCGGTGCCGCAGTTCAACGGCCTGGGCGCCCTGCTGGCCGGGACCGACATGGTCGCCGTGGTGCCGGACTACACCGCAGCCGTGCTCACCGCCGCCGGTGGCCTGCGGGTGGAGGACCCGCCCTACGGCAACCGCACCTTCGAGCTATCCATGGCATGGCGCGGCGCCCAGGACAACGACCCGGCGGAACGCTGGCTGCGCTCGCGCATCCAGATGTACTGCGGCGACCCCGACAGCCTGACCTGAACCGCGCGTACCGCAAGGAGACCGCCATGCAGGACACCCAGACCCTCGCCCTCCACACTCACCGACGCTTTGCACAATCGGCCGACGCGGTCTACAGCGCCTGGCTGAACCCGGCGCTGGCCTGCCGCTTCCTGTTCGCCACGCCCGGTGGCGAGATGCGCGTCGTCGACCTCGATCCCCGCCCCGGTGGCCACCTGCTGATGGTGGAACTGCGTAACGGCGAGAAGGTCGAGCACGTCGGCGAATACCTCGAACTGGTCCGCCCCCAGCGGCTGTCCTTCACCTTCGGCATCGGCCGGGACAGTGCCGAGCGCGACCGCGTCGACGTGGACATCAGCGCCCTGGACGAAGGCTGCGAGCTGCAGCTGACCCATCACCTGGACGCCCGCTGGAGCGAACAGGCCGACAACGCCCGCGCCGGCTGGGAGGCCATGCTGGCGCACCTGGCGGCGGCACTGGAATCGGTGAAGCCTCACACCACCTGATAGACCACCCGGTTCGCCTCGCTGGGCACCGGCACCTCCCACTTGAACAGCATCCGCGCGATGTCCTGGTTGCGCAGGCTGCTGTCGCGCTGGCGATTGCGCCGGAGGATCTCCGCCTCCGGCTGCTCCAGGTAGACCAGCTCCACCCGCGCGTCATAGGCGTAGAGCAGGTCCAGGGTCTTCTTGCGCATCTGTGCCGACAGGTGCGTGGCATTCCACACGAAGGGCCGCCGCGCCCGCAGCAGTCCCCGGGCCTGGTCGATGGCGTAGTGCGCAGCGGCCCCTTCGTTCTGGCCGTGACGCAGGCCCAGTGCCTCGCGGGCGTCGTCGAAGGACACCGCCGGCAGGTCGGGGCGGTGGCGTGCCTGCCAGGTGTTCTTGCCACTGGCCGGCAGGCCGGCCAGCACCACCACCTCGGAGCCCTCCACGGCCCGGTGCAGCGGGTAGTCCGGCAGCACCCGCGCGCCGCGGAAGTACTGCACCCGGGTGTGCTCGTCGACGAAGGCCTTGGGCGCGTGCAGGCAGCCCTCCTCCTCCGCCAGTTGCTCGAACAGGTCGATCTCGTCCAGCACCGCCTGCTTGCCGTCGAACCCACGCCCCAGCATGTCCGCCCGCGCCACCGCGCAGAGCATCCACAACGGCAGCTCCCAGGACAGGCGGTGCAGGGTGAATTCCACCGGGCGCCCGCTGCGGTCGCTGCTGAGGGCGAAGAACGGCAGCTGGTGCACGGCGATGATCCGGCAGATGCGCTCGCGAAGCTCGAACGGCACGCCGGCGCGCCACAGCAGGATGCGCGCATCGATGGCGCCGCGCCGCGAATGGCCCGGCTGGCCGATACGGCCGGTGCTTTCGTCGATCACCGTGGTATCGGGCTTGGCGATGTCGTGCAGCAGCGCGGCGAAGAACAGCACGAAGCGCGCGTCCGCATCGGCAGCGGCATAGGCCGGCTGGGCCAGCAGCGCGTCCACCACCATCCGGGTGTGGATCCAGACGTCGCCCTCGGCATGGTAGAGCGGGTCCTGCGGGGTATCGGCCAGCCGCCCGAGGGACGGGATGGCCGCCAGGCAGGCGGCGAAGTCCGCTGCCTGGCCGGGGTTGGGCACCAGGGCCCTGAGGGTTGCCATGTCCATGGTCTTCAGTCTCCTTGGGCAGCCAGGCTGGCCCAGGTCACCACCGGCTGCGGGGCGTAGAGGTCAACGCCCGGTGCCAGCAGGTTGGGAATGTACGGCTGCCGTGAATGGTGCAGGCCGCTGTCGAGGATCGCCTGGACGAAATCCGGGCGGACCCACTTGGCGCGGCCCAGGGTGTGCCGAGCGTCCTCGATCTTCAGGTACAGCCCCTCCATGTGCTCGGAGTGGTCGCCATTGGCCAGCGCCCGGGCCAGGTCCAGCCCTTCGCGCCGTACGGTGCGCTCGAAGCTGGCGCGCCAGTCGGGCGAACGCGCCAGGGAGGGACCGACCAGCCGCAGCAGGTCGGCCAGCCGGGGCGGCGGCGGGCCCTCGTGGAGCACCGGCACCGACAGCACCGGGCCACCGGCCAGCAGCCCATGCCGCGCACGGGTGGACAGGAAGGCCTGCTCGGTGCGGTCCCAGATGTCGAACTCGAGGAACAGGTGCGGCAGCCGGTCGTAGAACACCGAATGCAGCTTGCTGCACACCTCGCCGAACATCACGTAGCGGTCTTCCAGGCGCTCCAGCAGCCAGGCTTCGTGGGCACAGGCCCATTGCTTGAACTGGCCGAACTGGCGCTCGCGGCTGCCGCCGATCAGGTAATGCCCTCGGGATTGCAGCAACAGCTCGCCGCCGGGCGAGAAGCTGATGGCGGCGTTGGCGCCGTCGAGTTTTTCCTCCACCACCAGGTGGCAGCCGGCCAGGTCACGGTAGGCGAGCTGGTCGGCATCGCTGTCGCCGAGCTGCAGCCGCGACGACTCCAGGTGAGGCGTGCGCGGGTACTTGAACAATTCGAGGTTGAGCGTCGAAACGCGGACGTGGTCCGTCATGGTCTTCTCCTTCTTGAAACAGGGAAAACCGACGACGTGATCTAGCAGGATTCAGTGAGCGTGCGAATGCACGGCCAGCAACAAGGCTTGTCGAACCGTCGTCGGTGTCAGGCGAGTTGGCTGGCGCGGGGCATTGGCTTCACCACTTGAGGGAAGGGGGTGGATCGGAAAGGCGCGCATTGGACCGCCACGCCACCCGGCCTGTCAAGGCCGTGAGCGTGATGCACCGCACACCGGGTTGCCCGGAGCCTGGCGCAATGGCACTCGGCGGCCTGGAAGTGGTCAGCGCGCGGGCCCTGTACGTGTACTGCCAGCAGCAGGAACAGGAGTGGCGCGAGAGGAACCGCATCCGCGGCATGGAAGAGCGCGGGCTCGGCTTCACCCGCTTCGACACCCTCTTCGACCCGGCCACCCCGGGCGCCAGCAAGCGCACCACGCAGTCGAGCTCCAGCGTCTCCTACAGCGGCGACAGCGACAGCACCACGATCCCGATCTTCAACGCCGAAGTGACGGGCGACATCGGCGCCCTCCAGGGACTGTCCAAGCTGGTCAACCCGCAAACCGCCTTCGCCAGCGCCGACAAGCTGGCCAAGGCCATGGCCGATGCCAAGCAGCAGTTCGAGTCGGGCAAGCTCTCGAAGGCGGAGTACCAGAGCCTGAAGATGAAGATCCTCAGCGACCTCTGAACCACCACCCGCCAGCCCCGTTTGCCGGTCAGCCCCGTGCCGGCCGGCAGACAACCTGAACTCCCCTCCCCCTCGCGCGCTCTCCAGATCATGGCCAGCCCCGGCGCCGGCCCCCATGGATCAAGGAGCCCGCGATGAACAGCCCCTCGCTGACCGCACACGCCCGTCCAGGCCAGGACGCCACCGGCGACGAAACCCGCCACTACGACACCGACCTGCCGGCGCGGCTCGACCGCCTGCCCTGGGGGCGCTTCCATACCCTGCTGGTGATGGCGCTGGGCATCACCTGGCTGCTGGACGGCCTGGAGGTCACCCTCGCCGGCTCGGTGGCCGCCGCCCTCAAGCACAGCCCGGCCCTGCACATGAGCAACACCGACGTGGGCCTGGCCGGCGGCATGTACATCGCCGGGGCGGTGCTGGGGGCACTGTTCTTCGGCTGGCTGACCGACCGCATCGGTCGCCGACGGATGTTCTTCATCACCCTCGCGGTGTACATCGCTGCCACGGCCGCCACCGCCTTCGCCTGGAACCTCTGGAGCTTCCTGCTGTTCCGCTTCCTCACCGGAGCCGGCATCGGCGGCGAGTACTCGGCCATCAACTCCACCATCCAGGAATTCACCCCGGCCCGCTTCCGTGGCTGGGTGGACCTGGGCATCAACGGCACCTTCTGGATCGGCGCTGCCCTCGGCGCGGTGGGTTCGGTGGTGCTGCTGGACCCGGACGTGGTGGGTGGCGACATGGGCTGGCGCCTGTGCTTCGGCATCGGCGCGGCGCTGGGGCTGGTGATCCTGCTGATGCGCCTGTGGCTGCCGGAAAGCCCGCGCTGGCTGATGATCCATAACCGCCCGGACGAAGCAAAGGCCATCATCGACGCCATCGAGGCGCGCTTCCGCCGCGAGGGGCACACACTCGCCTCCGTCGACCACCTGCCGCGCATGCGCCTGCGCGGGCGGGACCACACGCCCCTGCCGGAGGTGCTGCACACCCTGTTCGTGCGCCACCGCCGCCGCGCCCTGGTGGGCCTCAGCCTGCTCACCAGCCAGGCGTTCTTCTACAACGCCATCTTCTTCACCTACGCCCTGGTGCTGACGGACTTCTACGACGTCCCAGGGGACCAGGTGGGCTGGTACATCCTGCCCTTCGCCCTCGGCAACTTCTGCGGCCCGCTGCTGCTGGGCCGGCTGTTCGACCATGTGGGGCGACGGGTGATGATCAGCAGCACCTACATCCTCTCCGGCGTGCTGCTGACCCTGAGCGGCTACCTGTTCCAGCAGCAGATGCTCGACGCCACCCAGCAGACCATTGCCTGGATGGTGATCTTCTTCTTCGCCTCGGCGGCCGCCAGCTCGGCCTACCTGACGGTGGCCGAGACCTTCCCGCTGGAGGTTCGCGCCCTGGCCATCGCCGTGTTCTACGCCTTCGGCACCGGCCTGGGCGGCATCGTCGGGCCGCTGCTGTTCGGCCAGTTGATCGAGAGCGCCGAGCGCAGCCAGGTGTTCATCGGCTACCTGATCGGCGCCGGGCTGATGGTGGCGGCCGGGGTGATCCAGGCGTTGTGGGGCGTGGCGGCCGAGCGGCAGCCGCTGGAGAGCGTGGCGAAGCCGCTGTCGCAGGTGGAGCCGGAAGCGGTCACTGCATGAGCGTGCCGAGGGTCACCACGGCGCCCAGCAGCACGAACAGTCCCACCGTGCAGGTGATGGCGCTCTCCCAGCCATCGTCCAGCCAGTGGCCCCTGGGATAGCGCCCCAGGGTGCCCAGGCGCAGGACGACGCGGCCGACGCCGAACAGCACCCAGCGCAGCAGCACCTCCACCAGCAGTTCGCCCAGCAGGCGGCCGACCGCGCCCAGGAGGCTGTCCATGGCTAGTAGAGAGGCCGGCTGCCGAGGGTGAAGTCCACGGCCAGTTCACGGTCGTAGCGGGTGGCCCGCGCGTTCAGGTGCTCCCAGCTCAACGTGCCAAAGCGCAGGTAGAGCCGCCCGCCTCGGCTGTCCGCCGAGAGCAGCGCCACCTGGCCGGCCTCGCGGCTGCCGTCGGTGGCCTTCAGGTCCAGGCGGTACTGGCCCAGCAGTTGGCCGTAACGGTCGACGTGATCGAGGGAGATACCCCCCAGGTGCCAGTCGCTGAGCAGCAGGTAACTGTCACCGAGGCAGGCCACCTGGCGTATGGCGGCGTCGGGCTGGTACCACCAGCCCTGGCCCGCCAGCTCGTTGTTGTAGCCGGCGGGGCTGGGGCGCACGCTGACCGCACCACAGCCGGCCGGGCGCCCGGCGAACAGGGCCGGGTCCACCAGGGTGGCGGGCTGCAGTTCATGCAGGTTCAACGGCGTCTCCGGGTAGCCCCAGGGGAGATTGATGCGCGGCGGCGGGACCAGCACCTTCTGCAGGAAGCCGGCGGCAGGCGCATCCCGCAACTCGGGGTACCCGTCGGGCGCCTGGCCGATCACCGGCCGGCCGTCGCCGACCCAGGCCTGGCGATTGCCCAGGCGCAGGTCCTCGGCCTGATCGAGCACTTCCACATCGCTGCGCCAGGCGGCAGGCTCGGAATCCGGAATGAGGCTGATGCGCTCGATGACCACATAGCGCGAGGGCTCGCCGGCCCAGGGCACGGAGCGCCGCGCGCCCCGTGGCAGGGCCTGGTAGGTGCGGCCGTCCGCGTGCACGCTGCGATACCCGGCGGCCAGCAACGGGGCAACCGTGACCTCGGCGAAGCGAGCCGGGCCCTCCCGCAGCACGGTGATCTCCGCCGCCGGGCGGGTGGCGGAAATGACCTGGGCAGCCGGCTGGTCGCGGGTCACCCAGTACAACGGCCCACCGACGGCGATGACCACACCCAGGCCCGCCAGCAGGCGCAGGGCGAACACGTCGCCGCTCTCGCGCATGGCCAGCAGGATGCGCACCATGTAGTGCAGCCCCACCAGGGGCGGCCAGACGAGCAAGGCCGACAGCCCGGCCGGCATGACACCGGCGAGGAGGCCAATGGAGAGCGGCAGGAAGGCCAGCTCACCGGCCAGCAGCAGGCAGAAGGCGAAGAGGTTGGCCAGCCCGCCCGCCTCCTCGGGCTCGATGAACAGCGTCCACACCAGGCCGGCCATGCCCAGCCAGGCGCCGGTGGTCAGCAGCAGCCCGACGCCCGACCCGCCCGGTATCAGCAGGCACAGCAGGGCGAACGGCAGGGCCGCCAGCACCCCGAAGACATAGCAGGCACGGCGCAACGCCGGCCGGTTGCGGCGCAGGAAGGGCTCAGGGGCAGCCGCCCCGAAGGCGGGTGGTGGGTTGTGCATGGGGTCGTCCGTGAACGCGCGTGCAGGCGATCCGCTCGCCTATTCGCCGATGTCCTCGTTCCAGAGTTCGGGGCGGGCGGCGATGAAGTCTTCCATCAACCGGATGCAGGTGGCGTCCTGCAGCACCTCGACCTCGACCCCGCGTGAGCGCAGCAGCGCCTCTTCGCCGAGGAAGGTGTGGTTTTCGCCGACGATCACCTTGGGAATGCCGTAGAGCAGGATGGCGCCGCTGCACATGGAACAGGGTGACAGCGTGGTGTACAGCACGCACTCGCGGTAGACGCTGGCGCTCTGCCGGCCGGCGTTCTCGAAGGCGTCCATCTCGCCGTGGCGGATGGCGCTGCCCTCTTGCACGCGACGGTTGTGACCACGGCCGATGATGCGGCCCCGGTGCACGATCACCGAACCGATCGGGATGCCCCCTTCGGCGAGCCCCTGGCGGGCTTCGTCGATGGCGGCCTGCATGAATTCGTCCATGGGCGCTCCTGCGTACGCGGTGGAACCTGGGTTTCTCGGCCTGCGCAGCCGCAAGCCGCGCAGACCCTAGGTGACGAACGGCAGGCTGTCCACCCTCGCCTGCCCGAGCTGTGAATCAGCGCTCGCGCAATGCCTCGGCGCGGGCACGGATGATCGGCTTGAGCAGGTAGCTGAGGATGCTCTTCTTGCCGGTCATGATGTCCACCGAGGCCACCATGCCGGGGATGATCAGCAACGGCTTCTCGTCGCTGCCCAGGTGGCTCTTACGGGTGCGCAGCTTGATCAGGTAGAAGCTGTTGCCGTCCTCGTCGGTGATGGTGTCCGCGCCGATCTGCTCCAGGTCGGCCTGCAGCCCGCCATAGATGGTGTAGTCGTAGGCGGTGAACTTCACCATGGCCTTCTGTCCGGGGTGGAGGAAGGCGATGTCCTGGGGCCGGATGCGCGCCTCCACCAGCAGGGTGTCGTCCAGCGGGACGATCTCCACCAGGTCGCTGCCCGGCTGGATCACCCCGCCGATGGTGTTCACCAGCAGCTGCTTGACGATGCCCCGCACCGGCGAGGTAACCAGGGTGCGGTTGACCCGGTCCTCCAGCGCCTTGCCGGTGGCCTCGGCCTTGTTCAGGTCGGTGCGCGCCTCGTTGAGCTGGGTGAGCGCCTCGCTGCGGAAGCGCGAGCGGGTCTCGGCGACCTTCTGCTCCACCTCCTTGATGGCCGACTCGGCCCGGGGAATGGCCAGGTTGGTGGCCTCCAACTGGCCACGCACCTCCACTTCGGAACGCTTCAGGCGCAGCACCTCCACCTTGGAGATGGCCCCTTCCGCCACCAGCGGCTCGGAGATGGCGATCTCCTGGCGCAGCAGCTCCAGGCTGTTGCGGTACTGGCCCTGCTTGGAAACGAATTCGCGCTGCTCCTGCTGCTTCTGCACCAGCTGCTGCTCCAGCCCGGCCACTTCGTCCCTGAGTTGCTGCTGGCGGCTGCGGAACAGCGCCTCTTCGCTCTCGGCCTGGCCGGGGGCCTTCTGCCGCAGCTCATCGGGGATGACCAGCTCGCGACCCTCCACCTCGGCGCTCAGGCGCTCGACGCGCAGGGCCATGGCCACGCGGTCGGCCTCGGTCTCGCCAACGTTGGACTGGAAGCGCGTGGCATCCAGGCGCAGCAGCGGGTCACCTGCCTCCACCACCTGGCCTTCGTGGACGAACAGCTCGGAGATGATGCCGCCCTCGAGGTTGGAGATCTTCTGCAGCTTGGACGACGGAATCGCCTTGCCTTCGCCCCGGGTCACCTCGTCGATCTCGGCGAAATGCGCCCAGAGCCCGAGGAACAGGGTGAAGCCGATCAGCGTCCAGATGGTCAGGCGCACCACCCGGGGCGCGTCCTCCACCAGGGCCTTGCTGACCTCCGGCAAGGGTTGGTCGGCCAGGCTCTCCTGGCCCTTGAAGTAGCTCATCAGGCCTTCGCCCATCGACTTACGCGACACTGATCTGCCCCTTCTTCAGCGCTTCCATCACGGCTTCCTTCGGACCGTCGGCGATGATCTGCCCCTTGTCCACGATCACCAGGCGGTCCACCAGGGACAGCATGGAGGCGCGGTGGGTGACCAGCAACACGGTCTTGTTGGCGACCACAGCCGCCAGGCGCTGTTTCAGGCGTTCTTCGCCGGTGTTGTCCATGGAACTGGTGGGCTCGTCGAGCAGCAGGATCGGTGGATCCAGCAGCAGCGCGCGGGCCAGGGCGACGTTCTGCCGCTGGCCGCCGGAGAGGTTCTGGCCACGCTCGCCCACCTGCAGCTCGTAGCCCTGGGGGTGCAGCCGGGCGAATTCGTGCACGCCGGACAACTCGGCGGCCTGCAGCACCAGCTCGTCCTCGACGTAGCGGGCGCCGGACACCAGGTTGTCACGCAGGGTGCCGGCCAGCAGCTGGATGTCCTGGGGCACGTAGCCGATGTTGTGGCGCAGGTCGCTGACGTCCAGCTGGCGCACGTCCACGCCGTCCACCAGCAGGCTGCCGGAATCGGCCTGGTAGAGTCCGACGATCAGCTTGGCCAGGGAGCTCTTGCCCGAGCCGCTGCGGCCGACGATGCCGACCTTCTCGCCAGGGCGGATGATCAGGTTGATGGTGTTCAGCGCCGGGTTCTGCTGGTTCGGGTAGGTGAAGGACACCTGGCGGAACTCGATGGCGCCCTGCAGACCCTGGCGGGTCAGCGGCCGCTCGTCTTCGTGGCGTTCCTGGGGCAGCGCCATCATCTGGTTGACCGAGAACATGGTCAGGCGCGCCTGCTGGTAGCGGGTGATCAGGCCGGAGAGCTGGGTCATCGGGCCCAGGGCGCGGCCGTTGAGCATGTAGCAGGCGATCAGCCCGCCCATGCTGAGGTCGCCGGCGATGATCATGTAGACCCCGGCGACGATCATCACCACGCCGGCCAGCTGCTGGATCAGCAGGGTCAGGTTGAGCGAGAGGCTGGAGAGCATCTTCACCCGCAGTTCGAGGCGGCCCAGGGTGCCGATGGTCTGCTCCCAGAGGTACTGGCGCTCGCTCTCGGCGTTGTTGACCTTCACCGCGTCGAGGCCGGCCAGGGTCTCGATCAGGCTGGACTGGCGCTCGGCGGAGAGCGCCATGGTGCGGTCCATGGTCTCCACCAGGGGTTTCTGCAGCAGCCAGCCGAGGGTACCGGCGAGCACGAAGGCCACCAGTGGCACCCACACCAGGTGCCCGCCGAGGATGCCGATCACCAGCAGGATCAGCAGCGTGAACGGCAGGTCGATGACGCTGGTCATGGTCAGCGAGGCGAGGAAGTCCCGCAGCGTCTGGAACTCGTGGATGTTCTGGGCAAAGCTGCCGACCCGCGCGGGCCGGTGCTTCATGGCCATGCCGACGATGCGCTCGAACAGCGTGGCGGAAATGATCATGTCGGTCTTCTTGCCCGCCAGGTCCAGGCACAGGCCGCGCATGGTCTTGAGCAGCAGGTCGAAGACGTAGGCGCCGGAAATGCCCACGGCCAGCACCCACAGGGTGGCGGCGGCCTGGTTGGGCACCACGCGGTCGTACACGTTCATGACGAACAGCGGCGCGCCGAGGCCGATCAGGTTGATCAGCAGGCTGGCCGCCACCGCGTCGACGTAGAGCCAGCGGGAACGCTTGAGGGTGTCGCGGAACCAGTGCTTGACCCGGGGAATCAGCGTGCCGTGGTTGAGGTCGAACTTGTGCCGCGGCTGGGCGAAGAAGGCCTGGCCGGCGTAGTCCTCGGCCAGGGCCTCACGGGGGGCGCGCACCTCGCCGCCGTCGCTCTCGCTCAGCAGCAGGCGTGCATCGCCGTTGGCTTCCCAGCCCAGCAGCACGGCGCAGCGACCCTCCTTGAGGATCAGCATGGCCGGCAACGCAATGGTCGGGATCTGCTCCAGCTTGCGCTGCAGCAGGCGCCCCTGCAGGCCGGCCCGGGCGGCCGCACGGGGCAGCAGCTCGGGGGTCAGGCGCTGGCCGGGCAGCGGCAGCCCCGCCGTGAGCATGGCCCGGCTGGCCGGGCGCTGGTGCTGCAGGCAGAGGCTGAGGAGGCTGTCGAGCAGGGGGTCATCGAGCTGTCCGCGTGGATCGTTG
The DNA here is from genome assembly GCF_000931385.1 of Pseudomonas sp. FeS53a. Lineage (NCBI taxonomy): Bacteria > Pseudomonadati > Pseudomonadota > Gammaproteobacteria > Pseudomonadales > Pseudomonadaceae > Pseudomonas > Pseudomonas sp. FeS53a. The sequence goes on from NZ_JYFT01000022.1 coordinate 40,663, forward strand.
GTGAAGGGCAATCGACTGGCTTCTTGATCCACGCTGGAACACTCTTTTCAACGGTACGGGGGTTGGGCGCTGCTCAGTTGAGGCCCGGCAGGTTCACTTCGGGCTTCAGCTCGCTCTGAACGACGCTCGCCATCGGTGCGACGACACCCTGGCTCTTGAGCAGCTCGCCCATGGTGGCTTTGATCCGGTACTGAGTAAACAGCTCCAGGTAGCGAATTTCAGCCAGGCGACGGGACGCGGTGAACAGCTCGTTCTCGCTGTCCAGCAGGTCCAGCAGGGTGCGTTCGCCGATGCTGAACTGCTTCTGGTAGGACTCGCGCACGCGGCTGCTGTAGTCCACGTACTGCTGGGCGATGGGCATCTGCTCGCGGGCGTTGGCCAGGGCGTTCCAGGACAGGCCCAGGTCTTCGTTGAGCACGCGCAGGGCGTTGTTGCGGATGTCCAGGGCCTGGTTCACCTGGTAGGACTTGGACTCCAGGTCGGCCTTGTTGCTGCCGCCGGCGAACAGGTTGTAGCGCATGCGCAGCATGGCCTGCCATTCGTTGACGTGGCCGTTCTGGCCGTCCAGGTCGTTGTCGGCGCCACGGCGCAGCTCGGCATCGAAGCGCGGGTAGAAGGTGGACTTGGCGGCGTCGTACTGCTTCTCCGCAGCGGCCACGTCGGACTCGGCCGAACGCAGGATCGGGCTGTTTTCCAGCAGGGCGCGACGGGCCTCGGCCAGGTCGGCGGGCAGCTGGCCCGGCAGGCCGGACGGCTCGGTCAGTTCGAGCGGGTCGGTGCCCACCACGCTGAAGTAGTTGGTGCGGGCATCGGCCAGGTTGGTCTGCTCGGTGATCAGGTTGTTGCGGGCCTGGGCCAGGCGCGCCTCGGCCTGGTCCTGGTCGGCCAGGCGCCCTACCCCACGGGTGCTGCGCAGGGTGATCTGGTCATAGATGCGCTGGTGGCTCTTCAGGTTCTCCTCGGCCAGGCGAACCATCTCCTGGCGCTTGATCACCTCGATGTACACCTGCGCCACGTCCAGCGCGGTGCGCTCGGAGGTGCCCAGCAGCGAGTAGGCACGGGAATTCACGGTGGCCTGCTGGCGCGCCACTTCGCTGGAGGTGGCGAAGCCGTCGAACACCATCTGCTGCAGGGTCAGGGCCGACTCGCCACGAGTCATGGTCCGCCAGTGGTCACCCTGGCCACGGGTGGTGGTGTTGTCGCTGCCTTCGCGGCCATAGCCGGCCACCACGTCCACACGCGGCAGGTAGCCGCCCTTCGCAGCCTTCAACTGATAGTCAGCCGACAGGCGGGCATTCACCCCGGCCTGGACTTCCGGGTGGTACTCGATCGCACGCTGCATGGCCTCCTGCAGGGTCTGCGCGTGCAGGGGAAAGCTGGCGACAAGGGCAAAGGGCAAGGCGGTAACAAAGCGCAGACGCATGGAAAGGCATCCTTTCATGGAAATTCGGTGGGTTTCTGTCCGGGCAAGATTCCGTCAGGGAATTGGCGTCAACCTTGCTCAAACAGCGAGCAGAAATCCGTGACCCAAGTCAGTCCTGATCCTTCTGTCAGAACTATCTTAAATAGCTGCGAATATCAAAGTGACATTACGTAGGCAATTGTTTAGGATGGCAGGCAATTGGTCAATACTTTGGCATATACCCAATAGCGAATCTGAATAAGCCAAATTACTGACGCCAGCTTTTCAACACCACCGAATCAATGAAGGAATGCAGCGCCGATCCACCTCTGGAACGACTCGGCGCCGCAAGCTGAAGCCAAACCAGGAGATTCACCCCCATGAGCACTGTCGTAGCCGTAGTGAAAAGCGTCATCGGCCAGGTCGTTGCACTCTCCGCCGAGGGTGTGCAGCGTCAGCTCTTCGAGGGGGATCGGATCTTCCAGGGTGACGAGATCGTCACTGGCGCGGCCAGCATGGTCACCATCGAGCTGCCCGATGGCCGCCTGATCGACCTGGGCCGCGACACCCGCTGGGCCAGCAATGAATTCGCCCCCCAGGCCTCCGATGACGGCGCCGCCCAGACCGCACCCAGCGCCGAAGAGCTGCAACAGGCCATCGCCGCCGGTGTCGACCCGACCCAGGCCTTCGAAGCCACCGCTGCCGGCGCCACCAGCGCCGGCGGCTCCACCAGCGGCGGTGAAGCCGGCGGTGGCCGCAGCTTCGTCCTGCTAGACCCTACCGGCGGCGTCGTTGAAGCACAGATCGGTTTCGCCACCCAGGGCCTGGCCAACGGCGCCTCCGGCACCACCGAGACCCAGGGCGCCCTGCCCAACATCGCCCCGCAGTTCACCGGCGCCGATGGCGGCCCCATCACCACCTTCAGCCTGAGCACGCCGGAAGACACCCCGATCAGCGGCACCTTCACCGCCCGCGATGCCAACGGCGACCTGATCACCTTCAGCGTCACCCAGGGCCCGGCCAACGGCACCCTGGTGTTCAACCCCAACGGCACCTGGACCTACACCCCGGCCCAGGACTACAACGGCGCCGACAGCTTCGTCGTGACCGCCACCGACGGCCGCGGCGCCTCCACCCCGCTGACCGTCAACCTGGGCATCACCCCGGTCAACGACGCACCGGTGGCCAGCGGCACCTACACCGCCGACGTCAACGACACCGCCGGCCTCGACACCTTCGCCGACATCAAGGGCCAGCTGACCGCCACCGACGTGGACGACACCCAGCTGACCTGGAGCGGCAGCGGCAAGGGCGCCTACGGCGAACTGACCGTCAATGCCGACGGCACCTACATCTACGTCGTGGACGCCAAGGCCGTGAACGGCCTGCAGGACGGCGAGAAGGCCAGCGACAGCTTCGTCGTCACCGTGCGCGACCCGTCCGGCGCCAGCGACACCCGTGTCATCACCATCAATTTCAACGGCGCCAACGACGCGCCGATCGCCACCGCCAGCAGCGCCGACGTCACCGAAGACCAGACCGTCAGCGGCACCCTGCAGGCCAGCGACGCCGACAAGGGCGCGGTGCTCAGCTACAGCCTCACCGACAAGGCCCCCGCCGGCTTCAGCCTCAACCCGCAGACCGGCGCCTGGACCCTGGACGCCGGCAACGCCGCCTACCAGTCCCTCGCCGAAGGCCAGAAGCTGACCCTCACCGTGCCCTATGAAGTGACCGACCAGTTCGGCGCCAAGAGCACCAGCACCCTGACCATCACCGTCACCGGCGTGAACGACGCCGCCGTGCTCGGCAGCGCCGACGTGCAGCTGGACGAGACCGACAGCGCCCTCACCACCGGCGGCACCCTCAGCATCACCGACATCGACAGCCCGGCCACCTTCGTCGCCCAGACCGGCACCGCCGGCAACTACGGCACCTTCAGCATCGATGCCGCCGGCAACTGGACCTACGTCGCCAATGCCGCCTACAACGAGCTGAACGTCGGCCAGAAGCTGGTGGACACCTTCCAGGTCACCAGCGCCGACGGCACCAAGACCAGCGTCACCGTCACCATCAACGGCACCAACGACGCCGCCGTGCTGAGCAGCGCCGACGTGCAGTTGGACGAAACCGACAGCGCCCTCACCGCAGGCGGCACCCTGACCATCACCGATGTCGACAGCCCGGCCACCTTCGTTGCCCAGACCGGCACCGCCGGTACCTACGGCACCTTCAGCATCGACGCCGCCGGCAACTGGAGCTACGTCGCCAACTCCGCCTACAACGAGCTGAACGTCGGCCAGAAACTGGTGGACACCTTCCAGGTCACCAGCGCCGACGGCACCAAGACCAGCGTCACCGTCACCATCAACGGCACCAACGATGCCCCGGTGGCCGTGGACGACACCGTCACCCTGGACGAGGACAGCGTCGCCACCGGCAACGTGCTGACCAACGACAGCGACGTCGACAGCACCAGCCTGAGCGTCACCGGCTTCAGCATCGCCGGGCAGAACTACCAGGCCGGCGACACCGCCTACCTGTCGGTGGGCAAACTGACCCTGCTGGCCAACGGCGAGTTCTCCTTCACTCCCAACGCCGACTACAGCGGCGTGGTACCGGCCGTCACCTACACCCTCAGCGACGGCTCCCTGAGCACCACCGGCACGCTGCAACTGGTGATCAACCCGATCAACGACGCCCCGGTCAACAGCGTCCCCGGCGCCCAGACCCTCGACGAAGACGGCAGCCAGACCTTCAGCACCGCCAACGGCAACGCCATCAGCGTCACCGACGTGGACGGCGATACCCTCACCACCACCCTCAGCGTCGGCCACGGCACCCTGACCCTGGGCAACCTCGGCAACGGCGTGACCTTCAGCGGCAACGGCACCGGCACCCTGGTGCTCTCCGGCAGCGCCCAGGCCATCAACGCCGCCCTGCAGGGCCTTAAGTACGTTCCGTCCGCCGACTACAACGGCCAGGACACCCTCAACGTCCGCACCAGCGATGGCCAGCTCACCGACAACGACAGCATCGGCCTGACCATCAACCCGGTGAACGATGCCCCCGTGGCCGGCGCCACCGACGCCGCCACCGAAGAAGACGCCGCCCCCATCAGCGGCCAGCTGGATGGCAGCGACGTCGACGGCGACACACTGACCTACACCCTCAGTGGCCCCGCCCCGGACGGCTTCCAGCTCAACCCCAACGGCACCTGGACCCTCGACCCCAGCGCCGCCGGCTACCAGAGCCTGGCCAAGGGCCAGGTCCTGACCCTGACCATTCCCTACAGCGTCAGCGACGGCAGCCTGAGTGCGAAGAGCACCCTGACCATCACCGTCACCGGCACCAACGATGCGCCGAAGATCGATGCCGCCACCGCCGCAGCCAATGAAGGCGATGGCGTCATCACCGGCCAGATGGTCGCCACCGACGTCGACAACGTTGCCCAACTGACCTTCACCACCCCCGCCACCGTCGACGGCCTGACCCTCAACAGCAACGGCAGCTGGAGCTTCGACAGCAGCCACAGCGCCTACGACAGCCTCAAGGCCGGCGAGCAGCTGGTGATCAAGGTGCCGGTCACCGTCACCGACGAATTCGGTGCCAGCAACACCGCCAACCTGGAAATCACCGTCACCGGTACCAACGACGCCCCGGTGGCCAGCGCCGTGTCCGCCAGCGGCAGCGAAGACCAGCCCGCACGCATTCAGGTCGACCTGGCCGGCAGCGACGTCGATGGCACCGTCACCGGCTTCGTCATCACCGGCCTGCCCCAGCACGGCCAGCTCTACGCCTCGGCCAACGGCGGCACCCCGCTGAAAGCCGGCGACAGCGTCACCGGCCCGGTCTATTTCGTCCCGGACAGCGACTGGAACGGCACCACCACCTTCCAGTACCAGGCCGTGGACAACAACGGCGCCACCTCCACCAACGCCACCGCCACCATCAACGTCTCCCCGGTGAACGATGCGCCCGTGGCCAGCCCCACCAGCGCCAGCGCCACCGAAGACGGCCCGACCGTGGGCGGCCAGCTCGCCGCCACCGACGTCGACGGCGACAAACTGACCTTCAGCCTCAAGGGCAACGCCCCGGCCGGCCTCAGCCTCAACCCCGACGGCACCTGGACCCTGGACCCGAGCAACGCGGCCTACCAGTCCCTGGCCGCTGGCGAGAAGCTGGTCATCCAGGTCCCGTTCACCGCCACCGACGGCCAGCTCAGCAGCGACAGCGTGCTGACCCTGACCATCACCGGCGTCAACGACGTCCCGGTGGTCACCGGTGCCATCAGCGTCGGCACCAACGAAGACGCCGCCGGCCAGGTCATCGACCTGCTGGCCAAGGCCAGCGACACCGATGCCAACGACGTGCTCAACGTCGTCAACCTGCGCGAAACCAGCGGCAACGATGCCTCCGGCGTGACCGTCAGCGGCAACACCCTGGTGCTCGACCCCAGCGCCTACAACTACCTGGCCAAGGGCGAGAAGGTCACCCTCACCTACGAATACGAGGTCAGCGACGGCCATGGCGGCCTGGTCACCACCCAGGCCACCGTGGTGATCGACGGCGTCAACGATGCCCCCGTGGTCAGCGCGGCCATCGCCACCACCACGAACGAAGACGCCGGCGCCCAGCAGGTCGACCTGCTGCAGAACGCCAGCGATGTGGACCGCAGCGACGTGCTCTCGGTGGCCAACGTCAAGCTGGTCGGCAGCGGCGACACTGCCGGCGTGACCGTCTCGGGCAACACCCTGCAGGTCAACCCCAACGCCTACAACTACCTGGCCGCCGGCGAGAAGCTGGTGCTCACCTACAGCTACGACGTGGTCGACGGCAACGGCGGCGTCACCCCCACCACCGCCACCCTGACCATCGAAGGCCGCAACGACGCGCCGGTGCTGGAAACCACCGTGCAGACCGGCAGCGTCACCGAACGCGCCGACGGCGTGCCCGGCGAGAACGCCGGCAACCTCAGCGCCACCGGCGACATCGGCTTCGAAGACGCCGACCTCAACGACAGCCACAGCGTCAGCACCCAGCTGGTCAGCGCCACCGACGGCAACGGCCAGGCCGTGGCCGCCCTGGGCAACCTCGCCGCCACCCTCAGCGATTCCGCCACCGGCGACGGCCAGGGCTCCGTGCACTGGACCTACAGCGTGCCGGCCGGCTCCCTGGACTACCTGGCTGCCGGCGAGACCCTGACCCTGGTCTACCGCGTCACCGTCACCGACGGCAGCAACGCCAGCGCCAGCCGCGACGTCACCATCACCGTCACCGGCAGCAACGACGCCCCGGTGGTCAGCGGCGCCATCACCTCGGTGACCAACGAAGATGCCCAGCCCTACAGCATCAACCTGCTGCAGAACGCCAGCGACGTCGACGCCAAGGACGTGCTCAGCGTCATCAACCTGAAGCAGATCGGCACCGGCAACGCCGCCGGCGTGACCTTCGACGCCGCCAGCAACAGCCTCAAGGTGGACCCGTCCGCCTACAACTACCTGGCCAAGGGCCAGAACCTGGTCCTGAACTACGAATACGAGGTCAGCGACGGCCACGGCGGCCTGGTCAAGACCAGCGCCAGCGTCACCATCGAAGGCCGCAACGACGCCCCCGTGGTGGACAGCAACGCCATCACCGTGGCCGAGGAAAGCGTCGGCACCCCGCTGGGCCTCAAGGCGCCCACCGATGTGGACGGCGATGCGCTCACCATCACCGTCACCGGCCTGCCCGTGGTCGGCCGCGTGACCCTGGCCGACGGCACCACCGTCAGCAATGGCCAGACCCTCACCAGCGCCCAGCTGCAGGGTCTGAAGTACAACGCCCCCGCCGACTACAAGGCCGGCGACCCGGTGGGCAACTTCACCTACAGCGTCAACGACGGCACCACCACCGTGGTCGGCAGCGTGGCGGTCAGCGTCACCCCGGTGAACGACCTGCCGGTGGTGGACAGCAAACCCCTCACCGTGGCCGAGGAAAGCGTCGGCACCCCGCTCGGCCTCAAGGCGCCCACCGATGCCGACGGCGACGTGCTCACCATCAAGGTCACCGGCCTGCCGGTGGTCGGCCAGGTCACCCTCGCCGACGGCTCCCTGGTCAGCAACGGCCAGACCCTCACCAGCGCCCAACTGCAAGGCCTGAAGTACAACGCCCCCGCCGACTACAAGGCCGGCGACCCGGTGGGCAGCTTCACCTACAGCGTCAATGACGGCACCGCCACTGTGAACGGCAGCGTCGCCATCAGCGTCACCCCGGTGAACGACCTGCCGGTGGTGGACAGCAAGCCCCTCACCGTGGCCGAGGAAAGCGTCGGCACCCCGCTGGGTCTCAAGGCCCCCACCGATGCCGACGGCGACGTGCTCACCATCAAGGTCACCGGCCTGCCGGTGGTCGGCCAGGTCACCCTCGCCGACGGCTCCCTGGTCAGCAACGGCCAGACCCTCACCAGCGCCCAGCTCCAAGGCCTGAAGTACAACGCCCCTGCCGACTACAAGGCCGGCGACCCAGTGGGCAACTTCACCTACAGCGTCAATGACGGCACCGCCACCGTGAACGGCAGCGTGACCATCAGCGTCACCCCGGTGAACGATGCGCCCGACGCCCGTGACGACGCCCCGACCCTCACCGGCCTGAAGGGCAGCTACTACGCCTACCGCGAAGGCGCCGACGGCCCGAACCTGAGCAACCTGGCGATGGTCAAGGACTTCATCGCCAAGCACGCCGCCGACGCCACCTTCACTGCCACCTCGCTGAACTACGGCAACGGCGTGAGCAGCGACCTGGGCGGCAACGGCAACCTGCAGAAATTCCTCGGCAGCGACGCCGCGACCCTGAACACCGACCCGGCCAACACCTCCGACGCCATCGTCGAGCTGAGCGGCTCGGTCAACCTGGCCGCTGGCAACTACCAGCTGCGCGTCACCGCCGACGACGGCTTCAGCATCGTCATCGATGGCAAGGTGGTGGCCGAGTACAACGCCAACCAGGGCCCGACCGCCCGTGAATTCGCCACCTTCAACGTGCCCACCAGTGGCGCCCACCAGATCCAGATCATCTATTGGGACCAGGGCGGCCAGGCCCAGCTCAAGGTGGAGATGCGCCCCGAAGGCGGCAGCTACACCGTGCTCGGCGGCAACAGCCTGAGCCACGGCCTCGACGGCCTGGTGACCGCTGAAGACACCCCGCTGACCATCGAGCCCGCCACCCTGCTGGGCAACGACACCGACGTGGACGGCGACAGCCTGACCATCATCAGCGTGCAGAACGCGGTCAACGGCACCGTGGCCCTGGTCAACGGCAAGGTGGTGTTCACCCCGGCGGCCAACTTCAACGGCACCGGCTCCTTCACCTACACCGTCAGCGACGGCAAGGGCGGCACCGACACCGCCACCGTCAAGGTGGGCGTCACCGCGGTCAACGACCTGCCGGTGGTGGACAGCCACGGCCTCACCGTCAACGAGGAAAGCGTCGGCACCCCGCTGGGCATCAAGGCGCCCACCGACGTGGACGGCGACGTGCTCACCATCAAGGTCACCGGCCTGCCGGTGGTCGGCCAGGTCACCCTCGCCGACGGCACCCTGGTCAGCAATGGCCAGACCCTCACCAGCGCCCAGCTCCAGGGCCTGAAGTACAACGCCCCCGCCGACTACAAGGCCGGCGATGCCGTGGGCAGCTTCACCTACAGCGTCAACGACGGCACCGCCACCGTGAACGGCACCATCAACCTGGCGGTCAACCCGATCAACGACCTGCCGGTGGTCAACAACGCCAACGTCAGCGTGGACGAGGACAGCACCCTCACCAGCCAGCTGAACGCCACCGATGCCGATGGCGACAGCCTGACCTACACCCTGAAGACCGGGACCAACAACGGCACCCTGGTGTTCGACACCGCCACCGGTCAGTACACCTACAAGCCCAACGCCAACTACAACGGCCCGGACTCCTTCACCGTCACCGTCAACGACGGCAAGGGCGGCGTGGTCGACGCCGTGGTGCGGATCACCGTCAACCCGGTGAACGACATCCCGACTTCCAAGCCGCTGGACCTGACCACCGTCGAAGACAATGCCGCCACCGGCAAGATCGATGCCCGCGACGTGGACGGTGACACCCTCACCTACAGCATTGCCAACGGCAACGGCCCGCAGCACGGCACCGTCACGCTCAACCCTGACGGCACCTTCTCCTACATGCCGGCCAAGGACTACAACGGCACCGACGCCTTCACCGTGACAATCAGCGACGGCCACGGCGGCGTGACCACCAGCCTGGTCAGCATCAACGTCCTGCCGTTCAACGACGCGCCGGAAACCACCGACCAGACCAAGGAAACCGACGAAGACAAGAGCGTCAGCGGCCAGATCGTCGCCACCGACGTGGACGGCGACAAGCTCAGCTACGTGATCCAGTCCGGCGTGGCTCACGGCTCGATCCTGCTCAACACCGTGACCGGTGAGTACACCTACACCCCGAACAAGGACTTCAACGGCACCGACTCCTTCACCATCCGGGTCTACGATCCGAAGGGCGGCTATGCCGACTCCGTGGTGACGGTCAAGGTCAACCCGGTCAACGATGCACCGACCTCCGGCCCGCTGTTCCTGACCACCGTCGAGGACAACGCCGCCAACGGCACGATCAATGCCCGCGACGTGGACGGTGACACCCTCACCTACACCATCGCCAACGGCAACGGCCCGCAGCACGGCACCGTCACGCTCAACCCCGACGGCACCTTCTCCTACATGCCGGCCAAGGACTACAACGGCACCGACGCCTTCACCGTCACCATCAGCGATGGCAAGGGCGGCGTAACCACCAGCCTGGTCAGCATCAACGTCCTGCCGTTCAACGACGCGCCGGAAACCACCGACCAGACCAAAGAAACTGACGAGGACAAGAGCGTCAGCGGCCAGATCGTCGCCACCGACGTGGACGGCGACAAGCTGAGCTACGTGATCCAGTCCGGCGTGGCCCACGGCTCGATCCTGCTCAACACCGCCACCGGCGAGTACACCTACACCCCGAACAAGGACTACAACGGCACCGATTCCTTCACCATCCGGGTCTACGATCCGAAGGGCGGCTATGCCGACTCCGTGGTGACGGTCAAGGTCAACCCGGTCAACGACGCACCGACCTCCGGCCCGCAGTTCCTGACCACCGATGAAGACACCCCGATCGACGGCCGCGTGACCGGCCGTGACGTGGACGGCGACACCCTCACCTACAGCATCGCCAACGGCAACGGCCCGCAGCACGGCACCGTGGTGATGAACGCCGACGGCACCTACACCTACCAGCCGGCCAAGGACTTCAACGGTACCGACACGTTCACCGTCACCATCAGCGACGGCCACGGCGGCACCACCACCAGCCTGGTCAGCGTCATCGTCAACTCGGTCAACGATGCCCCGAACGCCCCGAACAGCACCGCCAGCGTGGACGAGGACGGCACCCTGACCAGCCGCATCACCGCCACCGACGCGGAGGGCGACCCCCTTACCTACACCCTGAAGACCGGCACCACCAACGGCACCCTGGTGCTCAATCCCAACACCGGCGAGTACACCTACAAGCCCAACGGCGACTACAACGGGCCGGACAGCTTCGTGGTCACCGTCAGCGACGGCAAGGGCGGTGTCACCGACACCGTGGTCAACATCACCGTCAAGCCGATCAACGACGCCCCGACCGCTTCCCCGTCCAGCATCAGCACCGACGAGGACACCCCGGTGGACGGCCGCGTGACCGGCCGTGACATCGACGGCGACACCCTCACCTACAGCATCGCCAACGGCAACGGCCCGCAGCATGGCACCGTGGTGATGAACGCCGACGGCACCTACACCTACCAGCCGGCCAAGGACTTCAACGGCAGCGACTCCTTCACCGTCACCATCAGCGACGGCCACGGCGGCACCACCACCAGCGTGGTCAGCGTCACCGTCAAGCCGGTCAACGATGCCCCGGTGGCGCCCAACAGCACCGCCAGCGTGGACGAAGACGGCACCCTGACCAGCCGCATCCCCGCCACCGACGTGGACGGCGACCGCCTCACCTACACCGTGAAGACCGGCACCGCCAACGGCACCCTGACCCTCGACCCGAACACCGGCGAGTACACCTACAAGCCCAACGGCGACTACAACGGCCCGGATCGCTTCGTGGTCACCGTCAGCGACGGCAAGGGCGGCGTGGTCGACACCGTGGTCGACATCACCGTCAAGCCGGTAAACGATGCGCCCACCGCCGTCAACGACACCGCCACCACCCAGGAAGACACCGCCGTCACCATCGACGTACTGGCCAACGACCGCGACGTAGACGGCGACAGCCTGACCCTGACCGGCGCCAGCGCGCAGCACGGCAGCGTCAGCATCGTCGACGGCAAGCTGGTCTACACCCCCACCGGCAACTACAGCGGTGCGGACACCATCACCTACACCGTTACCGACGGTAAGGGCGGCAACAGCACCGCCACCGTCCAGGTGGGCATCCAGCCGGTGGCCGACGCCCCGAACCTGGGCACCCAGGCACCAAGCGGCACCCCCGCCGCCACCGGCCTGCTGCAACAGAGCTGGAACAACCTGGCCCTGGGCAGCGGTGGCAACGGCGCCAACCCGGCCACCCTGAAGAGCACCATCGACGCCGCCGGCACCCCCACCAGCAGCGGCAACCTGGCCGACGCCCACATCGACAGCGTCAACGCCGGCGTGGCCAACAAGCTCTCCGGCCTGATCTACCTGGAAGCAGGCCAGACCTACACCTTCAGCGGCACCGGCGACGACAGCGTGATGGTCGTGGTCGGCGGCACCACCGTGGGCAGCGCCACCTGGGGCGGCTCCACCGGCCAGTTCAGCGGCAGCTACACCGCCCAGCAGAGCGGCTACTACACCCTGGACATCTACCAGCACAACCAGAGCGGCCCGGGCACCCTGGACGTCAACGTCAAGGTCGGCAACGGCCCGGTGCAGGACCTGTCCAGCGCCAACGTGCAGCTCTACACCAAGGCCAGCGACCTGGCCGGCAACGGCCTGCACCTGTCCGACCTGCATGGCAGCGACGGCAAGGGCTACTACCAGCTCTACAACGTCAACGAGGGTGACGAGGACAGCAGCATCCCGCTGTCGCGCCTGACCGCCTCGCTGAACGACACCGACGGTTCGGAAAGCCTCTCCGTGGGCATCTCGCAGATCCCCGCAGGCGCCACCCTGACCGACGGCGTGCACAGCTTCACCGCCACCAGCGGCAGCACCACCGCCGACATCAGCGGCTGGAACCTGGGCAACCTGAGCATCACCCCGCCAGCCAACTACAACGGCACCTTCGACCTGAAGGTCACCGCCACCGCCACCGAAGGCGCCAACGGCGACAAGGCTTCCACCTCGCTGACCCTGCCGGTCACCGTGCACCCGGTGAGCGACGCCCCCACCGGCGCCGACAACACCGTGCAGACCGACGAAGGCACCCCGCGCAGCTTCAGCGCTGCCGAGTTCGGCTTCAGCGACGTGGACGCCGGCGACAGCCTCAAGGCCATCCGCATCAACAGCCTGCCGGGCAACGGCAGCCTGAGCCTGAACGGCACCGCCGTCACCGTGGGCATGCTGGTCACCGCGGCGCAGATCGCCTCGCTGGTCTACACCCCCACCGCCAGCGGCAGCAGCAGTGGCTCCTTCAGCTTCTCCGTGCAGGACCAGAGCGGCCTGTTCTCCAGCCAGCCCAACACCATGACCATTCAGGTGGCCAACCTGGATGACGCACCCGGCCTGGTCGACAGCAGCGTCACCTTCGCCGAGAACACCGCCGCCGGCAGCACCATCGCCGACCTGAGCGACCGCTTCACCGGCACCGATCAGGACCGAGACGGCGAGCCGCTGTTCTACAGCATCACCGGCGGCAACGACGCCGGCCTGTTCAGCATCAACGCCAGCACCGGGGTCATCACCCTGGCCAACGGCAAGACGCTGGACTACGAAACCGCTACCCAGCACCAGCTGCAGGTCAGCGCCACCGACGGCAAGACCGCTGCCACCGCTACCGTCACCGTGAACGTCACCAACGTGAACGACAACGGCGTGGTGATCACCGACAGCAACACCGCCACCAACCAGGTCAACGAAAACGCCGCCAACGGCACCGTGGTCGGCGTGACCGCCAAGGGCGTGGACGGCGACGTCGGCGCCACCATCACCAAGTACGAACTGGTGGACAACGCCGGCGGCCGCTTCGCCATCAACGCCACCACCGGCGTGGTCACCGTCGCCGACGGCACCAAGCTGGACTACGAGAGCGCCACCAGCCACACCATCGTGGTCAAGGCCACCAGCTCCGACGGCAGTACCAACACCCAGTCGTTCACCATCCAGGTGGGCAACGTCAACGACAACGGCGTGGTCATCACCGACAGCGACACCGCCAGCAACTTCGTCAACGAGAACGCGGCCACGGGCACCGTGGTCGGTGTGACTGCCAAGGGCGTGGATGGCGACGTCGGCGCCAACATCACCCAGTACGAGCTGACCGATAACGCGGGTGGCCGCTTCGCCATCAACGCCACCACCGGCGTCGTGACCGTCGCAGACGGCACCAAGCTGGACTTCGAGAGCGCCACCAGCCACACCATCGTGGTCAAGGCCACCAGCTCCGACGGCAGCACCAACACCCAGTCGTTCACCATCCAGGTGGGTAACGTCAACGACAACGGCGTTGTGATCACCGACAGCAACACCGCCACCAACCAGGTCAACGAGAACGCCGCCAACGGCACCGTGGTGGGCATCACGGCCAAGGGCGTGGACGGCGACGTCGGCGCCACCATCACCAAGTACGAGCTGACCGACAACGCGGGTGGTCGCTTCGCCATCAACGCCACCACCGGCGTTGTAACCGTGGCAGACGGCACCAAGCTGGACTTCGAGAGCGCCACCAGCCACACCATCGTGGTCAAGGCCACCAGCTCTGACGGCAGCACCAACACCCAGTCGTTCACCATCCAGGTGGGCAACGTCAACGACAACGGCGTGGTCATCACCGACAGCGACGCCGCCACCAACCTGGTCAATGAGAACGCCGCCAACGGCACCGTGGTCGGCGTGACCGCCAAGGGCGTGGACGGCGACGTCGGCGCCACCATCGCCCAGTACGAACTGGTGGACAACGCCGGTGGCCGCTTCGCCATCAACGCCACCACCGGCGTGGTCACCGTCGCCGACGGCACCAAGCTGGACTACGAGAGCGCCACCAGCCACACCATCGTGGTCAAGGCCACCAGCTCCGACGGCAGCACCAACACCCAGTCGTTCACCATCCAGGTGGGCAACGTCAACGACAACGGCGTGGTCATCAGCGACAGCAACACCGCCACCAACCAGGTCAACGAGAACGCCGCCAACGGCACCGTGGTGGGCATCACGGCCAAGGGCGTGGACGGCGACGTCGGCGCCACCATCACCAAGTACGAACTGGTGGACAACGCCGGTGGCCGTTTCGCCATCGACGCCACCACCGGCGTGGTGACAGTGGCCGACGGCACCAAGCTGGACTTCGAGAGCGCCACCAGCCACACCATCGTGGTCAAGGCCACCAGCTCCGACGGCAGCACCGCCAACCAGTCGTTCACCATCCAGGTGAACAACGTCAACGAGGCCCCGGTGGTGGTCGCGGGCGCCAACGTCACCGGCGTCGAAGACACCAACTACGTCTTCGCCTGGAACGACTTCAAGGTCAGCGACGTCGACGCCAACAGCACCCTGTCGATCAAGATCGAGAGCCTGCCGCTGGAGGGCAAGCTGCAGCAACTGGTGAACGGCACCTGGACCAACGTCGCCGCCAACGCCAGCGTCACCAAGTCGGTGATCGACGCCGGCGGCCTGCGCTTCGTGCCGGACAGCAACGAGTCCGGCCACGACAGCTTCGGCGGCAGCGGCGTCGGGCTGAACCAGGCCACCTACGCCACCTTCAAGTACAGCGGCAGCGACGGCGCCCTGAGCACCGCCAGCAGCACCATGAGCATCGACATCACCCCGGTGGCCGACGTGCCGACCCTGACCGTGAAGTCCGCCGCGGCCAGCACGCTGTTCACCACCACCTGGGAATCGGCGCCCAACAGCGACAGCACCTCCCAGGACGTGGCCGGGCCGACCTTCGAGAACTGGTCCCTGGTCACCACCGGCGACGTGCGCAGTGGCGGCAACAACGTCTTCGAAATCTGGGCCAACGGCGACAGCATGCAGAACCAGGCCGGCGGCTACGTCACCGTCAGGCTGCCGGGCACCAACAACGGAGACGCGCTGGAGCTCAACGACGCGGGCGGCAGTATGTCCCAGACCCTGGGCGTCACCCGAAACGTCGCCACCGAGGTCGGCAAGGTCTACGAGCTGAACCTGGACTACGCCGGTCGCTCGGGCTTCGACGCCAGCTTCACCAAGATCGCGGTCTACCTCGGCACCACCCTGGTGGGCGAGTACAGCTCCACCAGCAGCCAGTCCAGCCTGAACTGGGAGAACATCCACTTCAGCTTCACCGGCACCGGCAAGACCGAGGCCCTGACCATCAAGCTGGCCGGCACCTCCACCGACTCTGCTGGTCGCGGTGCGCTGATCGACAACATCACCCTCACCTCGTCCCAGGGCGTGGTGGCCGGTGACGGCGGCGTCAGCGGCAAGACCAGCATCGCCCTGGCCAACTACATCAGCGGTGCGCTGACCGACACCGACGGTTCCGAGAGCCTGCGCTACGACCTCTCCAACCTGCCCAGCGGGGCCAGCGTGGTGGTCGGCAACACCACCCTCACCGCGAACGCCGGCGTGGTGTCCCTGACCGCAGCCCAACTGGCCACCGCCAAGCTGCTGGTCAGCGGCTCGGTACGCGGCGAGATCGGCCTGGACATCAAGGCCGTGTCGGTAGAGCCCAACGGCACCACCGCCAGCTCCGCCAGCCAGCACCTGACGCTGAAGATCGTCGACGGTGGCGTCGGCCATGAAAGCTTCACCACCAACACCATCAACGTCGCGGACACCAGCACCTCGCTGTCCAGCGGCCTGACCGGTGAATACTGGGGCTATGCCGAAAGCGGCACCGCGCGGCCGAACCTCACCAGCCTCAAGCTGGTGGAGGACTACGTCGAGTCCCGCACTGGCAACAGCACCAGCCTGATCGGTTCCAACGACAACGCGGCCGCCGCCTCGGTCAACGCCACCTTCGTCGCCAACGTCATCGACTACGGCCTGAAGAACGGCACCACCGTGTTCAGCGACGACCTGGGCGACAACCGCACGGTGTCCAACGGCACCACCATCGGCTACGTCAACAACACCATCCAGAACAACCTGTACGACTTCCTCACGGCAGCCAGTACCGGCAACGTCTCCAACCTCAAGGCCGGCGGCGCAGGCCTGGGCGATACCTCGGACGCGATCATCCGTGCCCACGGTTTCCTCGACCTGGCCCAAGGCGGCACCTACGACATCCGCGTCACCGCGGACGACGGTTACCGCCTGCTGATCGGTGGCCAGGTGGTAGCGGAGGCTGACTACATCCAGAGCACCACCACCAAGGTGTTCAGCGGTGTCGGCCTCAGCGGCGACCTGCAGGCCCTGGAACTCCTGTACTGGGATCAAGGCGGCGCAGCGAGCCTGAAAGTTGAGTTCAAGCTCAGCGGCAGTGCCGACTCCGCCTACAAGGTGCTGGGTGCCAGCGGCAGCGGGCTGGAGATCTTCCAGGCCCCGGGCGCCGGGCAGGAACTGGTACAGACCGATACCGGCTGGGCGCTGCACACCATCGGCACCACCAACGGCACCGAGGCCAGCGACCTGATCAACGGCAGCAAGTACTCCGACATCCTCAACGGCGGCAACGGCCACGACGTGCTCTACGGCAACGCTGGCAACGACCTGCTCAATGGCGGTGACGGCAACGACCTGCTGATCGGCGGCGTGGGCAACGACACCCTCACCGGCGGTGCCGGCGCCGACATCTTCGTCTGGAAAGCCGGCGACCTCGGCAATGACGTGATCAAGGACTTCAACGCCGGCGAAGGCGACCGCATCGACCTCAGCGACCTGCTGCCCGATGCCGCCAACGCCAACAACATCCTTGACTACCTCAAGGTCGACACCGCCACCAGCACCCTGCAGGTGAGCACCAGCGGCAACGTCGCCAACGGCGCCGATGTGACCATCAAGCTCGAAGGCGTGGACCTGACCCAGTACGGGTCGACCTCCTCGCAGATCGTCAGCTCGCTGGTGGCCGGCTCCGACCCGCTGGTGAAGACCGAGCACAGCTGATGAAGCCCCTTCCCACCGCGCCAGGGCGCGGTGGGAAGGCTGCCCTGCCCGGCCATTCTTGCCTGCTTGCCAGGCCACGCGTATAGATGTGCGTCCGGCGAATCATGTCCAACCAGGGGGTACCCATGCTTTACGTGCAGCGCGACGACCAGGGCAAACTGGTGCGGGTCGAAGCGGCCGAGTTCGCCGGCCACACCGGCCAGCTCCCCGCCGACGACCAGGACGTGCTCGCCTGGTACTCCAACCAGGCCATCGAGGCCAGCCTGCTGCAGCTCAAGCAGAGCGACCACGAGATGATCCGGGTGCTGGAAGACCTGATCAGTGTGCTCATGACCAAAGGCGTCCTGCGCATCACCGACCTGCCGCCGGCCGCCCAGTCCAAGCTCCTCAGCCGGACCCAGGCGCGGGAAGCGCTGGGCGGGCTCAACCGGCTGATCAACGACGACGACGCGGGCGTGATCTGAGCGCAGTCCCGCGCACGTCCGCGTCCCTCCGGGCTAGCGCCCTGCTTCAGACTCCAGGCCGGCCTGCCCGGCCCCTTCCCACTCGAACACCAGGGCCTTGAGCCCGCCTTCCGGGTCCTCGTCGGCGAATTCCGGCGGGTTGGCCAGGCGTTCGCGGAACACCAGGCCAGGCGCTTCCTCCCCCATCGTGCGAATGATGAAGTCGGCCCCGGTGGCCGGGTCGTTCACGCAGGCCAGCACCCGGGCACCGGGGGCCAGCAGTTCCGGCACGCGACGGAGGATCTTGCGGTAGTCCCGGTCCAGCTCGAAGCTGCCGCGCTGGAACGACGGCGGATCGATGATCACCAGCCCGTAGGGCCCTTCCCGCTTCAGCCGCCCCCAGGACTTGAACAGCTCATGCCCCAGAAAGCTCACCCGCCCCAGGTCATGGCCATTGAGACGGTGGTTGTCGCGCCCACGGGCCAGTGCCGCGCGGGCCATGTCCAGGTTCACCACCGCCTCGGCGCCCCCGGCGATGGCCGCCACGGAGAAGCCGCAGGTGTAGGCGAACAGGTTCAGCACCCGGCGCCCCGCCGCCACCTCGCGCACCCAGCGGCGGCCATGGCGCATGTCGAGGAACAGGCCGATGTTCTGGTTGCGCATCAGGTCCAGCCGGTAGGCCAGGCCGTCCTCGTGCATGGTCCAGGCATCCACCGCCTCGCCCCACAGGCACTCGGTCTCGCTGCCGGGTCGGTAACGGTGCTGCAGCAGTACACTGCGAACGCTTCCAGCAGGCCAGGCAGGCGCCTCGGCCAGCGCCAGCAGCAGCGCACGCAAACCTTCCAGCGCCTCGGCCGGCGGCTCACGGAACAGCGCCACCAGCACCACGCCCTCCAGCCAGTCCACCGTGACGTGCTCCAGCCCCGGCCAGAGCCGGCCACGGCCGTGGAACAGGCGCTGGGTCTCGGCCGGCGGCTCGGCCAGGGCCGTGACGAGTCGGTGCCGGAGGATGTCGAAGGAATCGGGAGTCATGGCGATACGCGTCGGGAAAAGGGGCGGCATTCTAAACCAAGGGCCGCCTCGCTGGAGTCATCGGCGCCTTCCGCTACGCTCACAACCAAGGTTCCCCGCAGGAACCGATAAGGCCGCCCGGACCCGCAGTACCCAGGATCACGACCCGACAGCATGAATGCACCCGCCCCCTCCAAGCC
>NZ_JYFT01000066.1:0-59421 GCF_000931385.1 Pseudomonas sp. FeS53a
GGCCGACGGAAGCTGACCAAGCAGGGCGATCCGGAAATCCGCCGGCTGCTCTATACGGCAGCAATGGCAGCCAGCCGCACCGTCGCCTGGAAAGACTGCTACCAGGGTTACCTGCAACGCGGCCTGAAGAGAACCGAAGCGCTGGTCATCCTGGCGCGCAAGCTGGCTAGGATCGCCTTTGCCGTGATGAGAAGTCAGAAGCCATATCGACCTCGCGTCGCTACGGCGGATTGACATGGAATCTCCCACGGGGGGACTCTTGCCGGTCGGCCTTCCCGGGCTGAAGCCCGGGCTACGGGTTGGGTTAGCGGCATACCGCTTTTTGTGGGAGCGGTTTCAACCGCGAAAGTCCGTGCGACGAACCTGATCGCGAATGAATTCGCTCCCATGGGGAGACTCTTGCCGGTCGGCCTTCCCGGGCTGAAGCCCGGGCTACGGGCATGCCGCTTCATGAGAGCGGCAGGGGTGCGCGTGGCCTAGTCGTCGTGGAAGCGCCGGGCGATTTCCTGGAACTGGGGGTGGATGCGGGCGAAGGCGTCGGTGATGTCCGGGTCGAAGTGGTTGCCCCGCCCCGCGAGGATGATGGGCACCACTTCGTCATGGGGCATGGCGGCCTTGTAGCAGCGCTTGCTGATGAGGGCGTCGTACACGTCGGCCAGGGCCATGAGCCGGGCCGACAGGGGAATGTCGTCACCGGCCAGGCCGTGGGGATAGCCGCTGCCGTCCCATTTCTCGTGGTGGTAGCAGGCGATCTCCTTGGCCAGGCGGAGGAACTCCACCTCCACCCCCAGGGCCTCCTCGGCATGGACGATGGCTTCCTTGCCGAGGACCGGGTGGTTCTTCATCTGGGCGAACTCCTCCGGTTCCAGCTTGCCGGGCTTGAGCAGGATCCGGTCCGGCACGCCGACCTTGCCGATGTCGTGTAGGGGGGCGGACTTGAACAGCAGTTCGATGGTCTTGGGCGTGAGCTCATCCTGGAAGCGCGGGTGATCGGACAGTTCCTCCGCCAGCAGCTTCACGTAGTGCTGGGTGCGCAGGATGTGGTTGCCGGTCTCGTTGTCGCGGGTTTCGGCGAGGGACGCGAGGGAGTGGATGGTGATGTTCTGGATCAGCTCGTTCTCCCGGGTGCGCCGCTCCACTTCCTGTTCGAGGTAGGCGTTCTGGTTGTAGAGCAGGTCCCGCGCGGCCTTCAGCTCCAGGTGGTTGCGCACCCGGGCGAGGACGATGGCGGGGGTGATGGGCTTGTGGATGTAGTCCACGGCGCCCAGGGCCAGCCCGTGGGCCTCGGCGCTTTCCTCCACCTGGGCGGTGAGGAAGATCACCGGCACGCCACGCGCCTGGGGGATGTCCTGCAACGCCTGCATCACCTGGTAGCCGTCCATGTCGGGCATCACCACGTCGAGGAGGATGAGGTCCACCCGGGTGTCCGAGGCGAGGATGTCCAGGGCCCGCTGGCCATTGATGGCGACCTTGACCCGGTAGTGGGGTGACAACAGGGCGCTGAGCAGCGAGAGGTTCTCCGGTGTGTCGTCGACCACCAGCAGGGTGGGTTTGCTGTCGGGATCCATCAGCTTGAGCATCGAGAACGCCTCACTCCGTTTGGAACAGATCGGGCCGGGCGGCCCGGGCTTCATGCAGATGCGCCAGGGCATCGGGGAAGCGGAACTGCGTCATTGCCTCTGAGATAACCGAGGCGGCCTCACCCAGGGCAGCATTAAGCGACTGCCGGTGTTGTTGGAACAGGGCCACGGCATCGGCATCGTCCTCGGCCAGCAGCGCCATCAGGCGGGCCAGCAGGCCGGGCATGTCGGGCTGCGCCTCGCTGGGCGGGGCGCTTTCCTCGGGCGGCAGCAGCGCCTGCAACCCGTCGGCCAGGCGCTGCTGCTCCTGCACACCCTCCTCGGCCAGGGGCAGCAGGCTGGCCAGTTCCTCCTGGCCTGCCAGGGCCGCTTCGAGCCGGGCCGAGAGTGCCCGCAGCGATTCGGCCCCCAGGGTGGCGGCGATGCCCTTGAGGGTGTGGGCGTGGCGGTGCGCCTCCTCCCGCTGGCCGGCCTGCAGGGCGGCGACCAGGTTCTGCATGGGTTGGCTGCCCTGGCGGGCGAAGCTGCGCAGCAGGTCTTCGTACCACTGCCAGTTGTGCATCAGGCGCTGCAGCGCCACCTCGGCGTTCAGGCCCACTGCCTGCAGCGGCTCCAGCCCGTGCTCCGGCGAGGCCGGGACCGGAGCCGGCGGCTCGCTCGGCGGCTCGGCCTGGTGGGCAAAGGCGGGCAGCCAGCGCAGCAGGGCGGCATAGAGCTTCTCGGGGTCGATGGGCTTGGCGATGTGGTCGTCCATGCCGGCGGCCAGGCAGCGCTCACGGTCGCCGGCCATGGCGTTGGCGGTCATCGCCAGGATCGGGATGCGTTCGCTGTCCCGCTCGCGCTCGCGCAGGCAACGGGTCGCGGCCAGCCCATCCATGACCGGCATCTGCATGTCCATCAGGATCAGGTCGAAGGGGGCCTGGGCGGCCATGTCCACGGCGATGGCACCGTTATCCGCCACCACCACCTCGACGCCCACCAGGTGCAGCAGCTCCCTGGCCACCTGCTGGTTCAACTCGTTGTCTTCGGCCAGGAGGATCCGCGCGCCGTCGAAGCGCTGCGGCACGGGCGGCCCGCCGGTACGGGTGGGCAACGCGGTGGCCTGTTGGCCGAACAGGCCGATGAGGGTGTCGAACAGCACGGAGGCACACACCGGCTTGACCAGCACCCGGTCGAACCCGGCGCTCTCGGCCTGGCGGAACACCTCCTCGCGGCCATAGCCGGTGACCATGATGCGGTAGGGCCGGGGGGTCATGCCGCGCGCGATCAGCCGACGCCCGGTCTCGATGCCATCCAGCCCCGGCATGTGCCAGTCCAGCAGCACCACCTCGTAGGGCCGCCCGGCCTGTTCGGCGGCGGCGATCATCTGCAGCGCCTGCTGGCCCGACTCGGCGGTGTCCACGGTGAAGGTCATGCTGTCGAGCAGGGTGGCGAGGATGTTGCGGGCGCTGGCGCTGTCGTCCACCACCAGCATGCGCCGGCCGCGCAGGTCCAGGCCTGGGAGGTAGCGGGCCCGCCGCCGCCCCCGGCCGAGCCGGGCGGTGAACCAGAAGGTGCTGCCCCGGCCCAGCTCGCTCTGCACGCCCACCTCGCCGCCCATCAGCTCCGCCAGGCGCCGCGAGATGGCCAGGCCCAGCCCGGTGCCGCCGTACTTGCGGGTGGTGGAGGTGTCGGCCTGCTGGAAGGACTGGAACAGCCGCTGCTGCTGCTCCGGGCTCATGCCGATGCCGCTGTCCTGCACGGAGACGTGCAGCAGGACCTCCTCCGGCCAGGTTTCCAGGCAGCTGACCTTGACCAGGATCTCGCCCTGCTCGGTAAACTTGACCGCGTTGTTGGCGTAGTTGATCAGGATCTGCCCCAGGCGCAGCGGGTCCCCCAGCAGCAGGGTGTCCAGCCGGCGGTCGATCTCGAAGAGCAGCTCGATGCCCTTGGCTTCGGCCTTCTCCCCCACCAGCGTGGCGAGGTTCTCCAGCACGTGGTCGAGGTCGAACTCGATGCGTTCCAGGTCCAGCTTGCCGGCCTCGATCTTCGAGAAGTCGAGGATGTCGTTGATGATCCCCAGCAGGTGCTGGGCCGAGCGCTGGATCTTGCTGAGGTAGTCGAACTGCTGCGGGTCCAGGTCGGTCTGCAGGGCGAGGTGGGCCATGCCGAGGATGGCGTTCATCGGCGTGCGGATCTCGTGGCTCATGTTGGCGAGGAAGTCGCTCTTGGCGTGGGTGGCGCTCTCCGCCAGCACGTAGGCTTCTTCCAGCTCGCGATTCTTGGCCTGCATCAGGGCGAACAGCTCGTCCCGGGTCGGCTCGGCGAACCGCTGGCGCATGCGCTGCTGCAGTTCGGCGTCGGGCCAGCGGGGCAGGCGGCAGCACAGGGCCAGGTTGTTCTCCGTCAGCACGGCCAGGCGGACGCCGCCGTGCACCGCCTCGGGCAGGCGATGCTGCAGCGGCTGGTCTGCCGACAGGTCCAGCACCAGCTCCTGGGCCCTGGCGTCCAGCCAGACCTGCAGGCGCAGGGCGGGAAGGGTCGCGGCCAGCTGGCGTACCAGCTCGGAAGTGGTGCCGGCCAGCGGGGCCAGGAAGGTGGGACGCGGGTCGATGCATTCCAGCACCCGCGCCACCTTGCGCCGGGCCGCCAGCGCGGCGCCGGGGCCGCTGAGGGTGATGTCGCCGATCGCCTGCCGCATCTAGCCGCCCTCCCCGGCGTGCACCCGCAGCACGATGCAGCTCGCATCGTCGGTGCTGCGGCCGCTGTGGGTGATGACCTGGTGGGCCAGGACAGCGGGATCGGCGCCCAGGTCGAGCAGGCCGTCGCGCAGGTTGAGCGATTCGCTGATGCCGTCGGAATACAGCATCAGCACGTCGCCGGGAACGATGGCCCGGCGTTGCAGCAGGGGCGTGGGGAAGCGCTCACCGAGCACCCCATCGCGGGAGACGCCGCGCCAGGGCTCGCGGCCGCGCAGGCAGATGCGGGTGTTGCCGATGCCGGCGTAGCTCAACTCGCCCCGCTCGCCATTGACCAGCGCCACCCCCGCTGCCGCGCCACGGGTGCCGAGGCAGTGCTGGTGCAGCACCTGCAGCAGGCGCGCCGGCTCCTGCTCCGGGGTCTGCTGCAGCACCGCCTCCAGGGTTTGGGCCAGTTGGTGAGCCGAGGCGCCGTGGCCGCTGACATCGATCAGCACCAGGCTCACCCCGTCCGGCCCTGCACGCATGAAGGCCAGGTCGCCGGAAACCCGCTCCGGGTGGCAGGGGCGGTTCTCGCTGGCCCAGGCCAGTCGCAGCCCCTGGCCGCCGGCTTCGGCCTTCGGCACGGACAGCCGCGCCGGTGTCGGCGCCGGCCCCAGCCATTTGCGCGCCAGCACCCGGGTACCGCCCTCCGGCGGCAGGCTGATGGACAGCTCGGACATCATCCGCCGCACGCCGGGCAGCCCCAGCCCGAGGGTGCCCGAGGTGCTGTAGTGGTCCTGCACGGCCTGCGCCACATCGGCGATGCCGGGGCCCTGGTCGCAGGCGACGATGTCGATGCAGGGGCGCCCCTCGGCCTGGTTCAGCGCCAGCGTGACCTCGCCCTTAACGGCGTACTTGAGGATGTTGCTGCCCAGTTCGGAGACCACGGTGCAGAGCATCGCCCGGTCCACCTCAGGCAGATCGGCGAGGAACGGCAGCCGGCGCACCGACATCACCGCCAGGTGCAGGTCCACCTCGTGGCGCAGCGGGTAACGGACCGCGCGGGCGTCCTGTTCCACCGGCATGGCCTAGGCCTCCCCCTTGCGGTTGCGTGCATGGGCCAGGGCGTCATCCATGTCGAGGAAGCAGCGCAGCGGGCCGGGCTCGGCGTCGGCCAGCGCGAGGAACGCGGCGATGCCGGGGTTTAGCCCCACCAACAGGCAGAGGGCGCCGAGCAGGCGGCACACGTCCGCCAGCTTGCGCACCTCGCGGAACTCGTGGTGGTCCAGCAGGGTGACCGCCGAGAAGTCCAGCAGCACGGCATGCTGGCGCCCTGCGAGCAGCCGCTGCGACAGCGCCTGGGTGAGCCGCTGCATGCCCTCGTCGCCCAGGTCCGGACGCATGCTGACGACGATGCAATCGGCGACGTCGGCGATGCCCAGGTCGTTGCTTTCCAGCTCCATGACCGCCTCCTAGAGCGCGGACCCGACTCGCTTCAGGGCGATCTCGAAGGCGTCGCGCAGGGTGGCGGTGGTGCGGATGTCGCCCACCGAGACGCCCAGCTCCACCATGGTCCGGGCGATGGCCGGGGACACCCCGGAGATGATCGCCTCGCAGCCCATGAACTGGGTGGCCTTGGTGATCTTGATCAACTGGTTGGCGACCCCGGTGTCCACCGTGGCGACCCCGGCGATGTCCAGCACGAAGACCCGGGCGCGGGTCTCGGCGATCTTGGTCAGCGACTTGTTCATCACGTCGGCGGTACGCATGGAGTCGATGATGCCCACCAGCGGCAGGAGGAGGATGCCGTCCCAGATGGGGGTGACCGGGGTGGACATCTCCTGCAGCGACTGGTGCAGCTCCTCGCGCACGCGGGCGGCCTCCTCGGCCTCCTCCATCGCCTGCTTGAGGCGGCGGTTCTGCTCCACCTGGGCGGTGATGTCGGTGGCGAACTTGACGATCTTGCAGGGCTTGCGGTCCAGGTCCAACACCGGGTTGTAGGAGCCCTGGATCCACACTTCGTGCCCGTCCTTGGCCACCCGGCAGAATTCGCCGGCCAGGTATTCGCCGCGCCGCAGGGTGTCCCAGAAGGCGCGGTAGTCGGCGGACTGGGCGTAGTCCGAATTCACCAGGCGGCTGTGGTGCTGGCCCTTCAGTTCGTCCAGCGAGTAGCCGACCGTTTCCAGGAAGCGCGGGTTGGCATCGAGGATGGTGCCGTCCAGGGCGAACTCCACCTTGCCCATCACCCGGCTCAGGGCATCGAGCTGGCCCTGGAAGTTGGCAGTGAGGTGCTTCTGCTCGGTGAGGTCGATGGCGTATTCGATGATGCGCTGGGTGCGGCCTTCGGCATCCCGCAACGGGCAGCAGCCGCCGCGCAGCCACACGTCCCGCCCCTGGCTGTCGCGGTAGTGGAACTCCCCTTCCCAGGCCTGACCGTCGCAAAGGGTTTTCCAGAACGCGTCGTAGGCAGCGGCCTGGGCCTCTTCCGGCGGCAGCAGGATGCGGTGGTGCTGGCCCTGGAGGTCGGCCAGCTCATAGCCCAGCAGGGCCAGGAAGCGGGGGTTGGCGTCCAGCACCTGCCCATCGGCGGACAGCTCCAGCCGGGTCATCAACTGGTCGGCGGCGTGCAGCTGGGCCTGAGGCAAGGAAGAAGACGAGTCGAACGGAACAGCGGAAGCATGAACGTCCATGGCCTCTCCGAAAGAAGGGGTTTTGACTCAGGGCTTAGGGAGTTATAGCCCAGCCTCGACGACTGTGAATCGGGATGGACGGTCGTCCGACCAGCGTTTCGCTTCGCTTGCCGAACGCCACGGAAAGGCAGGGTGGAAGGCGGGCAGAAGTCACCTGGCTGCACCCTGTGGAAAACCCCGCCGAGCCCCGGCATCTGGGGCTCGGCGGGTTGGGCTCAGGGCCGTTCCAGCGCCTGCACCAGGGCCTTGAAGAAGCGCGCCGCTTCGCCGCCGGTGACGGCCCGGTGGTCGAAGGTGAGCGACAGCGGCAGCACCGGGTGCACCGCCGGCTGGCCCTCCCAGGCCACCACTTCGTCGCGGATGCCACCGGCGCCGATGATGGCCACCTGGGGCGGCACCACCACCGGGTTGGCGTAGCGCCCGAACAGGGTGCCGAAGTTGGACAGGGTGAGGGTGGCGCCCATCATTTCCTGCGGGGGGATGGAGCGCGCCTTGACGTCGGCCCGCAGCCGCGCGATGCCGTCGCGCAGGTCGTCGGCGCTGCGCTCGCCGACCTTTCGCAGCACCGGGACGAAGAGCCCGTCGGGGGTGTCCACGGCGATGCCGAGGTCCAGCTGCTCGTGCTGGCGGATGGCGAGCATGCGGCCGTCGAACCAGCTGTTGAGGATGGGCTCGGCACGGCAGGCTTCGGCGATGGCCTGGGCGATGCGGATCAGCGGGTCGCGCGCCTGGGCCCAGCGGTGCAGGTCGGCGTCGCCGTAGAGCGTCACCGGCACCACCTCGGCGTGGGAGCGCGCCATGTTGATCGCCATGCTGCGGCGCACGCCGCGCAGCCGTTCGCCGCCGAAGCGGTCGCGGGCCTGCTGGGCGGCGGCCTCCACGTCGGCGCGGCTGATCAGCCCGTCGGCGCCGCTGCCGGCGAGGCCGGCCAGCTCCACCCCCAGTTGCCGGGCCAGCTGGCGCACGGCGGGGGTGGCGCGGGGAGCGAGGTGTTCCTGGGTGGAAGGCGCGGCGCCGATGAAGAACTGGTCGGCATGGCTTTCGCCACCGCCGTCGAGGCGACCGACCACGGTGCCGGCGTCCTGGTCCTCGCCTTCGTAGGCCAGCAGCGGTTCGCCGACGTGGAGGATGTCGCCCTCCTGGCCGAACAGCTTGGCGACCACGCCGTCGCGCGGGGCGGGGATGTCCACCAAGGCCTTGGCGGTCTCCACCGAGACCACCAGCTGGTCGGCGTGCACGCGGTCGCCAGGCTTGATGTGCCATTCGACGATTTCGGCATCCTGCAGGCCTTCGCCAAGGTCGGGCAGCTTGAAGTAGTTCATGGTCGTCTCCTCAGGCGGGGTCGAGGACGTGCTCGCAGGCGGCGAGGATGTCGTCGGGACCGGGGATGTAGAGGGATTCCTGTCGGTAGAGCGGCGGTGGGATGTCCGGCGCGGTGACCCGCTGGATGGGCGCCTGCAGGTCGGTGAGGACACGCTCGTAGAGGCTGGCGGCGATCTCGGCGCCGACGCCGCAGCTGCGCGGCGCCTCGTGGACGATGACGCAGCGGCCGGTTTTGCGCACCGAGGCTTCGAGGGTCTCCAGGTCCAGGGGTTTGACGCAGGCGACGTCGATCACTTCGGCGCTGATGCCGCGCGCCTCCAGCTGCCTGGCGGCCTCCAGGGTTTCCAGCACGCTGGCGCCCCAGGTCACCAGGGTCAGGTCGCTGCCCTCGCGCAGGGTGAAGCAGCGGTCCAGCGGCAGGCGCCGGCCGTCGTCCACCAGGGGTTGCGGGTTCATCCGGTAGAGCCGGGTGGGTTCGAGGAAGATCACCGGGTCCGGGTCGTCGATGGCGGCCAGCAGCAGGCCGTAGGCGCGGGCCGGCGACGAGGGGATCACCACGCGCACGCCGGGCAGGTGGGCGAACAGTGCCTCGGTGCTTTCGCTGTGGTGCTCCGGCGCGCGGATGCCGGCGCCCATGGGGCTGCGCACCACCAGCGGGCAGGACAGGCGCCCACGGGTGCGGTTGCGCAGGCGGCTGGCGTGGGACACCAGGTGCTCCATGGCGGCGTAGATGAAGCCGAGGAACTGGATCTCCATCACCGGTTTGAGGCCCTGGGCGGCCATGCCGACGCTGAGCCCGGCGATCATGGTTTCCGCCAGGGGCGTGTCGATGACGCGCTTGAAGCCGTAGGCATCGCGCAGGCCGAGGGTGGCGCGGAACACGCCGCCGTTGACGCCGACGTCCTCGCCCAGCACCACCACGTTCTCGTCTTCGCCCATGGCGCGGTGCAGGGCCAGGTTCACCGCTTCCAGCAGGCTGCGCTTGGGGGTGTCAGTCATGGCGGTTCTCCTCGCGGCGCGCGGCGCGCTCCAGCACCAGGTCGCGCTGGTCGGCCAGGGCCGCCGGCCAGCGGGCGTAGACATGATCCAGCACGGCTTCGGGGCCTTCGCGGCCGGCGTGCTCGAAGCGTTCCACCGCGGCCTGCACCTCGCGCTGGCAGTCGGTGATGAGCGCCTGCTCGCGGGCTTCGTCCCACACGCCGCTGGCGGCGAGGTAGCTACGCAGGCGCTTGATGGGCTCCTCTTCCCAGGCCTGGTGCACCTCCTCGGCGCTGCGGTAGCGGGTGGCGTCGTCGGCGGTGGTGTGGTCGCCCAGGCGGTAGCTGAGGCATTCCACCAGGGTCGGCCCCTTGCCCTGGCGGGCGCGCTCGATGGCGGCACCGACCCGGTCGTAGACGGCGAGGATGTCGTTGCCGTCCACCTGTTCGCCGTGGAAGCCGGCACCCACGGCCTTCTGCGCCAGGGTCGGCGCGCCGCACTGGATGCGCCGGGGCACGGAGATGGCCCACTGGTTGTTGTTGACCACGAAGACCACCGGCAACTGCCAGGCGCCGGCGACGTTGAGCGCTTCGAGGAAGTCGCCCTTGCTGGTGGCGCCGTCGCCGCAGGTGGTGACGGCGACGCGGTGCTCGCCGCGGATCTTGAAGGCGGTGGCGACGCCGCAGGCGTGCAGGGACTGGGTGGCGATGGGCACGCAGAGCGGGAAGTCCTGCCCGGCGGCGGGCTCAGCGTAGGCGCTGCCGCGCTCGTCGCCGCCCCAGTAGAGGAGGATTTCCTCCATGGCGACGCCGCGCATCAGTTGCACGGCGGTGTCGCGGTAGTAGGGCACGAGCACGTCCTCGGGCTGCATGCGCGCGCCGATGCCGACGCCGATGGCTTCCTGCCCGAGGGTGGGCGCGTAGGTGCCGATGCGGCCGGTGCGTTGCAGGGCCACGGCCTTCTGGTCGAACAGGCGGGTGAGCAGCATGCGCCGGTAGAGCCGGGCCAGCAGGTTGAAGTCATCCGCCCAGGGCGGCAGTTCGCCGACGGGGCTTCCGTCGGCCGCCAGGTAGCGGGTATGGGGCAGGTCGATCCGTGTGTGCATGTCGCCTCCTCACCTTGTGGGTGCGCAGGGATGACGGCGCTCATGGCGCCGAACCTGGCCCGGCCTGGATCCCGGCCGGGCCGCGTGGGCGCCGCTCAGCCGTAGAGCAGGCGCTCGGCCAACGCATCGGCGACCCGCGCGGGTGAGCGCTTGTCGGCCTGGGCGTGGGCGTAGATGTCGGTCAGGCGCTGGCCGATCCGCGCCAGGTGCGCGGTGATGGCCGGCATGTCGTCGCCCCGGTGGCGCAGGGCGACGTGGATCAGGCCTCCGGAATTGATCACGTAGTCGGGTGCGTAGAGGATGCCGCGCGCTTCCAGCAGGTCGGCGATGTCGGGGCTGGCCAGCTGGTTGTTCGCCGCCCCGGCCACCACCGCGCAACGCAACTGGGGCGCGCTCTGGGCATTGAGCACGCCGCCCAGGCCGCAGGGCGCGAGGATGTCGCAGGGGGTGGTGAGCAGCGCGTCGCTGGCCACCGGGTGGGCGCCCAGCTGCTCCACCGCCAGTTGCACGCGGCCGGGGTCGAGGTCGCTGACCAGCAAGTCGGCGCCGGCGGCGGCCAGCTGTTCGGCAAGGGCGTAGCCGACGTTGCCGAGCCCCTGCACGGCGATGCGCAGGCCTTCCAGGTCGTCGCTGCCCAGGCGCGCCAGGGCGCTGGCGCGGATGCCGGCGAACACCCCCAGGGCGGTGCAGGGCGAGGGGTCGCCGGCGGCCTGGGTGCTGGTGACGTGGCGGGTGTGGAGGGCGACGCAGTCCATGTCGAGGCTGGAGGTGCCGCTGTCCACGGCGGTGATGTAGCGGCCGCCGAGGGTTTCCACCATGCGCCCGAAGGCTTCGAACAGCGCGGCGCGGTCGGGCACGTGGGCAGGCCGCAGGATCACCGCCTTGCCGCCGCCGTGGGGCAGGCCGGCCAGCGCGGCCTTGTAGCTCATGCCCCGGGCCAGGCGGATGGCGTCACGCAACGCGCTGTCGTCGTCGGGGTAGGCGAGGTAGCGGCAGCCGCCAAGGGCCGGGCCCAGGCGGGTGTCGTGGATGGCGATGATCGCGCGCAGGCCGGTGAACGGGTCCTGGGCGAGGTGGAGCGCTTCGAGCCGAGCGCCTTCCATCTGGTTGAACATGGCGGGCCCCCTTGCTGACGTTGCCAGGGAGTATAGGCCGCCCACCGGAACCCGGCCGCCGGCCCACTGGACGAAGGCGGGCGAGCCGGCTACAAACCGCAGAGGCGACACGGAGAGCCCCGATGACCCCGCGACAACACTGCCTGGACTGCGTGCAGAAGAACCCGCCGGCGCTGCTGGAGGCAGCCCTGTGGATCGCCGCCGAGCATGACCCGAGCCGGGTGCCGGCCGAGGCCCTGCGGGTGTTCGACCACCTGCTGCGGGAGGTAGCCGCCGGGCTGCCCGAAGCGCCACCGGCGGAGCTGGCGCAACCGCTGCTGCGGCGGATGGCGGAGCTGGGTTTCTGCGAGGAGGACGACCAGCCGCTGCAACCGCGCGCCGCGCTGCTGGACCAGGTGCTGGCGAGGCGCCGGGGCCAGCCGCTGTCGCTGGCCCTGGTGGCCCAGGCGCTGGCGGCGCGCTTGGAGATTCCCTTGGCGGGGGTGAACTTCCCCGGCCACTTCCTGGTGCGGGTGCCCGTCGCCGACCACCTGCTGGACCCCTGCACCGGCCGCCGCCTCTACCCCCGGGATTGCCGCGAGCTGTTGCTGCGCACCCTGGGGCCGAAGGCCGAGCTGCTGGCCGAGCACATGCGCCCCTGTTCGGCGCTGGAGCAGTTGCAGCGCCTGTCACGCAACCTGCGCCAGCTGCACTTGCAGGCCGAGCAGGTGGAAGAGGCGCTGAAGGATGCGGAGCGGGTGCTGGAGCTGGGCCCGGCCAACCTGATCGATCACCTGGCGCGGGCCGATATCTACAAGCAGCTGGAGTGCCCCCAGGCCGAACGCTACGACCTGGAGCGGGCGCTGCTGCTGTGCGAGGACACGAGCCAGCGGCTGCTGCTCAGCCGCCGCCTGGAGCAACTGGGCGCCCCGCCACGGCTGCACTGATTACTGCATCAGGCCCAGCGCCTTGGCATGGGCCACCGCCTGGGTACGCCGCTTGACCCCAAGCTTGCCGTTGATGCGCCGGGCGTGGGTCTTCACCGTGTGCAGGGAGATGAACAGGCGCTCGGCGATCTCCTGGTTGGAACTGCCCTGGGCGATCAGCCCCAGCACTTCCAGTTCGCGGGGGCTGAGCGGGCCGCTCTCCTCCTCCAGCGCTTCGCCCTCCTCCACCCCCAGTTCACGCAGCATCTCCGGCTGGCGCAGGCGCAGCTCGCGCACCGGTTGCTGCAGGTTCAGCTGGCTGGCGAGGGCCAGGGCATTGCGCAGCACGGCAGCGGCGGTGTCGGCCTCGCCGCTGAGGTATTCGGTTTCCGCCAGGGCCAGGTGGACTTCCACCTCCAGGGCCTGGAGCCCCTTCTCCCGGGCTTTCTGCAACTGCCCGAGCAGCCGCTGCCGAGCGTTGAACACTTCGCCCTCGTACAACTCGGCCAGGGCCAGTTGCCATTCGATGCGCGGGATCAGGTCGAGGGTCGCCGGCGGCGCCTGCACGGCGTGCTCGCCCCGGAAGTGCCGCAGCACCCGCAGCAGGGCGTGGCGGGCCTGGCCGGCGCGGCCCTGCATGAGCAGCAGGCTGCTGCTCACCTGCAACAGCACGGCGCGGTAGACCCGCTCGGGGATGTGCCGCAGCTGCATGAGGCGCTCAGCCTCGCGCAGGCGGTCGAAGGCCTGGTCGAAGGCGCGCTGGTTGGCGTCCAGCACGGCCAGGCCGAGGTAGCCGTAGAGGGCCCGGTAGTCCTCGCAGGCGCGGGCCTCGCGCAGGCCGGACTGGTAGTGCTGGCGGGCGGCGTCCTCCAGGCCCTGGCGCAGGGCCAGGCGGCCCCGGCGCAAGGCGATGCGGCCCAGCAGCGGGCTGGCGTCCAGCGCCTGGCCCATGAGGAAGGTCTGCGCCCGCTCCAGCACGGCATCGGCCCGCAGCAGCGCGCCCCGGTGTTCCAGCAGCTGGGCGTGGTCGAGTTCGAGGAAGGCCTCCAGCAACAGGCAGCCCTGGCTGCGCGCCAGCACCAGGGCCTCGCGGTTCAGGGACTGGGCCTGGTCCAGCTCGCCGGCCAGCAGGGCTTGCTGGGTGAGCGCGGAATAGCAGATCAGCCGCTGGTCCCAGGCGTCCTCGTCAAGGCCGGCCAGGGCTTCCCCCAGGTGCAGCCGGGCGTTGGGGCCGTCGCCCTGGAGGTGGGCCAGCAGGCCGTGTTGCGCCTGCCAGTAGGCCACCAGGCGCCGCTGCTGGCGGGCGTCCGGCTGGGGCAGGAAGCGGCCCTGCTCGGCGATGCAGCGCACGGCTTCGTCCAGGCGCCCGGCGAACAGCAGGGCACCGGCCAGCAGCCGCAGGGAATGCGGCGAAACCCGCAGCAGGTCTTCGCCGACGTCGGCGTGCAGGCGCAGCAGCAAGGCCGCGTTGCGCCCGATGAACAGCTCGCGTACGCCGTAGTGCTGCAGCAGGCTGACGGCCACTTCGGGCTGGCTGGCCTCCAGCGCATGCTCGATGGCAGCCGGCCAGTCCTGGCGCGCGGCGAACCACTGGCAGGCGCGCAGGTGCCAGC
Source organism: Pseudomonas sp. FeS53a (assembly GCF_000931385.1). Taxonomy (NCBI): domain Bacteria; kingdom Pseudomonadati; phylum Pseudomonadota; class Gammaproteobacteria; order Pseudomonadales; family Pseudomonadaceae; genus Pseudomonas; species Pseudomonas sp. FeS53a. Next base: position 13,970 of record NZ_JYFT01000066.1, read on the forward strand.
CGCGTCCACCGCTGCCGTCACGGGCGCGCACCTGCCGGGCCAGGGGCGGGAACAGGCGGAACCAGCCGGGCGCCTCGGGCACGCTTTCGACGAAGCCGCCGAGGGCTTCCAGCTCACGCAGCAGGCCGGCGCCCTCCCCCGGGCCGAACAGGTGCTCGCAAAGGTCGGCATTGAAGCGCGGCAGGTGCACCAGGGCGTGCCAGGCTTCGCTGAGCTCCTGGCCCAGTCCGGCGAACAGCTCGTGCTCCAGGTAACCCATGAGGGTGGTGGACAGGGCCTGGCGCTGCAGCGGATCGGCAAAGCCCCACTCCACCGGCTCCAGCAGGGCCATGCGCACCCCGGCGCACCAGCCGCCGGTGCTCTCGTGCAGGCGCGCCGGCGCGTCGGCCGGCCAGGGCTGGCGGGAGTCCCGCAGCAGCGGCACCAGTTCGTCGGGCTGGAAGGCCAGGACGGCGGCGTCGAACTCCAGCAGATCGCCGTCGATCAGCAGGCGCGGGAGGTTGCAAGCGGGGCGGCGGCGGGTGCTCAGCCACCAGGTGATGGCGCCGCCACTGGCGGCGATGAGTCGGTCGAGGCAGGCGTCGAGGGCGGGGTCGGGCTGGCGGGCGTAGTCGTCGAGCATCAGCCAGGTGGGGCTGCGCCAGACGGCCAGGGCGCGCAGCAGGCTGGGTTCGTCGTCCGCCTCCAGCCCCAGCGCGACGGCCAGGATGGCGCGCAACCCGGCCTCGCCCTCACTGCCACCGAGGGGCAGCCAGTGCAGGGCATAGCCCGGGGGCCGGCGCTGGGCGCACTCCAGCAGCAGCACGCTCTTGCCACAGCCGGCGGGCGCGCAGAGCAGGCGCAAGCGCGCGGCGCTGGCCAGCAGGGGCTCCACCAGCCGAGGACGGGCGACATGCAGGGCCGGCAGCCTGGGCAGGCACACCGGTGGCGCGATGAGGTTCAGTGAGGACATGCCGGCTGCCTCTTGTTCTGTTCAGGGCTGCTCGTGGCGCCACCCTAGGCGCGAGGGGAGGCGTTGTTGAAGGATCATTCAGGCCCCTGATTCGGGCCTATAAGGGCTGGGGGAGACGGCGGCCGCAGGCCCCCGATGCATCGAAGCGGAAGCACGGCCACAAAAAAGCGGCCCGAAGGCCGCTATCAAGCGTCACTGACAAGCAAGGGACCGCACACCTCCTTGTGCGCGGGTGGAGCGGTTAGCGAACGCCGGCGTTGCGCAGGGCGGCCGGGGTGTAGTCGGCAGCCTTGCCGACGAAGCCGAACTCGAAGCTGTGCTTCTCTTCGTTCTTCATGCCCAGGGCCAGGTAGCGGCCGGCGATGATGTCGTACAGCGCTTCCAGGGTGTAGGCCGGCACTTGCTGGTGGTAGTAGAACTGGGCGTGGCCTTCGGCGACGCGCCACAGCTGGCCACGACCGTCGTAGTGGTCCACCAGGGCCACCTGCCAGCTGTCTTCGTCGATGTACATGTGGCGCTTGGCGTAGATGTGCCGCTCACCCGGTTTCACCGTGGCCACCACTTCCCACACGCGGTGCAGTTCGTAGCGGGTCAGGTCCTGGTTGATGTGGCCGGCCTTGATCACGTCGTCATACTTGAGCGAGGGCGAGTCCAGCTTGTAGCTGTTGTAGGGGATGTACATCTCCTTCTTGCCCACCAGCTTCCAGTCGTAGCGGTCCGGTGCGCCGGAGAACATGTCGAAGTTGTCGGAGGTGCGCAGGCCGTCGGCAGCGGTGCCGGGGCCGTCGTAGGCGACCTGGGGGGCACGGCGCACGCGGCGCTGGCCGGCGTTGTAGATCCACGCCAGGCGCGGCTCCTTCACCTGGTCGAGGGTTTCGTGCACCAGCAGCACGTTGCCGGCCAGGCGCGAGGGGGCGGTCACCTGCTGCTTGAAGAACAGCAGCACGTTCTCGCCCTTGGCGGCCGGCAGGTCGGGCATCTCCTGGGGCACGGCCACTTCTTCCTCGAAGCGGATGGGGGTGTAGGAGCCGTTCACCTGGGGCGTGGCCTGGGTGATGACCCGGCGCAGGTTGCCGCCCCGGTAGCGGGTGACGTGGTTCCAGATCACTTCCACGCCGTTCTTGGGAATGGGGAAGGCGTAGTAGCGGCTTTCGGCGAAGTGGGCGAGGCCGTTGCCGTCGTTGATGGGCTGGACGTTCAGGGCGCTTTTCTTCGCGGCGTCCTGCACGGCCTGGGGCACGGTCACGGTGCGGTGGCTGGGGTACACCGGGATGCGGTAGGTCTCGGGGTAGCGCTTGAGCATCGCCACCTGGCCGTCGGAGAGCTTGTCCTTGTACTGGTCCACGTTCTGCGCGGTGATGGTGAACAGCGGCTTCTCGTTGGCGAAGGGGTCGGCGAGGAAGCCCTTGGCGTCCACGGCGCCGGCGTCCTTGCCGATGCCACCGGTCCAGGCGGGGATGCTGCCGTCGGCATTGCCGGCCTTCTCCGCGCCCAGGGGGGTGAGGGTGGTGCCGAGCTGGGCGGCTTCATCGGCGGAAACCGCGGCCATCACCTGGCTGGCCAGCAGGCTGAGGGCCAGGGCGGTGCTTTGCAGGAGGGTCTTGCGCATAGTCGTTTCGTCCACTCAGAAGTTCATGCCGAAGCTGACAGCGAGGAAGTCGCGGTCCACCAGGGTGTTGTACTTGCCGCCGAAGAAGTCGGTGTAACTGATGCTCGCGGTGTAGGTGTTCTGGTAGTCGGCATCGAGGCCGATGCTCAGGGCCTTGGCACCTTCGTTGAAGAGGCCGTTGGGGCCGTAGCCGTCGACGTCGTGGGACCAGGCCACGTTGGGCTTGAGGTTGATGCCGGCGATGACGTTGGCGTAGTCCAGCACGGCGCGGGTGCGGTAGCCCCAGGAGGTGCGGGTGACGAAGCCGTGGGTGTCGCCGCCGAAGCCGTAGGTGCCGTACACCGAGTCACGCCCGTAGCGCAGCTCGCGCGGGTTCTCCAGGCCGCCGACGCGGGCCAGGCCGACCTCGCCCACCAGGGTCAGGCGCTCGGCACCCAGGACCTGGTCGAAGAAGTGGGTCAGGGTGGTCTGCACCTGGGTGATTTCCTTGCGCTTGTAGCCGGTGTTGTCGGCGCCCTCACGGGACGCGATGGGAGACGCCGTGCCCCCTGCCAGCGGGTTGACCAGGGCCAGGGTCACGTCGTTGGTGTTGAGCTGGATGGGCGCGTTCGGGCGGTAGCTGATCTCGCCGCTCCAGGCGGTGCCGGTGGGCAGGGTGGTGGAGAAGCTCAGGCCGTAGAGCCGGATGTCCTCGGGGTATTCCAGGTAGTAGCGGCCGTTGCCGAGCGCCATGCTCTGGGCGAGCCCGGCACCGTTTGCAGCCACGGCAGCGGCAATGGCGGGGTTGCCCACGGAGCAACCGGCCGGACGCCCCAGGCTTGCGCAAACGGCGGCTTCGAGGGTCTGGCCGAACAGCGGGTTGGCAGCCGTCGCCAGTACGCCCGTGGCCGTCTTGGTGCCCACGAACGGGGTGCGGCTGTGGTAGTTCATGAAGTACGCGCCGTACTCGGTCTCGTCGCCCAGCCAGCGCAGGGCCACGCCGAACTGGCCGGAGTCGCGTGCGTCGCGGTCGCCGCCACGGGGCAGGATCACGCCCTCGCGGGCCACCTGGAAGCCCTGGCCGAAGCCCGCTGCGATGGGCTGCAGCGGCGCGATGGCCGGGGAGCCCACGGTGTAGCCGGTCACGCAGCCGTCGGCGGCCACGTCGCCACCGAAGAAGGTGCCGCAGTTGTCCAGCACGGTCTGGTCCCATTCCAGCTGGTAGAAGCCTTCCACGCTGAGCTGGTCGGTGAGGGTCTGGGACAGGTAGAACATGTTCACCGGGATCAGGCCTTCCTTGATCTCGGCGCCGGGACGGCGGAAGGCGGAGACGTCCACCGGGTTGATGGAGTTGATGCTGTTGCCGATGAAGGTGCTCTCGCCCCAGCTCACCACCTGCTTGCCGAGGCGGACGTTCCCCGGCAGGTCGGCGATGCTGTAGTTGTGGTAGACGAACGCATCCAGCAGCTGCGCGCCGGCGGACTTGGAGCCTTCCTTGCGGTTGTGGTCGCTGATGGGCTTGAAGCGGCGGTCCTCGTCCTTCAGCTCGAAGTCGTACCAGTACTTGCCCCGCAGGAAGATGCCGGTGTCGCGGTACTTCAGCTCCAGGTCGTGGATGCCCTTGAAGATCTTCGAGAAGGTCTCGCCCTTCTTGAAGTTGAGGCGGCCGTCGTCACCGGTGGACGACTGGCCCTTGCCGCCGTTCACGGTGCTGATCAGGTCCGGGTCGCCGTTGCGCATGGACCAGCTGGCGCCGACGGAGAGCGAGGAGTCGAACTGCCCCTCGATCTCGCCGATGTTGAAGTTCACGGCCTGGGCCTGGGTGGCGCAACCCAGGGTGATGGCGACGGCCAGCGCGTGCGGCCGGAAAACTGCGCGCGTTGTTGTTTTTGTCATGCGGCTTTCCTGGTGGGTGTAAGGAGGGCACCACCCTAACCAGTCACCCGCGCAGGCGATAAGCGCACCAAGGAGGGATTCATCCCTGTCGCTCGAAAGAGTGAATCCACCGCCACCGCCGGCGTCTCAGAGGGCCTTGTGAGGCCGCGCGGGGCTTTGGCATCCTCCCCGCTTTGCCCCACCGGCCACCGCCATGAACGACACCGACGCCCAGACCCTGGCCACCCGCGAGGTGGTGATGCGCTACCACCTGAGCTGGAAGGCGCGCGACATCGACGCCGTGCTCGCCCTCTACCACCCCGAGGTGGAATACAACGACTTCTTCCAGAACCGCTGCATGCGCCTGGCGGAGCTGGGCGACTACGTGCGCGCCACCATGCCCAGCGCCCCGGACGACTTCCTGGTGCACAGCGACCGCATCCGCGTGGACGGCGACACCGCCTTCATCCAGTACAGCCTGCGGGTCGGCCGCAGCGGTACCTTTCGTACCAGCGAGGCCATTACCGTTCGTGACGGGCTGATCTGGCGCATCAACGAGTACGCCCTGCTGGTGGCCGATGCCCGCGCCAGTGGCGAGCCCGAGCGCTCCAGCCGCCCGGCCGCCAGCCGCCTGGGCCTCTCCGCCCGCCAGCTGAGCCTGCTGGCGCGGGACCTGGAGGACTACTTCCAGCGCAGCCAGCCCTACCTCGACCCGGCCCTGGACCTGCACCAGGTGGCCACCGCCACCGGCTACACCCGCAACCAGATCTCCTACCTGCTCAACCAGATGCTCGGCCAGAGCTTCTACCAGTACGTGAACCAGGCGCGCCTGCGTCACCTGCTGGCCCAGCTGGAGGCCCAGCGCTCGGTGGCACGCATCGACGAGCAGGCCTTCGCCGCCGGCTTCAACTCCCTCTCGGCCTTCTACCGCTGCTTCCGCCAGCACACCGGCCTGTCGCCCAAGGCCTACCTCAAGCGCCTGCAGGCCGAGGGCTGAGCGCCCCGCTGCCTTGTCGGCGTGCCCGCGCGCACGACAAGGCGACCGGCAGCCACTAGGCTTGCCGCCCACGATCCCTTTAGACCCGAGGAATGCCCATGCCGGCCTGGAAATCGATCAGCCTGTGGATGGACCAGCTCGACGAGCCCCTCACGCCCCGCCCGGCCCTGGGCGGCAGCCTGGAGGCCGACGTCGCCATCATCGGCGCCGGCTACACCGGCCTGTGGACCGCCTACTACCTCAAGCGCCAGGCGCCCGAACTGAAGGTGGTGGTGCTGGAATCGGAAATCGCCGGCTTCGGCGCCAGCGGGCGCAACGGCGGCTGGCTGATGGGCAACCTGCTGGGCGAGGACCGCGCCCTGGCCCGCCTGCCCCGTGAAGAGCGCCGCGCCAGCTGGGACCTGCTCCACGGCATCCCCGACGAGGTGGCCGAGGTGCTCACCCGCGAGGGCATCGACTGCGACTACCGCAAGGGCGGCGTGCTCTACTGCGCGGCCCGCTACCCGGAGCAGGAAACCCGCCTGCGCCACTACCTCGACGACCTCCACGCCGAAGGCCTGAACGACGACGACTACCGCTGGCTCGCGCCCCACGAACTGGCCGGGCACATCCGCGTGGCCGGCGCCCTGGGCGGTCTCTACAGCCCGCACTGCGCCACCATCCAGCCGGCCCGCCTGGTGCGCGGCCTGGCCAGCGCCGTGGAGCGCCTCGGCGTGCAGGTGTTCGAACAGAGCCGGGTCACCGACTGGGCCCCGGGCCGGGTCACCACCCTGCAGGGCGAGGTGAAGGCGCGCTGGGTGGTGCCTGCCGTGGAAGGCTACGCCGCCGCGCTGCCGCCCCTGGGACGCTACCAGTTGCCGGTGCAGAGCCTGCTGGTAGCCACCGAGCCGCTGCCGGAGTCCACCTGGGCCGAGATCGGCCTGGCCCAGGGCCAGGCGTTCAGCGAGTTCAGCCGCCAGGTCACCTACGGCCAGCGCACCGCCGACAACCGCCTGGCCTTCGGCGCCCGGGGCGGCTACCGCTTCGGCGGTCGCCTGCGGGAGGACTTCAACCTCGACGACGAGGAAGTGGGCCTGCGCCGCTACCTGTTCGGCGAGCTGTTCCCCATGCTGCGCAACGTGCGCCTGACCCACAGCTGGGGCGGCAACCTCGGCATGGCCCGGCGCTTCCAGCCGCACATGCTGGTGGACCGTGCCAACGGCATCGCCCTCTCCGGCGGCTACGGCGGCGAAGGCGTCGGCGCCACCAACCTGGGCGGGCGCACCCTGGCCGACCTCATCCTCGGCCGCGAAACCCTGCTCACCCGCCAGCCCTGGGTACTCGGCGACGGCCCGCTGGATCGCCTCGCCGCCTGGGAGCCGGAGCCCTGCCGCTGGCTCGGCTACAACGCCATCATCCGCAGCTTCGTCCACGAGGACCGGGTGCTGGCCAACCCCCACAGCGCCCCCTGGCGGCGAGCCCTGGCCGCGCGCCTGGCCGCCTTCATGGAAAGCCTCATGCGCTGACGCGGCCCCGCCGCGCAGCCCCCTCCCCCCTGATTGGAAGCCCTTGCATGAAAGCCACCCTGCTGCAGAACACCCACACCCTGCCCCTGTCCGAACCCAGCCCGGTGCCGGTGCCCGTCGGTGAGCCGGTGCCCCATACCCGCGTGCATTCCGTCGAGCGCACCGACGGCGTGGAAACCGGCGTATGGGAATGCAGCCCCGGCAAGTTCCGCCGGCAGATCCTCGAGCAGGAGTTCTGCCACTTCACCCACGGCAGCTGCACCTTCACCCCGGACGGCGGCGAGCCCATCGAGATCAAGGCCGGCGACGCCCTGCTGCTGCCCGCCAACAGCCTGGGCGTGTGGGACGTGAAGGAAACCCTGCGCAAGACCTACGTCATCATCAGCCGCTGATCCCGGGGCCTTCGGGCCCTGGAAACCGACCGGCACCTCGGGCAGAGTGCCGGCGGTCCCCTCCCTGGTACGCCGCATGCCCGCGCCCTCTCCCCGCCACCTGCCCGTGTTCGATGCCCCGGACGCCCGCCTGCGCCCGGTGACCCGCGACTACCCCGACGGCCATTGCACCCCCGAGCACTGGCACGAAGGCGCACAGCTGATCTACGCCACCACCGGGGTGATGGAACTGAGCTGTGGCCAGGGCTGCTGGCTGATCTCGCCGCAGCAGGCGCTGTGGATGCCCGCACGCCTGCCCCACCGGCTGCGGGCCCGAGGGCCGGTGGCGCTGCGCACGGTGTACCTGCGCCCGGACCAGGCCCCGGCCGAGCTGCCCGATGCGCCCTACAGCCTGATGGTCAGCCCCCTGCTGCGCGAGCTGCTGCCCCGCGCCCTGCCGGTGGACGGCCGGACGCCGCCCGACAGCCGCGCCGCGCACCTGATGCACCTGCTGCTGGACGAGGTGCGCCAGGCCCACGCCGTGCCCCTGCGCCTGCCGATGCCCCGCGACCCACGCCTGCAGAAGCTCTGCCTGGGCCTGCTGGAGCAGCCGGGCGATCCCCGCAGCCTGGCGGACTGGGGCACCCAGGTGGGGGCCTCGACGCGCACCCTGGCTCGGCTGTTCCGGGCCGAGCTGGGCACCAGCTTCCTGCTCTGGCGCCAGCGGGCCCGTATCCAGGCCGCCCTGCCCCGGCTGGAGCGGGGCGAGGCGATCACGCGCATCGCGGCGGACCTGGGCTACGAATCCAGCGGGGCCTTCACCAGTGCGTTTCGCCGGCTGATGGGCAAGCCGCCGAAGGCCTGGCGCAACGAGGCTGGCTGATCAGCGCCGGTAACTGGCCGATGACCGACGGCCAACCGCCACCGCCCGCCCTACCCTGGGAGCCTCTGCCACGAGGAGCCCTGCCATGCCCACTGTCCACCGCCACAGCCTGCGCATCCCGGTCAACGGAATCGAACTGGACGCCTGGTACTACCTGCCGGACGCCCCGGCCCCCGTCCCATTGCTGCTGATGAGCCCCGGCTTCGCCGCGCTCAAGGCGTTGCACCTGGATGCCTTCGCCCGTCACTTCGCCGAGGCCGGCTTTGCCGTGGTGCTCTGCGACCACCGGGGCTTTGGCGCCAGTGGTGGGGAACCGCGCGAGGACATCGACCCGTGGCAGCAGGTGGACGACCTGCGCGAAGTGCTCACCTGGGCCAGCCTGCGCCCGGAGGTGGACGCCAGCCGCCTGGGGGTCTGGGGTTCCAGCTACAGCGGCGGCCACGCCATCGTGCTCGGCGCGCTGGACCGGCGGGTGCGCTGCGTGGTCGCCCAGGTGCCCACCATCAGCGGCCACCAGAGCTTCCTGCGGCGCGCAGGGGCGGGCCTGCATGCCGCGCGGGAGGCCTTCCAGGCCGACCGCCTGGCCCGCTACCAGGGGCAGCCGCCCAGCTACCGCCGGGTGATCAGCGAAGGCGACGCGCCCGGCCTCTACCCCGGTGCCGATGCCAGCGCCTTCTACGGCGCCAGCGCCACCCTGGCGCCGGACTGGCAGAACCGCGTGACCCTGCGCTCCAGCGAGCAGGCCAGCGAGTACGAACCGGGCAGCTACATCGAACGCGTCAGCCCCACACCGCTGATGCTCTTGGTGGCCGAACACGACACGGTGACCCCCACCGACCTGGCCCTGGCCGCCTACCAGCAGGCCCGGGAGCCGAAGCGGCTGGTGCTGCTGCCGGACGGGCATTTCGAGCCCTACACCCGGCATGCGCCCCAGGCGATGGCGGAGGCGCTGGCGTGGTTCCGCCAGCACCTGATGGATCAGTCGAAGCGGCCGTGACGGCCTTTCCCGGCGCTGAAGGCCTGGGCGCCCAGGCGGGTTTCGCCGCTGTGGATAACCGCCAGGCCGCCCTCGAATTCGTGGGCGATGGCGGTCTCGAACGGCAGGTCCCATTGGGCGTAGGCGCTGGCGCGGTCGGCGAGCAGGCAACGCTGCGGAAAGGCGGCGATCTCCCGCGCCAGGCCTTGCGCTGCTTCCAGCGCCGACCCGGCCGGCACCACGCGGTTCACCAGGCCGATGGCGAGCGCCTCGTCGGCCTGCACCGGGCGCCCGGTGAGGATCAGGTCCAGCGCCCGGCCCTGGCCGACGATGCGCGGCAGGCGCACGGTGCCGCCGTCGATCAGCGGCACGCCGAAGCGCCGGCAGAAGACACCGAGCACGGCGTCCTCGGCCATCACCCGCAGGTCTGCCAGCAGCGCCAGCTCCAAACCACCGGCCACGGCATGGCCTTCGATGGCGGCGATCAGCGGCTTGGCGAGCTGCATGCGGCTCGGTCCCATCGGCCCGTCGCCGTCCGCCTCCAGGCGATTGCGCCGCTCGCCGTCCTCGGCCACCGCCGCCAGGTCGGCACCGGCGCAGAAGGTGCCGCCGCTGCCGGTGAGCACCGCCACCTGCGCGTCATCGTCCGCCTCGAAGGCCCGCAGCGCCGCAGCCAGGGCCTCGGCGGTGGGCCGGTCGACGGCGTTGCGCACCTGCGGGCGGTCGATGGTCAGGGTGGTGATGGGGCCGTGCTTTTCGACGCGGATGCTCATCGGGGACTCCTTGGGGGTAAACGCAGGCAAGAAAAAGGCCGGCAAGATTGCCGGCCTTCACCCTAGTGCGTTCCTGGGGAGGTGTTCAGCCTGCTGGCGGAATCCCCTAGGAGTCTGGCGGGATCAACCCGTGTATTTCTGCAGGTTGGCCATCATTTCCTTCAGGGCTTCGACGTTGTCCGCCGGGTGGGCGGCGCCTTCGAAGTCGCAGATCTGCTGCCAGCTGGCGGCCACGTCTTCGACGCTGAAGCCCTGGCGCGGGTCGAAGCCGGCGCCCAGGCTGCGCTCCCAGCGCACCTTGCCGATCCAGCCGCCGCCCACTTCGAACAGGCCGGAGGTTTCCTGGCACTGCTCGCTGCCGAGGTAGACCACCAGGGGGCTGACCAGCTCGGGCTTGAGCTGCTCGAACACCTGCGGCGGGATCAGGCCTTCGGTCATGCGGGTGCCGCCGGTGGGGGCGATGGCGTTGACCAGGATGTTGTTCTTGCGGCCTTCGATGGCCAGGGTGCGGGTCAGCCCGTAGAGGCCGAGCTTGGCCATGCCGTAGTTGGACTGGCCGAAGTTGCCGTAGATGCCGGAGGTGGACGAGGTGAAGATCACCCGGCCATAGCCCTGCTCGCGCAGGTGCGGCCAGGCGGCGCGGGTGACCTTGTAGGCGCCTTCGACGTGGACCTTGTAGACCAGCTCCCAGTCGGCGTCTTCCATCTTGTGGAAGGTCTTGTCGCGCAGGATGCCGGCGTTGTTGACCACCACGTCGATGCGGCCGAAGTGGTCCAGTGCGGTCTGCACGATCTTGTCGCCGTCGGTGACGGAGTCATGGTTGGCCACGGCGGTGCCGCCCGCTTCGCGGATCTCGGCCACCACGCGGTCGGCGGCGGAGGCGTTGGCGCCCTCGCCATGGGTGCTGCCGCCCAGGTCGTTCACCACCACCTTGGCGCCGTGCTTGGCGAACAACAGGGCATGGGCGCGGCCAAGACCGCCACCGGCGCCGGTGACTATGACCACTTTGTCTTCGAAACGGATCGATTCGCTCATGCAATGGACTCCAGGGCAGTTTCGGGTATCGGCCGAGTGTCCTGCAGTGCCGCCCGGCCGACAAGAAAGGTGGACGGGCATGAATGGTGGGCGATAACGGTGGGGGATGGCCGGGCGCGTCGCAGAGCGCCCGGCGGCGGCTCAGTCGAAGGGCATGAACAGCGCGCCACGCGGGCGCAGCTTGAACAGCCACCAGTTGTAGAAGGTGCAGAGCAGGGTCACCAGCAGGCAGGCGACGAAGCAGCCGACACAGCTGAACCAGACCCAGGGGGCGTTCTCGTAGTAGGCGGCGTAGGCCACCAGGCCGAAGCTGGCCAGCAGCAGGAGCACGGCCAGGCCACGCCCGGCGATGCGGAAGAAGGGGTGCAGCAGCACCAGCAGCTTGTACAGCATGTGACCTCCGAGCCCGGGCACAGGGCCCGGGCGCATCTTGGAAAGGAGGCCGCGATGCTAGGCCGCGGAGCCGCTGGCAGGCTGCCGGACAATTCCGAATGCACTACCGGACGGCTCCGGGAAGCGCCCCTAGGCGAGGCGCAGGCGGCTGAGGTGGTCGTACAGGTGCATGACATGGGCCTGGGCGTACTCGGCATGGTCGAGGGCGCCGTAGGCGAAGTGCGGGGCCAGCTCGCCGGTATGCCCGGCGAAGGCGGCGAAGGCGCGTTGCAGGCGGGCCAGTGCCTCGGCCTGGGCGAGCGGGGCGTCCAGTGCCGGGGCACCGGGGATGGCCTCGTCCAACGGGTGGCGCATGGCGCCCCGGGCGGCGAACAGGTCGAAGGCCAGCGGGCCGACGCTGTGGCGGAACCAGGCCGGCTTGAGCTGTGGATAACCCGTGAGGGAGAACTCGATGCTCTGGGCGCAGTGGTTGAACACTTCGGCCGGGCTCCAGCCGGCGAGGCTGACCAGGGTGCGCCCTTCCCAACCGGCCAGCAGGCGCTGGGCCGCCTCCAGGCTGACGGGCGCCGGCGCCACCGCGCGGGGCAGCGCCCAGTAACCGGCGCCTGCAGCGGCCACGCCCCCGAGGGCGGTCAGTTGCAGGAATCGACGTCGCTTCATGTGGTGCTCTCCAGGGCCTGGCGGAACGCCAGGTAATGCTGCAAGACCTGGCTCGGTGCCTCGGTCTGCGGGTAATGGCCGATGTGTTCGAGGAGCACAGTGTCGGGCTCGGGGATCAGTTCGCGGTAGCGCGCCACCATGTGGGCGCCGGAAATGGGGTCGACGGCACCGTCGATCACCCGCAGCGGCACGCCGCCTTTCTGCATGGCAGCCACCCAGCGGTCGCGCTGCTCGCGGCGCTCGGGGATGTAGCGGATCAGCCGGTGCATCACCGCCGGGCCATCGTGGGCGGCTACCAGGCTCCAGAAGTCATCCAGCTCCGCTGCCGAAGGCTGGGTCGCCGGGCCGAAGACCTTGCCGAAATTCGCTCCCAGCTTGGCGCGGGAAAAGCCCCGGCCGATCAGGGGGCCTAGAGGGCTGAGCAGCAGCTTCTGCACCAGCACCGGGCGGTGGGTCTCGGGGAACAGCCCGCCGTTGAGGAACACGCAACTGGCGATCCGGGCGCGGCCTTCGTGGTGCCGCGCCAGCAGTTCCTGGGCGACGCTATCGCCGTAGTCGTGGGCCAGCAGGTGCACCGGGCCGTCGATGCCCAGGTGGCGCACCAGGGCCTGCTGCAGGTCGGCCTGTTCCAGCAGGCGGTAGTCGTGGCCGCGCGGCTTGTCGGAGTCGCCGAAGCCGAGCATGTCGCAGGCGATCACCCGGTAGCGCTCGGCCAGGGGCTGCCACAGGTAGTGCCAGTCCCAGGCGGCGGTGGGGAAGCCGTGGATCAGCAGCAGCGGTTCGCCCTGCCCGGCCTCCCAGTAGCGGATGCGGTGGCGATGGAACAGCAGGTCGCGGCCCTGGGCGCGCCAGTCGCCCAGGGGGATGCCCGGCAGGGCCATCAGTCGCGGTACCCGGGGTTCTGCTGGTCGAGCTTGCGCAGCAGCGCCGGCCACGGCAGCGCGCCGCCCATGCCGGTGGGGCTCTTCATCACGCCGGCGATCATCTGCCGGGCGCCGTCGAGGATCTGCTGCGGGATGTGGATCAGCTCGGCGCCGCCGCTCTGGGCCATCACCTGCACTTCGCAGGCGCGCTGCATCGTGAACATGCCGAGGAAGGCGTCGGCGATGCTGCCGAAGGCGGTGAGCAGGCCGTGGTTGGGCAGGATCATGAAGTTGGCGCTGCCGAGGTCGGCCTGCAGGCGGGCCTTCTCCTCGTGGTGCAGGACCACGCCTTCGTAGCCGTGGTAGGCCAGGCTGGCGAGCACGAACAGGGATTGCTGGGAGAGCGGCAGCAGGCCCTGCTTCTGCGCCGAGACGGCGATGCCGGCGGGGGTGTGGATGTGCAGCACGCAGCCGACGTCCTGGCGCACTTCGTGGATGGCGCTGTGGATGGTGTAGCCGGCGGGGTTGATGTCGTAGGGGCTGTCCATCAGCTTGTTGCCGGCCAGGTCGACCTTCACCAGGCTGGAGGCGGTGATCTCGTGGAACATCATCCCGTAGGGGTTGATGAGGAAGTCCTCGGTGCCGGGCACCTTGGCGGAGATGTGGGTGAAGATCAGGTCGTCCCAGCCGTACAGGGCGATCAGGCGGTAGCAGGCGGCCAGGTCGACGCGGGTCTGCCACTCGGCAGCGGAGACCTGGTCCTTGATGGAGGGGCTGGGCGGAGTCTGGGCAGCGGTCACGGCGATCACCTCGTTGTTGTTGTGGGTGACCGGAGTCTAGCGAGGCCGTGGCACCCCGCGAGTCGCCTTGGCAGCCATCCTGATGACCGAGGGAGTCACAGCAGGTGGGTCAGCAGGGGCGCGGCGAACAGGTTGAGCAGCCCCATCAGGACCATCACCAGGCCGGCGACGGTGCCCTCTTCGCGCCCCACTTCCTGGGCCCGGCTGACCCCGGCGCCGTGGGCACCGACGCCGAACAGGGCGCCCCGGGCGAGGCTGCTGCGCAGCGGCAGGAAGCGGATCAGCAGGCTGCCGGCGAGGGCGCCGAAGACGCCGGTGATCATCACGAACACCGCCGTCAGCTCCGGTACGCCGCCCAGGCCCTGGGCCAGGGGCATGGCGAAGGGCGTGGTGATCGAACGCGGCACCAGCGAGCGGCTCACCGGCGCCTCCAGGGCCAGGGCCTGGGCCAGCCACCAGGAGCTGGCGATGGCCACGCTGCTGCCCATCAGCATGCCCAGCGAGAGCGCCGGCCAGTGCCGGGCCAGCAGGGCGCGCTGCTGCCAGATGGGCACAGCGAAGGCCACCGTGGCCGGGCCGAGCAGCAGCATCAGCCAGTGGGTGAGCCCGGCGTACTCGGCATAGGCGGTGTGCAACGGCACGGCCACCGCAAGCAGCAGCGCCGGCACCAGGATCAGCGGCGACAGCAGGTAGCGCCCGCTGCGCCGGTACAACCAGCGGCTGAGCAGGTAGCCGCCGAGGGTCAGGGCGAGCCAGAACCAGGCCATCGGATCAGTGCTCATGGCGTTCACTCCAGCGGCACACCAGCTCCACGGTCAGGGCGGTGGCGAGCATCACCAGCAACGTGCTGACGCCGATCACCAGCAGGATGCGCCAGCCTTCGCTGCGCAGCAGCGCGCCGTAGTCCAGCAGGCTCATCAGCGCCGGGATGAAGAACAGCAGCATCTCCGCCATCAGCAGCCCGGCGCCCAGCTGCAGCGCTGCGGGCTGCACGCGACCGCTGGCGAAGGCGGCCAGCAGCAGGCCGAGGCCGATCACCCCGCCGGGAATCGGCCAGGCCAGCCAGGCGGCGATCTGGCCACCCAGCAGGTAAAGGGCGATGAGCACGACGAGCTGCAGGACGAGGCGGGACAGGTGGCTGAGGCGGGCGCGGGACATGGGATGCACTCCAGTAATGGCGTGCAGCTTAGGGCCGGGCCTATCATCCCAAAAGCGAATTGTTCGACTTGCTCCCATTCGAGATTGGAATAGCGATGGAATTTCACCAGCTGCGCAGTTTTGTCGAAGTGGTGCGCCAGGGCGGCTTCACCCAGGCGGCCAAGACCCTGCACGCCACCCAATCCACCATCAGCAAGCAGGTGGCCCAGCTGGAGCAGCGCCTGGGGGTGCTGTTGCTGGAGCGCAACGGCCCGAATCTGCGCCTGACCGATGCCGGCACCCTGGTGCTGCGCCGTGCGGACGAGCTGCTGCGCCTGCGCCAGGACCTCTACAGCGAGCTGGACGACCTCAGCCAGCTGGCCCGGGGCGAGCTGCGCCTGGGCCTGCCGCTGCTGGGTGGCGAGGTGATGTTCGCCGAGCTGTTCGCCGCGTACCGGCAGCGCTACCCGAACATCGTGGTGCGGCTGTTCGAGGGCGGCAGCAAGCTGATGGAGGAGGCGCTGCTGCGCGGTGAGCTGGACATCGGCGGCAGCCTCACGCCCAACGATCCGGCGCTGGCCTTCCAGCCGTTCTGCAACGAGCCGCTGGACGTGCTGCTGCCCGAGGCCCATGAGCTGGCGGGGTGTGACGGCATCGCCCTGGCCCAGCTGAAGGATGCGCCCTTCCTGCTCTACCAGCAGAGCTTCACCCTCAACGACCGCCTGCTGCTGGCGTGTCGCCAGGCCGGCTTCACCCCACGGGAGGTGGGACGCAGCGGCCAGGCGGACTTCCTCGCGGCGCTGGTGGCCGCCGGCCAGGGCGTGGTGCTGCTGCCGCGCATCGTCGCCCGCACGCTGGAACGACCGGGCCTGCGCCGGGTGCCGCTGGTGGAGCCGGACCTGCGCTGGGACATCGCCTTCGTCTGGCGCCAGGGCGCCTACCTGTCACGGGCGGCGCAGGCCTGGCTGGATCTGTTGAAGGAATATTCGCCGCTGACGGCGTCAGGCGACGCAGTGGGCTAGAGGAATTGCCGGTCCAGTAGCGGCCACCGGCGCTGAGCGTCGAGGTCGTCGGCCAGCAAGCGGAAACCGTCGAACTCGAAGGCCGGGGCGACGTTGCAGCCCACCAGGGTGTAGGCCCCGAAGGCCCGCGCCGCCTGCCAGGCATGGGCACGCACGGTGCGCTGCGGCAGGCTGCCCTCGCCCACCGGCCCGAGGCGCTCGCGGCGCAGGGCCTGGGGGTCGTCGGCGATCAGCAGCTCCAACGGGTCGCCTTCGTAGAAGTGCCAGGTCTCGTCGGCGTCCACCCGGTGCCAGCGGCTGATGCCGCCGGCGGGCAGGAGGAAGAAGATCGACGAGGACATCGAGCGGCCATCCGCCAGGCTGCCCTGGGCCTCGAACACCCGGCGGTAGAAACCACCCTCGGGGTGCGGGGCCAGTTGCAGGGCTTCGATGAGGTACGCCGCGCGCGGGTGCATCAGGCGCTGAGCGCAGCGGCGAAGCGGGCGATCCAGGGCTCGGCGTCCACTTCCGGGGTGACGGTTTCGCTGGCGTCCAGGCGCAGCATCTCCTGCACCTCGCGCAGGCCCAGTTCGGCGTGCAGCTCACGCATCATCTCGCCGCCACCGCAGAACTGGTCGTAGCTGGAGTCGCCGAGGGCCAGCACGGCGGCGGGACGGCCGCGCCAGTCGGGCAGCTGGTCGCGCAGGGCGTGGTAGAGGGGCAGCAGGTTGTCGGGCAGCTCGCCCATGCCGGTGGTGGAGGTCACACTGAGGAACGCTTCGGGGCCGAAGGCCTTGAGTTCGTCGAGGGTCATCCCGGCCTTGTGCCAGGCCTCGTGGCCGGCGGCCTTGAGCAGCCGCTCGGCGTGGCGGGCGACTTCTTCGGCGGTGCCATAGACCGAGCCGGATAGGATGGCGACTTTCATGACTTCTCCTGTTAGCGCGAAATGAATCGCATTATGCCGCAACTGGCAGTCCGCCCCCGATGTTTTAGAATCCCTGCACCTCGAACCAGGAACTCGTCATGATCAACGCCAAACTGCTCCAGCTGGTGGTCGAAGCCTCCAACGACGGCATCGTCGTCGCCGAACAGGAAGGCGACGACAACATCCTCATCTATGCGAACCCGGCGTTCGAACGGCTGACCGGCTACAGCCAGGACGACATCCTCTACCGCGATTGCCGCTTCCTGCAGGCGGGCGACCGTGACCAGCTCGGCCTCGCGGCGATCCGCCAGGCGATCAAGAAGGGCGAGCCGAGCCGGCAGATCCTGCGCAACTACCGCAAGGACGGCAGCGTGTTCTGGAACGAGCTGTCCATCACCCCGGTGCACAACGAGGCGGACCAGCTGACGTACTACATCGGCATCCAGAAGGACGTGAGCCCCGAGGTCGAGGCACGCCAGCGCGTGCGCGAACTGGAGGCGGAGGTGGCAGCCCTGAAGGCCCGCATCGCGGAACTGGGGGGCTGAGGCGTCAAGGCAGGCGAGGCCGCTGCGGCGGCGCAGCGGGTTCTTCCAGGTTCTGTCAGGTGTCCAGGTGACCGTCGAGCAGGCGGCGCAAGCGCAGTTGCATGGTGCGCCCCTCGCTGCCCAGGGTGGCCACCGGGCTGCGCTCCAGGGCGCTGCCGATCAGGTCGGCGGCTTCGCCGGCCAGGGCCAGCGGGCACTCCACCGAGAGCGCCAGGCGCCCGAGCCGCGCGGCCAGGTCGTCCGCCGGCGGGTGGTTGGAGAACACCACCAGCGCCTGGGGCGCGATCTTCTCGCACACCAGCGGCAGCTCCTGGAACGGCTGATCCAGCCCCAGCACGCGGATCGCGCAGTCACCATGGCTGAGCAGCAAGGCCGCCACCAGCAGCTCCAGTTCGCGGCACTCGCCCTGCAGCGGGGCGACCACCACGCAATCTTCCCCATCCCCCGGTGACAGCTGCAGGCGCTGCAGCACCCGCCCGCGCAGGAAGGCGTCGAAGAAGGCCCATTCGCTGGCCACGCCGTATTCGTCCTGGCGCAGCAGCAGGTCGCGCCAGAGCGGCATCAGCACGTCCTGGAACACCACGGTGAGCGGGTAGGTGGAGAACACCTGGCCATAGAGGCGCTCCAGGGCCGGGCCGTCGAAGGCCGACAGCGCCCGGCGCAACTGCGTCTGCCACTCGCCCCACTCAGCCATGGAGGCGGCCGGCTGCACCGGGGCGGGTGCCCGGGTGGAGGCGCTGCGGGCGAGGATCTGCCCGACCTTGCTGACCGGTACGCCACGGTCGATCCAGGCCAGGATGCTGCGCACGGCCTCGACGTCGGCATAGGAATAGAGGCGGTGGCCGCTGTCGGTACGGGTCGGCTGGATCAGCCCGTAGCGACGCTCCCAGGCGCGCAGGGTGACCGGGTTGACGCCGGTGAGGCGGGAGACTTCGCGGATCGGGAAGAGTTCTTCCTGCTGCATGGCGATGGCTGCGTTATCGGTCATGGCAAAAGGTCTGGGCTTGAAAGCGCAGAGTTTAACCCAGGGCCGGCTCCTTGCTCAGTGCCCGGATGCGGTGCGGTATGCGCCATGGGCGCGCACCGAGCCGGCTTCCACTGTCCGGTTGCCATCCGGCGGCCCCATGGCACGCAGCACTGGCGTATTCAGCCGAAACAGGAATAATCCTTGCCTCTGAAAGAAGCAGGCCCACTACCCCGGGCCGCTTCCTGCGCTGCCCCTACCCTGGGCGGCGCCCGCAACAGGAGATACACGATGTCTGCCGATCCCGTCACCCTCATGGTGGCGCGCCGGGTCACCCGCGAGCGCTACGACGATTTCATGGCCTGGCTGCGCGAAGGCGAGCAACTGGCCGCCGACTTCCCCGGCTACCTCGGCTCGGGCGTCCTGGCCCCGCCGCCCAACGACGACGAATTCCAGATGATCTTCCGCTTCGCCGACGAGCCCACCCTGGCCGCCTGGGAGCATTCCGCTTCTCGCCGTGCCTGGCTGGAACGCGGCGCCGGCCTTTTCGACCGTCCTCACGAACACCGCGCGCTGGGTCTGGACGCCTGGTTCGGCAGTGCTGACCGCCGGCCGCCCCGCTGGAAGCAGAGCATCGCCATCTGGCTGGCCTTCTTCCCGGTGTCGCTGGGCTTCAACCTGCTGTTCGGCCCCTGGCTCGGCGGGCTCGACCTGCTGTTGCGCGTCTTTTTGAGCACGCTGGTTTTGACGCCACTGATGACCTACTGGTTCATCCCGTTATCCACCCGCCTGCTGGCTCCCTGGCTGAACGCACCGGCTTCCCGTACCCGCCGCCCCGGCCTCACGGCTCCCTCCCGATAACGTCACAAAGGTTGTACAGAGGCAAAATCTGTACAACCTTCCAACACCCTCTCTTTTTCTATAACCCCACACAAATCAAGGCCTTGGCTGAATTTACGGTCGGAATCCGGATTTCTTCAGCGCCAAGAATTGTACAAACTCAGGCTTCTGGTATAAGTTTTCACCATTCCGCCCCAGCCTGGGGTATCGCCCTGCCACGAGGCCCCCATGAGCCCTTCGGCCGCTCCCATCCTGATCACCGGTGCCAGCCAGCGCGTGGGCTTGCATTGCGCCGAACGCCTGCTGGACGACGGCCAGCCGGTGATCATCAGCTACCGCACCGAGCGCGAAGGCGTGCACCGGCTGCGTGAGCGCGGCGCCTGCGTGATCGCGGCGGACTTCTCGGACGAAGCCGGCATCCTCGCCTTCATCGAACAGCTCAAGGCCGCTACGCCGCACCTGCGGGCCATCGTGCACAACGCCTCCGACTGGCTCACCGAAGCGCCCGGCCACGAGGCCGAGGCCTTCCAGCGGATGTTCAGCGTGCACATGCTGGCGCCCTACCTGATCAACCTGCATGCCGAGGCGCTGCTGCGCCACGGCGGTCCGGCCGACATCGTCCACATCAGCGACGACGTGGCGCGCAAGGGCAGCGAGAAACGCATCGCCTACAGCGCCAGCAAGGCCGGGCTGGACAACCTCACCCTCTCCTTTGCCGCCCGCTATGCCCCGGCCATCAAGGTCAACGGCATCGCGCCGGCGCTGGTGATGTTCAACACCGGTGACGACGCCACCTACAGGACGAAGACCCTGGCCAAATCCGCCCTCGGCATCGAGCCCGGGCCGGAAGTCGTGTACCAGGGCCTGCGCTACCTGCTGGACAACCCCTACGTCACCGGAACGACGCTAACCCTCAATGGCGGCCGCCACCTGAAGTGAACCGGCCGTACGGACTGCCAAGATGAATGACGACCTGTCCTCCCACTACCGGGAAATCCTCATGGGCGTGGGTGAGAACCCCGAGCGCGAGGGCCTGCTGGATACGCCCAAGCGGGCTGCCAAGGCGATGCGCTACCTGTGCCGTGGCTACGAGCAGAGCCTGGAGGAAGTGGTCAACGGCGCGCTGTTCTCGTCCGACAACGACGAGATGGTGACCGTGAAGGACATCGAGCTCTACTCCCTGTGCGAGCACCACCTGCTGCCCTTCATCGGCAAGGCGCACGTGGCGTACATTCCCACCGGCAAGGTGCTCGGCCTGTCCAAGGTGGCGCGCATCGTCGACATGTTCGCCCGCCGCCTGCAGATCCAAGAGAACCTCACCCGGCAGATCGCCGAGGCCATCCAGCGCGTGACCGGCGCCGCCGGCGTCGCCGTGGTGATCGAGGCCAAGCACATGTGCATGATGATGCGCGGCGTGGAGAAGCAGAACTCGGTGATGACCACCTCGGTCATGCTCGGGGCCTTCCGTGAATCGCCGAGCACCCGCCAGGAATTCCTCAAACTCATCGGACGGAGCTGAGCATGCCGAGACTGGAGCCAGGAATGGCGCGGATCCGCGTGAAGGACCTGCGCCTGCGTACCTACATCGGGATCAAGGAGGAGGAGATCCTCAACAAGCAGGATGTGCTGATCAACCTCACCATCCTCTACCCGGCCACCGACGCGGTGGACTTCAACGACATCGACCATGCGTTGAACTACCGCACCATCACCAAGGCCATCATCCAGCACGTCGAGGAGAACCGCTTCGCCCTGCTGGAGCGCCTGACCCAGGAGATCCTCGACCTGGTGATGACCAACCCACGGGTGAGCTACGCCGAAGTGGAAGTGGACAAGCCCCACGCCCTGCGTTTCGCCGAGTCGGTGTCGATCACCCTCGCCGGCCACCGCTGATCCCCGCTGCCCGGCCTCGCGCCGGGCATTGCCGTCCCCGGGAGCGGCTCTTATCATCGCCGCGCCCTCCTCACCGATCCCAAGGAGTCCTCCGATGAACGAGCAACAGCGCCTCGAACTCGAAGCCGCCGCCTTCCGTCGGCTGGTCCAGCACCTGCGCAGCCGCACCGATGTGCAGAACATCGACCTGATGAACCTCGCCGGCTTCTGCCGCAACTGCCTGTCCAAGTGGTACAAGGCCGCCGCCGACGACATCGGCGTCGAAGTCAGCCCCGAGCAGGCCCGCGAAGAGATCTACGGCATGCCCTATGCCGACTGGAAGGCCAAGTACCAGAAAGAAGCCAGCGCCGAGCAGCAAGCGGCCTTCGACAAAGCGAACAAAGCATGAACGACCTGAATGCATTCCGTGGCCGCCTGGCCAGTGGCGAGCACCTCTTCGCCGACACCCTGGCCTTCATCGCTGCCGGCTACGACTACCAGCCCTGCGCCTTCGTCAACGGCGGCGTGGAGAACGCCGCCGGGCAGAACGAGGGCTCCTGCAAGACCCTGGGCCTGGCCCTGCTGGAAGGCCTGAGCCGCGACGAAGCCCTGCTGGCGTTCGGCGAGCACTACCGCGCCGTGCTGGCCACCCCCGAGGGCAGTGACCACGGCAACATCCGCGCGCTGATGAAGAGTGGCCTGGACGGCGTTCGCTTCGACGGCGAGCCGCTCAAGCGCAAGGCCTGAGAAACCGTTCTACACGCGACTCATCTGTCAGAGAAAGCTGACATACGTCACAAAAAGAACAACGTATCCTGCGCGACGTAACGGGAACACCAGGGAAGGTGTCCTACGCCTATACACCCCGTTGAGCGTTTCCCCTTCCCGTGCAGTTTCGGAGTCGCATGGATGCAACAGACCCTCGTTTGGAAACCCTGGTCCCACCCCGGCGTGGAGCACCTGCGCCTGCACCGTGATGCCGACGGCGTCCACGTCAGCAGCCACCTCATGCAGAGCCGCGGCGGCAGCAGTTTCGCCGCCACCTACGTGCTGGACTACGACCCCGAATGGCGCTTCCGCCAGCTCTGGCTGAAGGTGGACGACCACGGCCCCCGCAGCCTGCGCCTGCAGCGCACCGACGACGGCCGCTGGACCCTCGACGGACAGCCCTGCCCGGACCTGGAGCCCTGCGACCAGGTGATGCTGGGCGCCAGCCCCTTCACCCACAGCCCGATCCTGCTGGGCAAGCCGCTGGAGACCTGGGAAGAACGCACCCACCAGGTGGCGCACATCGACCTGCCCACCCTGACGGTGCAGGCGCGCCCACAGCGCTACCGCTGCGTGAAGCGCGATGCGCAGCTGAGCCGGTACCACTGGGAACAGGAAGGCGACGCGGGCGGCGAACTGACCCTCGACGACCGGGGCCTGGCCACCCGCCTCGAAGGGCAGTTCCTGCGCCTGGACGCCCGCACCCTGCGCCTGGCCGAACTGCCCATCAACACCTGGGTCTGACGCGCCCTCAGAGCGCGTCGAGGTAGCGTTCCACGTCCAGCGCCGCCATGCAGCCGGCGCCGGCGGAGGTGATGGCCTGGCGGTACACCGAGTCGGCCACGTCACCGGCGGCGAACACCCCGGCCACGCTGGTGGCGGTGGCATTGCCGTCGCGCCCGCCGTTGACCACAACGTAGCCGTCGCGCAGGGCCAGTTGGCCCTCGAACAGCGAGGTGTTCGGCGTGTGGCCGATGGCGACGAACAGGCCATCCACCTTCAGCTCGTCCATCTGCCCGTCGCGGCCGCGCAGGCGCACGCCGGTCACGCCCATATCGTCGCCCAGCACCTCGTCCACCTCGGCATTGAGCTTGAGCACGATGCGCCCCTCGGCGATGCGTGCGCGGAGCTTGTCCTGCAGGATCTTCTCGGCGCGGAAGGTCTCCCGGCGGTGCACCAGGGTCACCTTGCTGGCGATGTTGGCCAGGTACAGCGCCTCTTCCACCGCCGTGTTGCCACCGCCCACCACCGCCACCTCACGGTTGCGGTAGAAGAAGCCGTCGCAGGTGGCGCAGGCGGACACACCCTTGCCCATGAAGCGTTCCTCGGAGGGCAGCCCCAGGTAACGGGCGCTGGCACCGGTGGCGATGATCAGCGCGTTGCAGCTGTAGGTGCCGCTGTCCCCCACCAGGGTGAAAGGCTCGCCGGCCAGGTCCACGGCGTTGATGTGGTCGAAGACGATCTCCGTCTCGAAGCGCTCGGCGTGTTCCTGCATGCGCTGCATCAGCGCCGGCCCGGTGAGCCCGTGGGCATCGCCCGGCCAGTTGTCCACCTCGGTGGTGGTGGTCAGTTGCCCGCCCGCCTGCATGCCAGTGATCAGCAAGGGTTTGAGGTTGGCGCGGGCGGCATAGACGGCCGCGCTGTAACCGGCGGGGCCGGAGCCGAGGATGATGACGCGGGCGTGGCGAGTGACGGACATGGCGGACACCTCAGGTAATAAAAAGAGGCCGCTGCGAGCACTTGGGGAAGGCTTAGGGAATGCAGCGGCCTCGCGAACCAGCGGGAGCCGGCGAGCCCCCGAAAATGCTGGCAAGGCTACCGACGGCGCCCCCGGCCACGGAAATGTGCATTGCTTATCCCCTCGATAGGTCGCCCCTATCGCCTGGCGGGCGTGTGACGCCAGCGCTTTTACCGCCCCGGCAAAGCCGGTAAGGTCGCGCCAGTCCCCCCTCATGGAGCGCCCGATGCCCGCCCCTGCCCTGTCCGGCCCGCAATACCTCGGCGAAGGCCTGAAACTCATCCTCCGTCCCGGCCTGCGCCTGTTCGTGCTGCTGCCGCTGACCCTGAACCTCCTGCTGTTCATCGCCCTGATCGGCTTCGCCATGCGCGAATTCAGCGGCTGGGTCGATGCCTTCATGCCCAGCCTGCCCGACTGGGCGAGCTTCCTCGAATACCTGATCTGGCCGCTGTTCGTGGCGCTGGTGGTGCTGCTGGTGTTCTTCAGCTTCACCATGATCGCCAACATCATCGCCGCGCCCTTCAACGGCTTCCTCGCCGAGAAGGTGGAAGTGGTGGTGCGCGGCCAGGACGACTTCCCGCCCTTCAGCTGGGCCGAACTGGTGGCCATGGTGCCGCGCACCATCGGCCGCGAACTGCGCAAGCTGGGCTACTTCCTGCCCCGCGCGGCGGGCCTGCTGATCCTCAGCTTCATCCCCGTGGTGAACCTGGTGAGCACGCCGCTGTGGTTCGTCTTCGGCATCTGGATGATGGCCGTGCAGTACATCGACTACCCGGCGGACAACCACAAGCTGGGCTGGAACGAGATGCTCGCCTGGCTGCGCGAGAAGCGCTGGCAGAGCCTGGGCTTCGGTGGCTCGGTGTACCTGGCGCTGCTGATCCCCTTCGTCAACATCGTGATGATGCCCGCCGCCGTCGCCGGCGCCACCCTGTTCTGGGTGCGCGAAGGCGGCGACAAGGCCCTGCCCCACTGATGCACCGGCGCGGGCCCGGACCCGCGCCGCCCTCCCCGGCTGTCACCGGCCGGTCACGCAAAATTCACACGGGCTAAACGGCGGGCGTCGACACTCAAGTCATGAGCCTGCCTGCCCTTCGAATCGCCCTCGTCAGCGAAACCTACCTGCCGGAAATCAACGGCGTCGCCAACACCCTGTCGCGGCTGTGCGAGGGCCTGCGCGCACGCGGGCACCAGCTGCAGCTGGTGCGCCCCCGCCAGGCCGTGGACCAGGGTGTGAAGAGCAGCGACGAGCTGCTGCTGGTGCGCGGCTGGCCGCTGCCCGGCTATCCGGGGCTGCAATGGGGCCAGTCGAGCCTGCACAAGCTGCTGACGCGCTGGAAGCAACGCCGCCCCGACGTGCTCTACATCGCCACCGAAGGCCCCCTGGGCCTGTCCGCCCTGCGTGCGGCGCGACGCCTGGGGGTGCCGGTGATCAGCGGCTTCCACACCAACTTCCAGCAGTACACCGGCCACTACGGCGTGGGCCTGCTGACGCGCCTGCTGACCAACTACCTGCGCTGGTTCCACAACACCTCGCAACTGACCCTGGTGCCCAGCGCCAGCCAGAGCGAGGAGCTGCGCCGCCGCGGCTTCGAGCGCCTGGCCCTGCTGGCACGCGGCGTCGATGGCCAGCTGTTCACCCCGGCCCGGCGCTGCCAGGGCCTGCGGGAAGCCTGGGGGCTGGAGCCGGACGACATCGCCGTGCTGCACGTCGGCCGCCTGGCCCCGGAGAAGAACCTGCGGCTGCTGGCGCCCACCTTCCAGGCCTTGTGCAAGGCCCATCCCCAGCGCCGCCTGAAGCTCATCGTGGTGGGCGACGGCCCGTCGCGCACCGCCTTGCAGGCCGAGCTGCCGGAGGCGTTGTTCTGCGGCATCCAGCGCGGCGAGGAACTGGCCCGGCACTACGCCAGCGCCGACCTGTTCCTCTTCCCCAGCCAATCCGAGACCTTCGGCAACGTGGTGCTGGAGGCGCTGGCCTCGGGCCTGGCGGTGGTGGCCTTCGACCAGGCCGCCGCAGCCCAGCACATCCGCCATGGGCACAACGGCGCCCTGGCGGTGCCCGACGAGCCGGCCACCTTCAGCGACGCCGCCTGCTGGCTCCTGGAAGACGACGAGACCCTGCGCCGGGTACGCCTCAACGCCCGCCAGCACGCCGGCCGCCAGGGCTGGGACAGCATCGTCCAGCAGTTCGAGCAGCACCTGCGCAGCGTCGGCTCCGCCGAGGCGGCGCTGCCCGCCGACGCCCGCCTGCAGCCACCCTCGCCCTGAGGCCTCAGCCGAACGGCCGGGCCGGTGCGGCGAACGCCAGGCTGAGGGCACCACGCCCCAGATTGATGGCGCCGGTGGGGCTGAGCATCGCCACCTGCAGCACCACATCCCGCGCGAGGCAGGCCGCCTCCAGCTCGGCGAAGCCCGGCAGGTCGCGCACCAGGGACAGTTCCCCGGCGTAGCTGATGCACAGCTGCGGCGCCAGCAGGTCGCCCGCCATCACCCGCGCGCAGGCGTGGGCGAACAGCTTCTCCGCCGCACGCTCGAAGCTCGGCGCCAGGGTCACGGGCTTGTCCTCGCCCTGCTGCACGCTGATCACCGGCTTCACGTCCAGCAGCGAACCGATCCCCAGGGCCGCACCGCGCATGCGGTCCAGCAGGCCGCTGCGCTCGCCCTTCTGGAAGCCGCGCTTGCGCAGGTGGCCGAGGTCATCGGCGATGAGGAAGGTGCACACCGACTCGGCCAGCTGCTCCAGCCGCGCCCGCACCGCACTGGGGTGTCCGCCCCCGGCGATCAGCCGCACGGCCTCGGCGGCCAGCACCGCGCTGCCGGCGAACAGCGTGCGGCCGTCGATCACCCGCATGGCGAACGGCGTGGTCAGCCCGGCCGCGCTGCGCCGCTCGCGGTAACACTGCAGCAGGCCGAAGGAGGCCTGGGTGGCGTGCTCGAAGATGGCGCTGCGCTGGGCGGAAAGGGTCAGGCAGATGACGTGGTCGTACTGGGTCACCAGCTCTTCGAGGAACCAGGCCTGGGTTTCCGCAGCGCTCAGCGGCTCGCTGCCGTCGCCAGGGCCGACCCGGGGCAACTGGTCGACGTAGAAACGCCCGGTGACCTCGGGAATGCGGCGGTCCACCAGGGTGTCCTGGCCGAGGCGGATACGGATGGGCAGAACGCGGATGCCCCGCTCCGCGATGAAGGTCTGAGGCAGATCGCAGGTGGCATCCACCACCAATCCGGTGCGCATGGGACGACTCCTAGGGCCGGTGGACCGGCCGCTTGTTGTGGTGCCCGGACCATGCGCCTTCGCCCGGGGCAAGTCAGCCCAACCGATTGAGGGTTTGTGGTGAGGGTGGCCTGTCGAAGGCCGTGCCCTAAGCCCACTATTTGGGGGACCAAGCTGATTATCGAGTTCTGCGGATGTTCCCTGTTTCGCCTTCCCAGGCGAGTTTCTTTTTTCAATCGCCAAAAAAGAAACCAAAAAGGCTCGCCCCGCCATTCGGGTCCCGCTGCGCGGGACTTCCCTCGCTCCGTCGCTGCTACGGGGGCCGGCGCGATGGGCCATCCATGGCCTGACGCGCCTCTCGCGGCATCCATGCCGCTCGTCCCCCTACGCAACGACTGCGCTCGGCCTCCTGAAGGGGCAGTTTCCCTGCCTCACCCTCTTGGCAAGCACGACCACCGAGTGCGCTCATGACTTGCTGCTTCAGAGCGTTCGGCGCCGGCGAGTTGCAAAAACCGTAGCCACAAAAAAGCCCCGCACGAGACGGGGCTGGAAATGGGTGCGCCGGCCAGGCCGGCGCACCGGGGGTCGTGCTCAGACCAGGCTGGTCAGGGCGTCGCGGCTGAACGGCAGGATGTCCTGCATGCGGCCTTCGCGGACCTTGGTCGCCCAGTCCGGGTCCACCAGCAGGGCGCGGCCCACGGCCACCAGGTCGAACTCCTGCTTGTTCAGGCGCTCCAGCAGGCCTTCGATGTTGGCCGGCTGGGCGACCTTGTCGGTCTTGACCATGAACTGCAGGAACTCGCCATCCAGGCCGACGCTGCCGACGGTGATGGTGGGCTTGCCGGTGAGCTTGCGGGTCCAGCCGGCCAGGTTGAGGTCGGAGCCTTCGAACTCCGGCTCCCAGAAGCGGCGTGTGGAGCAGTGGAAGATGTCCACGCCGGCCTCGGACAGCGGCTTGAGGAAGCCTTCCAGCTCTTCGGGGGTCTGCACCAGGCGGGCGGTGTAGTCCTGCTGCTTCCACTGGGAGAAGCGGAAGATGATCGGGTAGTCGGGGCCGACGGCCTCGCGCACGGCCTTGATCACTTCGATGGCGAAGCGCGAGCGGTTGGCCAGGCTGCCGCCGTAGTCGTCGGTGCGCTGGTTGGTGCCTTCCCAGAAGAACTGGTCGATCAGGTAGCCGTGGGCGCCGTGCAGCTCCACGCCGTCCATGCCGATGGCCTTGGCGTCACGGGCAGCCTGGGCGTAGGCGGCGACGACCTCGTCGATGTCCTGCTGGGTCATGCCGTGGACCACCACCTGGCCGTCCTTGAGCTTCTCGCTGGGGCCGTAGCCAGGGACGCTGGCGTCCGGCTCGGTGCCCAGGCGGCGGACGTTACCGACGTGCCACAGCTGCGGGACGATCTTGCCGCCTTCGGCGTGCACGGCATCGACCACCTGCTTCCAGCCGGCCAGGGCGTCCTCGCCGTAGAAGCGCGGAACGTGGGGGTAACCGTTGGCGGCCTGGTGGCCGATGGTGGTGCCTTCGGTGACGATCAGGCCGACACCGGCCGCAGCGCGGCGGCGGTAGTACTCGACCACCTGCTCGGTGGGCACGCCACCCGGGGAGAAGGAGCGGGTCATGGGCGCCATCACCACGCGGGTCGGCAGCTCCAGGGCGCCGAGGCGGAAGGGGGCGAACAGGGCGTCTACGGATGCGGTCATCGGGGTCTCCTGATTCCGGCCAAGTGACCGGTCGTCTCGTTAATGGGCTTTTTAGGGGGTCACACCCGCAGCAGGCGCTGCAGGCGGGTCATGAAATCGAACAGCGGCCGGGCGCCGGCACCGACCTTGAGGCGGGTGAGCACGCCCTGCCAGGCGTTGGCGATGAAGCCGGCGAGGTTGGCGCAGTCTTCGTCGGCCGTGAGCTCGCCGGCACGCTGGGCCTCTTCCAGGCAAGCCTGGAGGATGTCCGCCGAGCGCTGCAGGATGGCGTCCACCTGAGCGCCGATGGCCGGCGAGAGTTCGGCCATCTCGAAGCTCAGGCTGCCGATGAAGCAGTGGTATTCCAGCTTCTCGTGGCGGGTGAAGTGGCTGACCAGTTCACCGTAGTAGTCGAGCACCCGCTGGCACGGGCTCTTCGCCGGGTCGGACAGGGCCTGGGCATAGCGCTCGAGGCGCGGCTGGTACAGGTAGTCCAAGGCCTGGAGGGCGAAGTCTTCCTTGCTGGCGAAGTAGTGGTAGAACGAGCCCTTGGGGATGCCAGCGGCCTGGACGATCTCCTGCACACCGGTGCCGTGGTAGCCGGCACGGGTCATCACCTGGGTGCCCTTGGCGAGGATGAGGTCACGCTTGTCGAGTCGGATGCTGTTCATGGCGGCGAGCATATGACCGGTCGTCTCGCTCGGCACAGCACTATTGATCAGGGTGATTTGGGGTCAGAAAGCCCGCGCGGCTTACTCCGAGGTAATGGCCTGCGCGGGATATCCCTTGCACCTTGTAGGGGCGACTTCAGTCGCCAGTCGGCTACACCACTGGACTCCCCAGCCACCTCGTTTGGTGGATGGGAAGAGCGCCATCCACCCTACAAGGCCCCGCCATGAAAGAGGGGAAAGAAGCGTCAGCCCAGCGCTTTCTCGATGGCCGCCACCAGGGCGGGGTCTTCGGGGGTGGTGCGGGGCGAGAAGCGGGCGAGCACGCGGCCGTCCTTGCCCACCAGGAACTTCTCGAAGTTCCAGGTGATGTCGCCGGGGAACTCGGCCCCTTCACCGGCCAGCAGGCGGTAGAGCGGGTGACGGCTGGCGCCGTTGACGTCCATCTTGCTGCCGAGCGGGAAGGTCACGCCGTAGTTCAGGGTGCAGAACTCGCGGATCTCGTCCTCGCTGCCCGGCTCCTGGGCGGCGAACTGGTTGCAGGGGACACCCAGTACGCTGAAGCCCCGGTCCTGGAACTGCTGGTGCAGTTTCTCCAGCCCGGCGTACTGCGGCGTCAGGCCACAGCGAGAAGCAACGTTGACCACCAGCACCACCTTCCCCTTGTAGGGAGCAAGCGGCAGTTCCTGGCCGTCGAGGGCACGCAGCTTGAGGTCGTGGAAGGCACTCATCTCACAGACTCCTGGATCGACGCGGGTTTGCACGAGAGACGAAAAAGGCGCCCGAGGGCGCCTTTCCGGTGAACTTGAGCTTAGCAGCCGATCCGCGTCGCCGCGCGCCGCAGATCGCCTGTCATCACTCAGTGGTGGTGACCACCTTCGCCGTGGATGTGACCGTGGGCGATCTCTTCAGCGTTGGCTTCACGCACGTTGACCACCTTCACTTCGAAGTTCAGGCGCTGGCCGGCCAGCGGGTGGTTGCCGTCGACAGTCACGTCGTCGCCGTCGATGTCGCGGATGGTGACGATCTGCATGCCGCCGTCCGGAGCGGAGGCGTGGAACTGCATGCCGACTTCCAGCTCGTCCACGCCTTCGAACATGGCGCGGCTCAGGGTGGCGACCAGCTCGGCGCTGTATTCGCCGTAGGCGTCTTCGGGCTCGATGGCCACTTTCACTTCGTCGCCGGCCTGCTTGCCTTCGAGGGCACGCTCCAGGCCGATGATGATGTTGCCCGCACCGTGCAGGTAGACCAGCGGCGCGCCGCCACGGGAGCTGTCGATCACCTCACCGGCGTCGTTGGTCAGGGTATAGTCGATGGAGACTGCCTTGTTGGCGGCGATCAGCATGGTGCGAGACCTTTTGGATAAGAGTGGAAAGGTGGCAAGTCTAACTGCCAAACCGGCCGATGGCGACCCGCCGATTGACGGACGGGGCTCGCGTTTGCTGGGTTTCCGCCAGGACGAGGACGGCCACTGGGTGGCCCTGCTTTCCTGCGGGCACACCCAGCATCTGCGCCATCAGCCGCCGTGGCAGTCGCGGGCCTGGGTCCTGGACCCACGGCAGCGCGAGGCGCACCTCGGCCAGCCCTTTGCCTGTGGCTGGTGCGCCAGGGAGCAGGACACCGAGGACAAGGACTAACCGACAAGGAGGCGAGATGCCCGCACGCAATATCCTGGTGATCAACTGTGGCAGTGCGTCGATCAAGTTCGCCCTGGTCAGCGAGGCCCATTCGCAGTTCCCCCTGCGCGGCATCGCCGACCGCCTGGGCACGCCGGAGGCCGAGCTGCGCTGGCAGCGCGGCGGCGAGAAGGACAGCCTGATGCTGCCCAACGGCGACTACCGCGCCGCCCTCGCCCAGTTGCTGCCACTGGTGCAGGCCGTCACCGGCGGCAAGCTCCACGGCATCGGCCACCGCGTGGTGCACGGCGGCGAGCGCTTCACCTCGGCGCGGCGGCTGGATGCCGACGTGCTCGCCACCATCCGCGCCATCTCGCCCCTGGCACCGCTGCACAACCCGGCGGCGCTGCAGGGGATCGAAGCCGCCATGAGCGTCTACCCGCAACTGCCCCAGGTGGCGGTGTTCGACACCGCCTACCACCAGAGCCTGCCCGAACACGCCTACCGCTACGCCCTGCCCGAGTCGCTCTATCGCGACCACGGCGTGCGCCGCTACGGCTTCCACGGCACCAGCCACCGCTACGTCAGCCACCGCGCGGCGGAGATCGCCGGGTTGTCCATCGGCGACAGCAGCTGGCTGTCGGCGCACCTGGGCAACGGCTGCTCCACCTGCGCCATCGTCAACGGCCAGAGCCGCGACACCAGCATGGGCCTGACGCCCCTGGAGGGCACGGTGATGGGCACCCGCAGCGGCGACATCGACCCCAACCTGCACAGCCACCTGGCCCGTACCCTGGGCTGGAGCCTGGACGAAGTGACCCGTGTGCTGAACCACGAGAGCGGCCTCAAGGGCCTCTCCGGGCTTTCCAACGACATGCGCACCCTGGAGCAGGCCCGCAGCCAGGGCCACCCCGGCGCCACCCTGGCCATCGAGGTGTTCTGCTACCGCCTGGCCAAGAGCCTGGCGGCCATGAGCTGCGCCCTGCCCCAGTTGGACGGGCTGATCTTCACCGGCGGCATCGGCGAGAACTCGCCGCTGATCCGCAGCAAGACCGTGGCCCACCTGCAACTGCTGGACCTGGCCATCGACCAGGAGGCCAATGCCCGCTGCGTGCAGGGCATCGCCGGGCCCATCCACCGCTACGGACGGACCCGCATCCTCGTCGTCCCCACCAACGAGGAGCGGCAGATCGCCCTCGACACCCTCGCCCTGCTCAACTGAGGCGCCCCATGCATACCTTCTTCATCGCCCCCACCGGCTTCGGTGTCGGCCTGACCTCCATCAGCCTCGGCCTGGTCCGCGCCCTGGAACTGGCCGGCCTCAAGGTCGGCTTCTACAAACCCATCGCCCAGCCCCACCCCGGCGACCTCGGCCCGGAACGCTCCAGCGAACTCATCGCCCGCACCCACGGCCTGACCCCGCCCAAGGCGATGGAACTGGCCCAGGTCGAACGCCTGCTCGGCGACGGTCAGCTGGACGAGCTGCTGGAAGAGATCGTCGGCCGCTACCAGCAGGTGGCCGAGGACCGCGACGTGGTCATCGTCGAAGGCATGGTGCCGACCCGCCACGCCAGCTACGCGGCGCGGGTCAACGCCCACCTGGCACGCAGCCTGGACGCCGAGGTGATCCTGGTCTCCGCGCCGGAGGACGAGACGGTCACCGAGCTGGCCGACCGCCTGGAGATCCAGGCCCAGCTCTTCGGCGGCCCGGACGATCCCAAGGTGCTCGGCGTGATCCTCAACAAGGTGCGCGACGACACCCTCGGCCCGCAGTTGCAGGACAACACCGCCCTGCTGCGCGCCAAGCACTTCCGCCTGCTCGGCTGCATCCCCTGGGAAGAGGAGCTGAACGCCCCGCGCACCCGCGACGTGGCCGACCTGCTGGGCGCGCGGGTGATCAACGCCGGCGACTACGACCAGCGCCGGGTGCAGAAGATCATCCTCTGCGCGCGCACCGTGCCCAACACCTTACCGCTGCTCAAACCCGGCGTGCTGGTGGTGACCCCGGGCGACCGCGACGACATCATCCTCGCCGCCAGCCTCGCCGCCATGAATGGTGTGCCCCTGGCCGGCCTGCTGCTGTGCAGCGACTTCCCGCCCGACCCGCGCATCATGGAGCTGTGCCAGGGCGCGCTGCAGGGCGGCCTGCCGGTGCTCAGCGTGGCCAGCGGCACCTACGGCACCGCCACCGACCTCAACCGCATGAACCGCGAGATCCCGGTGGACGACCGCGAACGTGCGGAGAAGGTCACCGAGTTCATCGCCCGCTTCCTCGACCACGACTGGCTGCGCGAGCGCTGCGGCACCCCGCGCGTGCCGCACCTGTCGCCACCGGCGTTCCGCCACCAACTGGTCAAGCGCGCCCAGCAGGCGGGCAAGCGCATCGTCCTGCCGGAAGGGGCCGAACCGCGCACCGTGCAGGCCGCCGCCATCTGCCAGGCGCGCGGCATCGCCCGCTGCGTGCTGCTGGCCAAGCCCGAGGACGTGCAGGCCGTGGCCCGCGCCCTGGGCATCGTGCTGCCCGAAGGGCTGGAAGTGCTCGACCCGGACCTGGTGCGCCCGCGCTACGTCGAGCCCATGGTGACCCTGCGCCAGGGCAAGGGCCTGAACGCACCGATGGCTGCCGCGCAACTGGAAGACAACGTGGTGCTGGGCACCATGATGCTGGCCCTGGACGAAGTGGACGGCCTGGTGTCCGGCGCCGTGCACACCACCGCCAACACCATCCGCCCGGCCCTGCAGCTGATCAAGACCGCCCCCGGCTACAAGCTGGTGTCCTCGGTGTTCTTCATGCTCCTGCCGGAACAGGTGGTGGTCTACGGCGACTGCGCGGTGAACCCCGACCCCAGCGCCGAGGAGCTGGCCGAGATCGCCGTGCAGAGCGCCGCCTCCGCCGCCGCCTTCGGCATCGACCCACGGGTGGCGATGATCAGCTACTCCACCGGCGACTCCGGCACCGGCGAAGACGTCGAGAAGGTGCGCGAGGCGACCCGCCTGGCCAAGGCCGCGCGGCCCGACCTGTCCATCGACGGCCCGCTGCAGTACGACGCCGCCGCCATCGACAGCGTCGGCCGGCAGAAGGCGCCGGGCAGCGCCGTAGCCGGGCGCGCCACGGTGTTCGTGTTCCCCGACCTGAACACCGGCAACACCACCTACAAGGCGGTGCAGCGCAGCGCCCAGGTGGTCAGCGTCGGCCCCATGCTGCAGGGCTTGCGCAAGCCGGTGAACGACCTGTCCCGTGGGGCACTGGTGGACGACATCGTCTACACCATCGCCCTCACCGCCATCCAGGCCGCCACCGCCAGACCCGACGCCTGAGCCGCGTGCCCCCTCCCGCCGGGAGGGGGCCGGGCAGCGGCGAAACCGCCGCGACCGACCGGTCACCCTTCGCGCTTGCAGTCCAGTGAACAACCGTTAACCTTGGCCACCAACGGGCCGCCCACCGGCACGGCGTCCACCGAACAGGGCGGCACAGACCGCCCAGACACGAGGTTCCCATGCTCAGCTTCCTTCCCGCGCCCCTGCGCGGCGTCCTCGCCTCCCTGCTGCTCGCCCTCAACACCCTGTTCTGGTGCTGGCCGCTGTTCGCCATCACCCTGCTGCGGCTGCTGCTCCCGTTCCAGGCGGTGCGCCAGGCGCTGAACCCGCTGGTGAGCTTCATCCACGAGTCCTGGGTGAGCTGCAACAAGACCTGGATGAACCTGGTCCGCCGCACCCGCTGGGACGTGCAGGGCATGGAAGGGCTGGACTACCAGCACTCCTACCTGGTCACCAGCAACCACCAGAGCTGGGTGGACATCCTGGTGCTGCAGTACGTATTCAACCGGCGCATCCGCCCGCTGAAGTTCTTCCTCAAGCAGGAGCTGATCTGGGTCCCGGTGATCGGCCTGTGCTGGTGGGCGCTGGATTTCCCCTTCATGAAGCGCTACTCCAAGGCCTACCTGGCCAAGCACCCGGAGAAGAAAGGCAAGGACCTGGAAACCACCCGCCGCACCTGCGACAAGTTCCGCCACAACCCGGTGGGCATCTTCAACTTCCTCGAAGGCACCCGCTTCACCCCGGCCAAGCACGCCCAGCAGGCCTCGCCCTTCCGCTACCTGCTCAAGCCCAAGGCCGGCGGCGTGGCCTTCGTGCTGGACGCCATGGGCGATCAACTGGAGGCACTGCTGAACATCACCATCCACTACCCCGGCGGCAACCCGAGCTTCTGGGCGCTGATGGCCGGCCAGGTCGGCGAGGTGGTGGTGCGCATCGAGGCGCTGCCGATCCCCGCCGGCTTCCTCGGCCGCAGCTATGACCAGGACGAGGCCTACCGCAAGGACTTCCAGCTCTGGGTCAACCAGCTGTGGGAGCGCAAGGACGCCGAGTTGGCGGCGCTGCACCAGAGCCACCCGCCCCGTTCCTGACCCCAGGACGCAGAAGCCCGCCAATCGGCGGGCTTCGTCATTCAGGAGCCGACAGCCTCAGTCGCCCAGCACCTCGTTCACCTGCAGCAGCGGGGCAATGCTGGTGTAGCGCGGGATGTCGTCGTTGATGGCCTGGCCATGCTTGCGCAGGGTGGCCTGGAGGGTGTCGATGGAGCGGATCCAGATGTGCGCGGTACACAGGAACGGCGCCGCCGAACCGTCTCCGGAGGCCAGGCCCTTCTGGACCTCCACCTTGACCAGGTTGTCCCCCAGCAGCTCGCGCACCAGGGGGATGTGCTTCTCCAGGTAGTAGGTGAAATCGAAGGTGCCACCCTCGTTGTTGGGGTAGGCGACGAACAGGCAATACATAGGATGCTCCTTGCGAATGCGGCGACCTCACGCGCCGTCGGCGCAAGTGTAGGCCGCCTTCGCCGGCTTTACCGCGCGGCGTCGAACGCCTGCCAGTCGAGCTGCAGCGGGAATTCGCCCGCCTTGGCCACCGGCAGGCCGGGCGCCACCAGGAAGCCCTGCATCACCGAGCAACCGTGCTCGATCAGCCAGTCGCGCTGTGCCGCCGTCTCCACTCCTTCGGCGATCACCTCCAGGCCCAGGTGGCGGCCCAGGTCGATGATGGTGGCGACCACCGCCGCATCACGGGGCGACTCCAGCATGTTGGCGATGAACAGCCGGTCGATCTTCAGGGTGTCCAGCTCGAAGTGGCGCAGGTACGCCAGCGAGGAGTAGCCGGTGCCGAAGTCGTCGATGGCCACCCGTACCCCCAGTTCGCGCAACTGGCGAAGTTGCTCGCGGGTGATGTCCAGGTCCTGCATCAACGCGCTCTCGGTCACCTCCACCTCGATCTGCGAAGGGCGCAGGCCGCGCTGCTCCAGCGCCCGGCGCAGGTCCTCCACCAGGTGCGGCATGCCGAACTGCACCGGACTGACGTTGAGGCTGATGACCAGGTCCTCGCCGAAGCGCTCGCGCCATTTCAGCCCCTGGCTGACCCCCTGCTGGAAGATCCAGTCCCCCAGGCGGTTGATCAGCCGGGTCTCCTCCAGCAGCGGGATGAACACATTGGGCGCAACCGTTCCGGCCACCCGGTGCTCCCAGCGCAGCAGCGCCTCGAAGCCCCGCAGGCGCCCGGTGGCGAGGTACACCTGGGGCTGGTAGACCAGCACGAAGTCGTCCTGCTCGATGGCGTTGCGCAGGCTCTCCTCCAGCATCAGCCGCGAGCGCGCGCGGCCATTCATCTCCGGCGAGAAGAAGCGGTACTGCTGGCGTCCGGCGCGCTTGGCCTCGTACATGGCGATGTCGGCGGCGCGCAGCAGGCCGTCCACCGTCTGCCCGCACTCGGGGAAGCAGGCGATGCCCACGCTGGCACCGAGGGTGACGTCGATGCCGTCCACCCGGTAGCGCACCGAAACCAGCTCGATGAGCTTCTCCGCCACCCGGGCCGCATCTTCCGGGTGGTCGAGGGAGTCGATCAGCGCGGTGAACTCGTCGCCCCCCATGCGCGCGAGGATGTCGTAGGGGCGCATGCAGGTCTTCAGTTGCTCGCCCACGCGGCGCAGCACCTGGTCACCGGCGTCGTGGCCGAGGGAGTCGTTGATGCGCTTGAAGCCATCCAGGTCCAGGTACAGCACCGCCATGCGCTTGCCGTTGCGCTCCACCCGCGCCAGGGCCGACTCCAGCGCCTGGTAGAAGCCGCGCCGGTTGAGCAGCCCGGTGAGCGAATCGGTGATGGCCTGGGCCTCCAGCTGGGCGTGCAGCTGGCGCACCGCCGACATGTCGAGGCCGATCACCACCATCGAGCGCTGGGCCCTAGGCAACGGCGCGCAGGACAGCGCCACCGGCAAGCTGCCGCCGGCCTGGGTCTTCAGCGCGGCGTCGTGCAGGCGGTAGGGTTCGCCGCGCTTCCAGTGCCGATAGAAGTCCGACAGGCGCCAGTCGCCGGCGTATTCGGGGGCGGCGATCAGGCTGAGGAACTCGCGGCCTTCCAGGTCGCTGACGGTGCCCTGGAGCATCAGCGCCATGGCCGGGTTGGCGAAGCTGATCACCCCGTCTTCGCCCACCACCAGGATGCCCTCGGCGGCGTTCTCCAGCACCGAGGCGTTGAACGCCCGGGCACTGTCCAGTTGCTGGGTGAGTTGCAGCAGGTCGCGGCGGTTGCGCTCGTGGTCCAGCAGCGCCTGCACCTTGTGGCGCAGCACCTGCGGGTCGAACGGCTTGAGGATGAAGTCCACCGCGCCGGTGGCGTAGCCGCGCAGCACCGCTTCCTGGGTGTGGGCGATGGCGGAGATGAAGATGATCGGCGTGTAGCGGGTATGCGGGCTGCCGCGCATCAGCCGGGCCACCTCGAAGCCATCCATGCCGGGCATCTGCACGTCCAGCAGGACCAGGCCCACCTGCTCCTCCAGCAGCACCTGCAGGGCCGCCTCGCCGGAGTCGACGGTGCGCACGTCCCAGGTGGAGTCGTCGAGCACCGCCTCCATGGCGGCGAGGTTCTCCGGGCGGTCGTCCACCACCAGGAGGATGCTCTCGGGGGCCTTGAGCTTAGGCAAGGGCTGCGTCATGGCGACCTCCGGCGGCTTCGAGCCAGCGTTCCAGCATGTCCAGCAGTTCCTGGCGATTCACCGGCTTGGCCAGGTAGTCGTCGGCACCGGCGGTGATGCACTTTTCCCGGTCGCCCTTCATGGCGTGAGCCGTCAGGGCTATGACCGGGATGTGGCAAGCGTGTTCCTCTTTCAGCGTCCGTGTCGCGGTGTATCCGTCCATATTGGGCATCGCCATGTCCATGAGAATCAGGTCGAAGGGTTCGCGCTGGAAACAGGCGATGGCTTCCATGCCATCGCGCGCCGGAGTGACCCGTAGGCCAGCTTCGTCCAGCACGGCAGTCAGGGCGTAGATATTGCGCACGTCGTCGTCCACCAGCAGCACCCGCGCGCCCTCCAGGGCGGAATGCCCATGGGTTGACGGCTGCGTGTGCAGGCTGTCGAGAAAGCCCTGCACCGCCTCGCCAAGGGCGGCCGGGTCGGTGGCGGACTTGGGCACCAGCGTCGCCGAGTAGCGCCGCAGACGCTGCAGGTGCTGCTGGCCGACATCGAGCCCGGTGTTCACCACCACGCGCACGTTCCGCAGGGAGCGGCGGGCATCCAGCCGGTCGAGCAGCTCGAAGCCGTCCAGATCCGGCAGGTTCAGGTCCACCACTATGGCTGCGAAACTGTTCGCCTCGTAGGCGACGATGGCCTGCTCCGCAGTGCCCACCGCCACCACCTCGAAGCCCAGTTGCTGCAGGTGCTCGCGGTAGTGGTCGCGCTCCACCTCCACGTCTTCCACCAGCAGTATCCGGTGGCCTTGCGCGTCGGGCTCGCCAAGCCCGCCGAATACCTGCTCCAGCTCGGTGCGACCGATGGGCTTGACCAGGTAGCGGGTGTCGCTGTCGTTCCAGTCCGGCGGCTGCGGCACGCAGGAGATGATGTGCACCGGCGTGCCCCGGTGATTGGGCAGCCCGCGCAGGCGCCGGTAGATCTGCCAACCACTGAGGTCGGGCAGGAGGATGTCGAGGATGATCGCCGCATAGCGCTCCTCCTGCAGCAGCGCCACTGCCTGGCGACCGTTGCTGCACAGCACCGTGGAGAAGCCATGGCCCTGAGCCGCTTCGGCGATCACCGCAGCGAAGCCGGCATCGTCCTCGACGATCAGCACCGGCGGCCCCTCGCCGCTGCGCAACGGCTCGGTCAGCTCCACCTCCGGCTCCAGCGACCCCACGGCCACCGGCAGGCAGACCGTGAAGCAGGCGCCTTCGCCCAGGCGGCTGCGCAGGCTGATCTGCCCGTCCAGGGCGAGCACCAGTTGGCGGGTGATGGCCAGCCCCAGGCCGGTGCCCCCGAAGCGCCGGCTGGTGGATCCGTCGATCTGCTGGAAGGCCTGGAAGACCCGCTCGTGCTGCTCGGGGTCGATGCCGATGCCGGTGTCGCGCACGCTGAAGCGCAGCATCTCGCGGCCGGGGCCGAGGTCCTGGGCGTCCACCGAAACGGACAGTTCCACCTCGCCCTGGTCGGTGAACTTGAGGGCGTTGGACAACAGGTTGCGCAGGATCTGGTGCAGGCGCACCCGGTCGCTGTGGATGACCCGAGGCACCCCCGGGTCGACCCGGCTCACCAGCTGCAAGCCCTTCAGCTCGGCCATCGGGCGCAGGCTGGCATCCAGCTCCACCAGCATGTCCTGGACGTTGAGCGGCTCCAGCTTGAGCTGCATGCGCCCGGCTTCCACCTTGGCCAGGTCGAGCACGTCGTTGATCAGTTGCAGCAGGTCACTGCCGGCCCGGTGGATGATATCGGCATGGCGCGACTGCTTGTCGGTGAGGTTGCCGGCGGCGTTCTGGCGCAGCTGGTCACTGAGGATGAGGATGCTGTTGAGCGGCGTGCGCAGCTCGTGGGACATGTTGGCGAGGAACTCGGACTTGTAGCGGTTGGCGAGCATCAGTTGCTCGGCCTGCTCCCGCAGGCGCTGCTCGGCGACGCGGCGCTCGGTGATGTCGATCACCACGGCCTGGACCCAGGTCTCGCTGTCGCTGCGGATCGGCGAAAGGCCCACCTCCAGCGGGATCATGTGGCCGTCCCGGTGCTGGCCGAACAGCTCGCGGTTACCGCCCATGCGCCGGGGTTCGGGTTTGGCCTGGAAGCCCTGGCGCAGGCCCACGTGGGCCTCGCGCAGGGCCACCGGCAGCAGGCGCTCGACCCGCTCGCCCAGCAGCTCCTGGCGGCTGTAGCCGAACATCTGCTCCACCTGGCGGTTGACCATGGCGATACGCCCGCCGGTGTCCACCAGCAGGATGGCGTTGGGCGAAGCCTCGACCACCAGCCGGAAGCGCTCCTCGGCACTGCGACGGGCCTGCAGGTCGAGCAGGTTGATCAGGTAGCGGGGGCCATCGGCGCGGTCGATACGGGTCAGGCGCAGAGCCACCGGTGTGCGCCGGCCGTCGTCACAGCGCGCCTCGTACTCGCTGATCGACGCGTGGTCGCTCTCGAAAGCCAGGGCCTCAAGCCCGCTGGCACCCGGCAGGAAGCGCAGGGCGTGCTGCCCCACCAGCCACTCGGAGTCGCAACCCAGCAACTCCCCGGCGCTGTCGTTGGCCAGCTCGATGCGCCCGTCGCCTTCGCACAGCAGCGTGGCCACCGGCAACCGCGCCACCAGGGCACGAAGGTGTGCTTCGCGCTCCTGCAGCAGGGCGGCGGACTTGCTGCTGGCCAGCAGTTCGCGCTCGCGCAGGTACAGGTAAGCCCCGACCAGCAGGGATAACAGCAACGCGGCCGACAACCCGGCAACCAGGGTGAAGCGCAGTCCGCCATCACTTTGCAGGCTGGCGTAGGCCGCTGTGCCAGTGACCTGCAACTGCCAGTCACGGCCGAACAGGCGCAGCTCCCGGCGGTCTTGATAGCGCGCAGGCTCGGCAGCGTCGGGCGGGTCCAGCAGGGGTTGGTCGGGGTACTGGAGGTCCGCCAGCTCGATGTCGAACAGCCGGGCCTGCGCCCCGAGGATACCGGCCATCAGGTCCTGGACACGGAAGGCGCCGTAGACGGTGCCGATGAACGCTTCGCGGCGCTCGGTTGCGGTGGCCGGTGCATCGCGGCCATACACCGGCATGAACAGCACCAGCCCCTTGAGGGGCGAATTGTCCTCGTCCTGGCGCAGGACGATGGGGCCAGTCAGCCGGGCCTCGCCGCTGTCGATGGCGGCCTGCACGGCCTGCCGGCGCATCGGCTCGCTGAGCATGTCGAAGCCCAGGGCACGCTTGTTCCGCCAGTCCAGCGGGCTGATGTAGGTGATGACCAGGTAGCGCTCACGTTCGCCAGGAGGGAACAGACGGGCATCGGCGCGCCCCTCTTCCTCACCCGGGTAGGCCGGCAGGTCGCCCGGATCCAGGTAGCGGCTCCAGCCGAGTGCCTGGATGCCGGGGTAGCGGTCCTGCAACTGGAGCTGGTCCACGGCCCGCGCCCACTCGTCGGCGGACACTTCGTCGCTGCCGGCCAGCAGCCCGGACATGCCGCGCAGCACCACTTCATAGGCGCGCATCCGGTCGCTGATGCGCTGGGCCACCTCGTCGACCTCCATGTCGA
Source organism: Pseudomonas sp. FeS53a (assembly GCF_000931385.1). Taxonomy (NCBI): domain Bacteria; kingdom Pseudomonadati; phylum Pseudomonadota; class Gammaproteobacteria; order Pseudomonadales; family Pseudomonadaceae; genus Pseudomonas; species Pseudomonas sp. FeS53a. The sequence continues at coordinate 55,128 of NZ_JYFT01000066.1, forward strand.
AGCGCTGCTGGTTCTCGGCCTCATAGCGAGCCCGCTGGGCCTGCCATTGCCAGACCACCAGGGCTCCCAGCGCTACCAGCAGGACCATCGCGGCCGCCACGGGCAGCCAGGGTTTCCTGTCGGGAATCCGAGGACGGTCGTCCATGCATGCTCCTGTCCTTGTGGCGACACGCAGGGGGAAAAATCAGGGGGAGTCGCTGCTGATCAGCATTGATTCGCGGTCACCTGTCGGCAGTCTAGTCAGGATTCGGCGCACTAGCCCCGTGCCAGCAATGAGACGACGGACGGCAAGCAGGGGACGAAAGACGGGGCCGAAAGGGCGGGTAAAAACGCGGGGATAGACACTTCAGGCCCCGGCGGCGCCATCCCGGGCGGGTGCGCGAGGCCATGAAGTGGGGGGCCTGGATCAGGCCCGGAGGGGGATCAGTACTGCTGGGGTGCCTGGGCACCGGGGATGGGGGTCAGCTTGATTTCCACCCGACGGTTCTGCGAGCGGCCGGCTTCGGTGGCGTTGCTGGCGACCGGCTGGTCCGGCCCCATGCCACGGGAAGACAACCGACCCGGTTCGACGCCCTGGGCCACCAGGTAGTTGGCCACGCTCTGGGCGCGCAGCTGGGACAGGTTGACGTTGTACTGGTGGCTGCCGGTGCTGTCGGTGTGGCCGACGATCTCGATGTTGTTCTGGTTGTACTGCTTGAACGACGAGGCGAGGTTGTTCAACGGGCCATAGAAATTGCTGGCGATGTCCGCCGAGTTGGTGGCGAAAGTGATGTTGCCGGGCATCACCAGGTTGATGCTGTCGCCCTGGCGCTGAACCTGTACGCCCGTGCCTTCCATGCTGCGACGCAGCTCCGCTTCCTGCTTGTCGACGTAGTAGCCGTAACCTGCGCCCGCCGCACCGGCGACCGCGGCGCCGATCAGCGCGCCCTTGCCCCGGTTGTTGTGGCTGATGGCGGCACCGGCGACGGCACCGGCCAGGGCGCCCAGGCCGCCATAGGTGGCGGTCTTGCTCATGCCCTGGCGGGGCGCCTGGCCCTGGTTCTCATAGGGGTTCTGCGAAGCACAGCCTGACAAGGTGGCCACGGCAAGGGCCGCGACGATCAGGCGACGCGTGGTGAACATGGACTCTCTACTCCTGTGTGACAGGCAACCGGATGGACTGCCAACCACGTTAGAGCATGGCCCCTCGCGGAAATTCCGTAGCTCAGGCCCGGACGAACGGGTTTTCGCGCATTTCGTCGCCCAGCCGGGTGTCGGGGCCATGGCCGGTGACCACGGTGGCCTCTTCGTCCAGGGTGTAGAGCCGCCCCTTGATGGAGCGCTCGATGGTGGCGTAGTCACCGCCCCACAGGTCGGTGCGGCCGATGCCCCGGCGGAACAGCGTGTCGCCGGCGATCAGCAGCTTGGCCTCGGGGAACCAGAAGCTCATGGAGCCGGGGGTGTGTCCGGGCGTGTGCAGCGCCACGCCACAGCCACAGGCCAGCTCCTCGTCGTCGGCCAGCCACTGGTCCGGGGCCGGCACCGGCTTGTAGGGCACGCCGAACATGCGGCACTGCATCTCCAGGTTGTCCCAGAGGAACTGGTCTTCCTTGTGCAGGTGCAGGGTGGCGCCGGTGGCCTTCTTCAGCTCGCCGGAGGCGAGGAAGTGATCCAGGTGCGCGTGGGTGTGGATGATGCTGACCAGCTTCAGGCCATGGGCCTCCAGGCGGGCGAGGATCTGCTCATGGTTGCCGCCCGGGTCGACGACGATGGCCTTCTTGCTGACAGGGTCGCCGATCAGGGTGCAGTTGCACTGCAACGGGCCGACGGGGAAGGTTTCGCGGATCAGGGCGGTGGACGGGTTCATCGGGCATCTCCGGGGCGGCGCTCTGCGGCGCTTGGTGCGGGTCGATCAAGGGTCGGCACGATAATCGCTCGGCAGCCTGCCCGTCCATTTGCGGAAGGCGCGGCGGAAGTTCGAGGGATCGCTGAACCCCAGCAGCGCGGCGATCTCGAACAGCGGCAGGTGGGTGGTGGTGAGGTACTGCAGGGCCAGGCCCTTGCGCACTTCGTCGAGCACCTGCTGGTAGCTGGTGCCCATGGCCGCCAGGTGCCGGCGCAGGCTGCGGCCACTGGTGTGCAGGGCACGGGCGGCGCTGTCCAGGTCGGGGAAGTCGCCGGGGCGGGTGAGCAGCAGGCGGCGCACGCGGGTCAGCAGGGCGTCCTGAACGTCGAGGGTGGCGAGGATGGCCTCGCACTGCTGCTCGCACATCTGCACCGTGGCCGGGTTGGCCAGGGCCATGGGGCGGTCGAGGTAGTGCGTGGGCAGGGTCATCCAGTGGCAGGGCTGGTCGAAGGTCACCGGCGCGCCGAACACCGCTTCGTAGCGCTCGGCGTAATCCGGCGCGGGGTGGGCGAAGCCCACCTGCAGCCCCAGCAGCGGCTCGGCGACGAGGAAGCGGGCGATGGTGCAGAAGCTGGTCAGCAGGCCCTCGCCGGCAAAACGCCCCAGCGGCCCCATGGGGAAGGACTCGGTGGCCTCCAGCCGCAGGCAGTCGCCCTGCTCCACCAGCTCCAGCTCATAGGCCAGGCCCAGCACCCGGTAGTACTTCATGGCGAACTGCAGCGCCCGCCCGAGGTTGGCGCTGGAAAGCACCGCGTAACCGAGGATGCCGTGGGTGGAGACGTTCAGCCGCTGGCCCAGCACCAGGCCCAGGGCCGGCTCGTTGCACTGCACCAGGGCGGCGGTGGCCAGCAGGTTGAAGTCGACGAAGGAGAGCCGTGCGTTGGGGCTCTGCAGCACTTCCGGGCGCACACGGGCCGCGCTGAACAGCGCCTCGCGGGTGACGCCCAGCTCTTCGGCCAGGCTCAGCAGGGCTTCGGCGTAGGCAACCGGAACGAGCTCGGCGGAGAAGGTCAGCGGCTGTTTCATGGGTTCTTCTTGTGGGTCGGCCTTGGCCAGATATGACCTGACGATTGGCAGAAGATAACCTTGTCCGACAAGACCCCGCAAGCGAGAGTGCGGACGTGGTTTGAACCGACTCAGGGAGTCCCCATGACCAGCACGACCCCAGAAGGATTGGTAATCCGCCCGCGTCACATGGATTTCGACCTGCCCAATCCGATGCCCCGCCACTGGCACAGCGGCGATGCCTTCAAGACCCACCTGTTCGACGCCATGTCGGTGCTCTTTCCCGATGGCGAACGCTTCTTCATCGATTCGGTGCGGCACTTCCGCGACGAGATCACCGACCCGGTGCTGAAGGAGCAGATCCGTGGCTTCATCGGCCAGGAAGGCCACCACAGCCGCGAACACCTGGAATACAGCGCCCGCCTGCGCGACCTGGGTTACGACGTGGGGCGCATCGAGCGCCGCGCCCAGGCGCGCATCCGCTACACCCAGAAGAAGTTCTCGCCGCGCCGGCAACTGGCCGCCACGGCCGCCCTGGAGCACATCACCGCGATCATGGCCGACGCCCTGCTCAAGCACCCCGAGCACATCGCCGGCGCCCACCCGACCCTGGCCCGCCTGTGGCGCTGGCACGCCCTGGAGGAGACGGAGCACAAGGCGGTGGCCTTCGACGTCTACAACCAGGTCTGCGGCAGCCGCAAGCTGCTGCGCCGGGCGATGATCATGGGCACCTTCTTCTTCATGCTCGACACCCACCGCGGGCTGATCCACATGCTCAAGCGCGACGGCCTGCTGTGGAACTGGCGTGTCTGGCGCGATGGCCTGAGCTGGATGTGGGGCAGGAACGGCATGTTCCGCCAGTTGATCCCGGCGTACATGGACTTCTTCAAGAAAGGCTTCCACCCCTGGATCCACGACAACCGGGACCTGATGTACAAGACCCGGGAAGAGTTCGACGGGCTGCCCGCAGCGGCCTGATCCGCCGTCAGTGATGCGCAACGGCCCTTCGGGGCCGTTGTCGTTTCCGGCTGCAGACCCCGTAGGATGGGCTTCAGCCCACCGCATTTCTCCAGATGTTACGGCGCCGTCCCCCGGCAGCCCTGAGCACAAGAGGGTGAAACGGAAACGGGACAGTCGTTGAGAGTTGCAAAGAGCGGTGGGCTGAAGCCCACCCTTGTATCTCGACTACTGCCCCACCCCAGGGGCATAGTCCCCGACTGATCATCGGGGGAGGGATAGGAAGCCGTGCCCACCCTTAGGCCGCGAGCCTGCAACGTAGATAGTGCTCCGCCCCTCCACACTCACTCGAACAGCCCGAACGGTATCCAGAGCCTTGAGCTCGCATTCACAAGGTTGGGCCGGGTGCAGTGATGATCGCGTCTGAACGGATCGAGAGGAGAATCC
>NZ_JYFT01000047.1:0-545 GCF_000931385.1 Pseudomonas sp. FeS53a
CCACCCTTAGGCCGCGAGCCTGCAACGTAGATAGTGCTCCGCCCCTCCACACTCACTCGAACAGCCCGAACGGTATCCAGAGCCTTGAGCTCGCATTCACAAGGTTGGGCCGGGTGCAGTGATGATCGCGTCTGAACGGATCGAGAGGAGAATCCATGCCCAGCGTCATCGGCATCGACATCGCCAAACACACCTTTGACCTCGCCACCCTGCAGCCCAACGGCAAGTACCGCACCAAGGCCAAGCTGGCCAACGACAAAGCGGGCTTCGCCATCTTGCGCGACTGGCTGAACAAACACAGCGAACCCGGAGCCTGGGTCGTGATGGAGGCCACCGGCATCCACCATGAAGCCCTGGCCGAATGGCTGCTGGAGCAAGGCTATCGGGTCTGTGTCCTCAACCCGGCGCAGATCGCCCACTACGCCCGCAGCCAGCTGCAGCGGGTGAAGACCGACAAGGTCGACGCCAAGCTGATCGCCGAATACGGCGAGCGCCACCAGGACGAGCTGCGCCCCTGGCAACCCGAGCCCCGTGCCGTAAAGCGC
>NZ_JYFT01000047.1:645-57411 GCF_000931385.1 Pseudomonas sp. FeS53a
CACAGCGAACCCGGAGCCTGGGTCGTGATGGAGGCCACCGGCATCCACCATGAAGCCCTGGCCGAATGGCTGCTGGAGCAAGGCTATCGGGTCTGTGTCCTCAACCCGGCGCAGATCGCCCACTACGCCCGCAGCCAGCTGCAGCGGGTGAAGACCGACAAGGTCGACGCCAAGCTGATCGCCGAATACGGCGAGCGCCACCAGGACGAGCTGCGCCCCTGGCAACCCGAGCCCCGTGCCGTAAAGCGCCTGAAGGCCCTGGTACGGCGCCTGGGGGATCTTCGCGAAATCGAACAGATGGAGCGCAACCGTCTGGAAGTGGCCGATGCCAGCGTGCAGGCCTCGATCCAGTCGGTTCTGGAACATGTCGGCCAGGAGATCGAAGAAACCCTCAAGGCGATCAACGACCACATCGACAACGACCCGGACCTGCGTGGAAAGCGCGACCTGCTGACCAGCATCGACGGAGTCGCCGACAAGACCGCCGCCCTGCTCCTGGCGGAACTGGGCGACCCACTGCGCTTTGCCAACAGCCGCGCCATCACCGCCTTTGCCGGGCTCAATCCACGGCTGCAGGAGTCCGGGAGCTACCGGGGGCAGACACGCATCTCCAAGATGGGCTCATCGCGCCTGAGGGCCGGCCTGTACATGCCCGCGATCAGCGCCCTGACCTACAACGAAGCGATCAGAGCCATGGGCGAACGGCTAAGGGAGCGGGGCAAGACCGGCAAGCAGATCGTCTGCGCAGCGATGCGCAAGTTGCTGAACATCGCCTATGGCGTGCTGAAATCGGGCCAGCCGTTTGACGCAAAACTGGCCCTTGCTCACTAGAAATCAAGACGGTATCTACGGGCATCTCCAAGATGGGCTCATCGCGCCTGAGGGCCGGCCTGTACATGCCCGCGATCAGCGCCCTGACCTACAACGAAGCGATCAGAGCCATGGGCGAACGGCTAAGGGAGCGGGGCAAGACCGGCAAGCAGATCGTCTGCGCAGCGATGCGCAAGTTGCTGAACATCGCCTATGGCGTGCTGAAATCGGGCCAGCCGTTTGACGCAAAACTGGCCCTTGCTCACTAGAAATCAAGACGGTATCTACGGGGGAGGCCCCGCCCGCCTGCGCATCCTTGTAGGAGCGAGCTCTGCTCGCGACGGCTGTTCAGGCTGGCTCCGTAGCCCGGACTTCAGTCCGGGTTCTGTGTCTGTGCTCCCCGGGCTGAAGCCCGGGCTACGAACTGAAGCTCACCCTACGGGAGAGGCGACAGCTCGCCGGCTTTCCACGCCCGGTACCGCTCGGGCATGCACACGGCGCAGGGCCGGTAGCCGGCGCTCAAGGCGGTGGCTTCGTCGAGGAAGAACACCCGCTGTACCACGTAGCCGCCGCGCGCCAGGGCCTGCAGGGCGCTGCGGCAATCCAGGCGGCCGTAGAGGCGGTTGCGGCGGTGCCCGCCGAGGGTGCCGGGCACCGGGCTGAGGCAGGGGCGGCCGTCGGCGCCGATCAGGCGCCAGGCCTTGGGTTCGCCTGCTTCAGCCGTCATGACGGCCCTGGAAGCTCACTTCCAGGCCAACCCGCACGCCGCTGCGCACCCGGCCGATGCCGTGGCGCAGCTGGGCGCCGTAGAGCTGCCCCTGGTTGTTGCGCACGGGGCGGCGCTGGTTGCACAGCAGCACGCCATCGCCACGGGCCAGGGGCACCACCCAGGGCCGCGACTGCATGCGCGGCCGCTGCTCGGTGAGTACCAGCTCGCCGCCGCTGAAGTCCTGTGGGTCGGAGAGCAGCACCAGCAGCCGCACCGGCAGCAGCGCCGGGTCCTCTTCGCCCGGGTGCAGGGTCATGAAGTCCTCAGGGCCGAGGCGGGTCAGGTGGGCGCAGTGAACCTGGCCGTGGGTGGCGTGCTGTTCGGGCTGGCCGAACGCCTGGCACCAGCGGTTGGCGATGGCGGCGAGCGGGGCGTGGAGGCTGTCCCAGTGGCCGTGGGGCAGGCCGGCGCGCACGCCTTCGCCCTGGCCCATGCCGAGGGTTTCCAGGCGCTCCCGCGGGCCCTGGGCCAGGCGTTCCCCCAGCAGCCGCGCGGCCTCGGGGTCGAGCAGGCCGGGCAGGGGCGCGTGGCCGTGTTCGTCCAGGGCCTGGGCGATGGCGGCCCAGTCCTCGGGCAGGTTCAGAGCGCAGGCTGTTTCAGGCATGGCGCTGTGCTCGTCGGGTGGCTGGGCTGGCTTTCACGTTGCAGCAGTTCGCGCTTGCGCTCGACGCCCCAGCGGTAGCCGGAGAGGTCGCCGTTGCGGCGCACCACGCGGTGGCAGGGGATGGCCACGGCAATGTGGTTGGCGCCACAGGCCTGAGCCACGGCCCGTACGGCCTTGGGCGCGCCGATGCGTTCGGCGATCTCGGTGTAGCTGGCGGTGGCCCCCGGCGGGATTTCCCGCAGGGCCTGCCAGACCCGTTGCTGGAAGGCGGTGCCGCGCACGTCCAGCGGCAGGTCGAGCCCCAGGGACGGGGCTTCGACGAAGCCCACCACCTGGGCCACCAGGCGTTCGAAGTCGGCATCGCCGCCCACCAGCTGGGCCTTGGGGAACTGGTCCTGCAGGTCGCGGACCAGGGCGTCCGGGTCGTCGCCCAGGAGGATCGCGCAGACGCCCCGCTGGCTCTGGGCAACCAGGATGGAGCCGAGGGAGCACTGGCCGACGGCGAAGTGGATGGAGGCACCGGTGCCGCCGTCGCGGTAGTCGCTGGCGCGCATGCCCAGCAATTGGTCGGCGGTTTCGTAGAAGCGGCTGTTGGAGTTGAAGCCGGCGCCGTAGATGGCGTCGGTCACCGTGGTGCCCTGTTCGCTCAGTTCCCGGCGCAGGCGCTGGGCGCGGTAGGCCGAGGCGTAGGCCTTGGGGGTGAGCCCGGTCTCGGTCTTGAACAGCCGGTGGAAGTGCGAGGGGCTCATGCCGGCGCATTCCGCCAGCTGGTGCAGGTTGGGCGGCGAGTCGGCGGCCTCGATGGCGCGGCAGGCCTCGGCGATCACGGCGGTGCGGTGGGCGGCGGCGGCGGTGCGGTCGCCGGCCTGGCGGCGGCTGGCGCGGTAGCCGGCGGCTTCGGCGGCCTCGGGGGTGTCGAAGAACTCGACGTTGCGGCGATTGGGCAGGCGCGCGGAGGAGCTGGGGCGGCAGTACACGCCTGTGGTTCGCACGGCGTAGACGAACTGGCCGTCGGCGGCCGGGTCGCGTGCCTGGACGGCGGCCCAGCGCTGGTCATCCGTGAGGTAGCGCGGGGCGGTGGGAAGGGTCCTGCTCATGGCATTCATCCAAAAGGGCCTGTTGACGGTTGCAGGTTAACGGGGTTGGTGGCGGTGAGAACTCCGGTTCTTGCGATCGAATTCACGCTGTGGGCGGCATCCTCCACAGGTACCAGGCGGCGACGGTGCGCCAGGGGCTCCAGGCCTGGCCGAGCTGGCGCATGCGGGCGGCGCTGGGGGCTTGGTCCAGGCCTTTGAGGCGGCGGTAGCCCTCGCGCACGCCGAAGTCGTCGGCGGGGAGGATGTCGCGGCGCTCAAGGGTATAGATGAGGAACATCTCCACCGTCCAGCGCCCGACGCCGTGCAGGGGCGTGAGGCGCGCCAGCAGGGCGTCGTCATCCAGGGTGAGGGCTTCGTCGCGGCCGGGTACCTGGCCGTCGACGGTGGCCTGGGCGATGCCCTGCAGGGTCTGCAGCTTGCGTGCGGAGAAGCCGCAGGCGCGCAGCCGCTCGGGTTCGGTGGCCAGCAGTTCACTCGGGGTGGGGAAGCGCCCGCCGGGGTACAGCGCCAGCAGCCGGGCGAGGATGGCGTCGCCCGCGCGGGCATGCAGCTGCTGGTAGGCCACGGCGCGAACCAGGGCCTCGTAGGGTTCGCGCTGGGGGTGGGGCTGGTGCCGGCAGGGGCCGATGGCGTCGATGTGCCGCGCCCAGTCGGCGTCCTGGGCGGCGAGGAAGCGGCTGGCATCGGTGAAGGCCGGCGGGGTCAGCGTCAGCGCCATGCTCAGAACCCCGGCAGGCTGGCGGTACGCGGCGTGGCGGCAAGGGGCCGCAGGGCGCGCTCGTGCTCCAGCAGCCAGTGCTTGCGCTCCAGGCCCCAGGCGTAGCCGCGCAGCTCGCCGTTGCTGGCCACCACCCGGTGGCAGGGGATCAGCACGGCGATGGGGTTGGCGGCGTTGGCGGCACCCACTTCGATGGCGGCGCGTGGGTCGTTCAGCCCCAGCTGGCGGGCGACTTCGCCGTAGCTGCGGGTGCTGCCGGGCGGGATCTGCCCCAGGGCGTCCCAGACCTTGCGCTGGAAGGGCGTGCCGTCGGGCTCCAGCACCAGGCAGTCGATGGCGCCCAGGTCGCCCTGGAAGTAGCCGCGCAGGGCGTCGGCGATCCCGTGCGGCAGCGGGGTGTCCTGCAGGCGGTAGTCACCGAAGCGCTGGCGCAGGTTGCGCAGCAGCGCCAGGCGGTAGTCGCCGAAGCCGAGGGCGCGGATGCGCTGTTCGGTGTCGGTGACTACCAGCAGGGTGCCCAGCGGGGACTCGAGGGCGCTCAGCAACAGGTTCATGGGGTGGTTCTCCTTGTCATGGACGGCGTTCCTTGTGGCGGGGTTCAGCGCAGCCGGACCACGCCGTGGCGTTGCAAGAGGTAGACCTCGCCGCTGGCGAGGTGCAGTTCGGTCCGCCCCGTTTCGTGGGTGCGCCACCAGGCCTGGCGGGCATCCACCATGGCCTGGAAGGCATCCAGCACCTGGCGCTTGGCCTGTTCCGCCGCGTCGTGGGCCGCTGGCGGTTCGCCGAGGTGGGCGGCCGCTGCGGCGGGAATGTCGGTGAGGTCGGGCACGAAGGGGCTCTCGTGGCTGGCACGGCGGCGTCAGCCGGCGCGGCGGAAGGTGAAGTTCAGGCGCTGCTCGCCCAGGCTCGGGTGCGGCGGCCCCTTGAGCGGGGCCACGCCGTGAAAACGCAGGCGGTCCTGGCCACCCCACACGGCCACGTCGCCGTGATGCAGGAGGAAGCGCCGGACCGGGTCGTTGCGGCTCTGACCGCCGAACAGGAAGGTGGCGCTCATGCCGAGGGAGACGGACACCACGGGGGCGTCGAAGCCGCGTTCGTTGCGGTCCTGGTGCAGGCTCAGGCGGGCGCCGGGCTGGTAGCGGTTGAGCAGGCAGGCGTCGGCGTCGAAACCCGGGAAGCCGGCGGCTTCGGCCGCCTGGCGGGCCAGTTGGCGGAAGCGCTCCGGCATGGCCGGCCAGGGGGCGCCGCTGTCCGGGTCGGTGGCGCTGTAGCGGTAGCCGCGGCGGTCGGTGGTCCAGCCCAGGGCGCCGCAGTTGGTCAGCGCGACGGACATGCGGAAGCCGCCGGGGGTGAGCATGTGGCGGAACGGCGCCTGGGCCTGCAGCTGGAGGATCTGCCGCAGCAGTTCGTCGGCCTGGTCCAGGGCGAAGCCGCGCAGGATCACGGCCTGCTCGGCCATGGCTTCGCGCTGGCCGCTGGCGTGGGTGGCGAAGAGGTCGGGGGTCATCGGCGCTCCTCAGGTGGCGTCATGGAAGATCAGCCCAAGGGTGTGGCGCTGGCCGCTGCGCACCAGGCTGACACCGTGGCGCATGGCGGCGCGGCGGAAGCCGCTGCGCTTGCCGGGTACGGGGCGCAGGTCCACCGGGAAGATCACCGCGTCGCCCTGGCGCAGGGGCACCACGTCGGCCCGCTGGGTGCCGGCCAGGTGCTCGGTGAGGACGAACTCGCCGCCGGTGAAGTCGCGCCCGGGCTCGGAGAGCAGGACGGCGATCTGCAGCGGGAAGTTGTGCTCGCCGTAGAGGTCCTGGTGCAGGCGGTTGTAGTCGCCCGCTCCGTAGCGCAGCAGCAGCGGGGTGGGGCGTGTCTGCCCGGCCCGGTGGCAGCGCATGAGGAAGGCATCCAGGGTCTCGGGGTAGCGCGTCTCCAGGCCGAGGCGGGCCTGCCAGCGGTTGGCGATCCGTGCCAGCGGCGGGAACAGCCGGTGGCGCAGGGTCGTGAGCAGGGCGGGCAGGGGGTAGGCGAAGTACTTGTACTCGCCCTGGCCGAAGCTGTGCCGGGCCATGACGATGCGCGAGCGGAAGGTGCGTGCGTCCGGGTAGAGCGCGGCCAGGTGGGCGCAGGTGTCGGCGTCCAGCAGCTGCTCGATGCAGGCGTGGCCGTGGCGCTCCAGCTGCGCTTCCAGTTGGGGCCAGTCCAGGGCATCGAGCCGGTCGAGGAGGGCGGTGGGGGTGAGGTCCGGCGCCGCCGGGCACGAGAGCACGGCACTCATGATACGGACAGGCTGCCGTGGGCCTGGGGCAGGCCCATGGGGCGCAGGCGGGTGAGCGGTGCCAGGGGCCGCAGGCTGTCGAACAGGCCTTGTGGGCTGGGCTCTTCGGTGCGTCGGCAGGTCTGCGCGACCCGTTCGAGGAAGCGCGAGAGGTGGGCGCTGGGTTCGCCTGCCGGGCGCAGCAGGTAGGTGGTGAGTTCGGAGTCGGGCAGCGACAGGGCGCGGGTTACGATCTCGCTGCCGGCCAGGTCGCTGCGCTCGGTGCCGCTCACCAGGGCGACGCCATAGCCGGCGGCGACCAGGGCCTGCATGGTCTCGCGGGAGATGTACTGCTCGGCGATGTCGAGGCGGGCGGCTTCGTCTTCGCTGAGGTGGGCCCGGAGCAGCCGGCTGATCTGCTGGAACTGCCCTTCGTGGACTTCGCTGTGGCTGAGGATGAGCGGGTGGCGGACCAGCTCCTGCAGCGGGATGCGCCGGTGCGAGAGCAGCGGGTGGCGAGCGGGCAGGGCGGCGACCAGTGGGTCGCTCCAGACGGGCTGGGCCTGCAGGCCGCTGCCGGCAGCGTCGATGCGGGCGAAGCCGAGGTCGTAGTGGTGTTCCAGCAGGCCTTTCACCTGCTGGGCGTAGCTGACCTCGAACAGGCGGATGCCCAGTTCCGGCTCCTCCTGCCGGCAGCGGGCGAGCAGGTCGGCCAGGCGATTCGGGGCGATGCCGTCGGACACGGCGATGCGCAGGGTGCCGCGAAAGCCGAGGGCGACGCCGCGCATGTCCATGCGGGCCTGTTCGAGGGCGGCGAAGATGCGCTTGGCGTTATCGAGGAACACGCTGCCGGCCCAGGTGAGCTGCACACCCCGGGGGTTGCGCTCGAACAGCTGGATGCCGAGCTCGGACTCCAGTTCCTTGATGGCCCGGGACAGCGGGGATTGCTCGATGTGGAGGCGGGCGGCGGCGCGGGTGAAGTTCAGTTCCTCGGCCACGGCGAGAAAATAGCGAAGATGACGTAGCTCCATGTGTGTTTCGTCTCCTGTCTGTCATCGACTCTGCGTTCTTCAGGGCTGGGTGCGGGGCGTTCTCCCGGGTTACTGCGAATGAGGGGGCACGCCGGGCCAGGCCATGCCTGGGCCCCGGGTGGCCGTTGCGCGGGGCGCACGGGCCGACGCGCCCACTATCGGGGGACAGTGGGACGTTGGCACTCCGTTTCTTGCGCTTGAATTTGCGGGCCGGATGGCCGGGCCTAGAGCGCCCGGCCGGCTTCTTTCTAGTGCAGCTTGAGGCGGGGGTCGGTGCTGCGGCCGATGCGGTCGCTGAGCATCAGCAGGAAGGTGCGGAAGGCGCCGTACAGGGCCATCTGGTGCATGCGGTAGAGGGAGATGTAGAACATCCGCGCCAGCCAGCCTTCCAGCTTCACGCTGCCCATGAGGTTGCCCATCAGGTTGCCGACGGCGCTGAAGCTGGAAAGGGAGATCAGCGAGCCGTAGTCCTGGTAGCGGTACTCGGGCAGGGTGTGCTGGCCGGCGATCCGCGCCTTGAGCGATTTCACCAGCAGGGAGGCCTGCTGGTGAGCGGCCTGGGCGCGGGGCGGGACGTTGCGCTCGCTGCCGTCGCCCAGGGGGCAGGCGGCGCAGTCGCCGAAGGCGAAGATGTCGGCATCCCGGGTGGTCTGCAGGGTGGGGGTGACCACCAGCTGGTTGATGCGGTTGCTTTCCAGGCCGTCGAGGTCCTTGAGGAAGGCCGGGGCGCGGATGCCGGCGGCCCAGACCTTGAGGCTGGCGGGAATCTTCTCGCCCTGGGCGGTGAGCAGGCCGTCGGCGGTGACTTCCTTGACGGCGGCGCCGGTCATGACGCGCACGCCGAGCCCTTCCAGGGTGCGGTGCACCGGGGCGCTGATGCGCTCGGGCAGGGCGGGCAGTACCCGCGGGCCGGCTTCGATCAGGGTGATGCGCATGTTCTCCGGCTGGATGCTGTCCAGGCCGTAGGCCGCCAGTTCGTGGGCGGCGTGGTGCAGTTCGGCGGCCAGTTCGACGCCGGTGGCACCGGCGCCGACGATGGCGACGCTGATCTGGTCGTCGTCACCGTCGCGGGCGTGGGCGCGCAGGTAGTGGCTGAGCATCTGCCGGTGGAAGCGCTCGGCCTGCTCGCGGGTGTCGAGGAAGATGCAGTGGCGGGCGGCGCCCTCGGTGCCGAAGTCGTTGGTGGTGCTGCCGACAGCGATCACCAGGGTGTCGTAGGCCACTTCGCGGGCGGGCACCAGTTCGCGGCCTTCCTCGTCGAGGGTGGCGGCCAGCTGGATGGCCTTGCGGCTGCGGTCCAGCCCGCTCATGCGGCCGAGCTGGAACTCGAAGTGGTTCCATTTGGCCTGGGCGACGTAGTTCAGCTCGTTCTCGGTGGAGTTGAGCGAGCCCGCCGCGACTTCGTGCAGCAGCGGTTTCCAGATGTGGGTGAGGTTGGCGTCGGCCAGGATGATCTTCGCCTGGCCGCGTTTGCCGAGGGTTCTACCCAGGCGGGTGGCAAGCTCCAAGCCGCCGGCGCCGCCGCCGACGATCACGATGCGATGGGTCATGGGGATTTCTCACAAGGCTATAAGAATTCTTTTCGTGGGCGCCTTCGTGGCGCTTGGCGCGGCTCACAGGACGAGTCGCGCGAGGAGGCGGCTGAGCAGGCCCAGGCCGATGACGAGTGCCAGGAGGATGAGCAGGAGCCGCCAGGGCTTGAACGGCTGGCGTTCGACCTGGTGCTGGGGGAGGCTCAGGTACTGCTCGACCTTCTGCTGGTCGTCGGGTGTCAGGCGGCTGGGCATGGCGTGCCTCGACGGGGAAATATGACGTGCATTCTAGACGTGCCTTCCGGCGGCGCTCAATGCGCGTTTGCGTGAGCGGTCACAGGCCGATGCCAAGGTCGAAGAGCACGGTCCGCCCGAGGTTGGCACGGAGGAACTCCGGGGCACCCGGCTGGGCGAAAAGCACACGAGCGTAGGTGGGGCCCACCACGGACAGCGAGCGCCAGCCCTGCAGGAGGAATTCGGTCGGTGGCGGGAACGGGCTGTTGAAGTCGGGGCGCACGCGTTTGAGGCTGACGAAGGCGAGCAGGTCGAGCTCGGCCGGGTCCAGGCCGCGTTCGCGGTAGTTGTGGGCCTTCTTGCGCAGCGTGGGGGCGAGCGTCGCCTGCAGCTCCTTCATGGCGATGCGCTTGGGGCGCGTCTCCCGGCGCAGCAATTGGCTGAGGGAGGATGCGCTGCGGCGGCGCTCCAGTTCGGCGCGCCACTCGTCGTTGAGGCGGCGGCCTTCGTCGAGCACGAAGAAGACCTCGAAGTTGGCCTCGCGGAACTCCACGTCGGGGGGCTCGGCGCCGGTGCTGAAATCTTCCAGCCGATAGGGCTGGTTGAGCGCCTGCAGCAGGCGCTGGCAGACCCAGCGTTCGCGCTCCCACTTGCGCGCGTTGGAGAGGAATTCATTGGCCTGCTCGGCCTGGCGGGTGAGCAGGCGCAGGTAGTCGGATTCGTCCATGGCCGGAGAGTAGGGGGCGAGGGCGGTCGGCTGCAAGCCGCCGCCAGGTGTGGCATTGCGCTGCGATGTGGCGGCCGGCGCCTTGGTATAGACTCTGCTGCGTTTGCCGGATGCCCGCCATGCACCTTCGCCCTGTCACCTCTGATGACCACGCCCAACTGATCGCCCTCTGGCAGCGTACGCCGGGGCTGCGCCTGCGCGAGGACGATGCTCATGCGCCGTTCTGCGCCTACCTGGCGCGAAACCCGGGGCTCAGCCTGCTGGTGGAGCGCGAGGGCCAGGTGGTGGCCTCGCTGATGGCCGGGCATGACGGCCGCCGCGGCTACTTGCAGCACCTGGTGGTGGATGTGCCGCTGCGTGGGCAGGGCCTGGCGCGGCGGTTGCTGGATGCGGTGCTGCAGCGGCTGGCGGCCGAGGGCATCGGCAAGTCCCATGTATTCGTCCTGCGGGACGCGCCCGAGGCGCTGGCGTTCTGGTCCGCCCAGGCGGACTGGTCCCGGCGCGGGGATATCGCGGTTTTTTCCACGAACGGAGTGACACGATGAAACGGCTCTCTTTGGCGCTGCTGCTGGCTCTGCTGGCCGGTGGTGCGCAGGCGCTGGAACAGGGTGAGCGCCTGGCGCCCTGGACCCTGCTGGACCAGTACGAGAAACCCTACAGCCTGGACAACCAGCTGGGGCTGCTGCTGGTGGCGCGCGACATGGATGGGGCGAAGCTGGTGAAGGCGGCTCTGGACGGCAAGCCGAAGGACTTCCTCGAGCAGCGCCATGCGGTGTTCGTGGCAGACATCAGCCGCATGCCGTCGGTGATTTCCAAGCTGTTCGCCGTGCCGGCGATGCAGGACTACAACTACCGCGTGCTGCTGGACCGCGAGTCCCGCGTGGCGCCGCGCTACGAGGCCCCCGAGGGCCAGGTGCTGGTGCTGACCCTGCGTGACGGCGTGCTGCAGGGGCAGAAGGCCTTTGCGTCGGCCGAGTCGCTGCGCGCGGCGCTGGACGCGGTGCCGCCGGCGCCGTGATTGCCGCCGAGCTGCTGTCCGACACCAGCCTGGGGCTGGGCTGGGCGATCTACGTCCCGGCCCTGGCCTGGGCGGTGATGCGCGCGCCGTGGCTGGAGTTGTTCAGCGACTTCCGGCGCCAGCACCTGCTGTTCGGCACGGTGCTGGCGCTGTTCCTGTTGTGGATGGTGCGGCGGGACTTCGACTCCGGGGTCTCCTATCACTTCATCGGCATGACGGCGGTGACGCTGCTGCTGGACTGGCCCCTGGCGGTGCTGGGCGGCCTCGTTGCACAGCTCGGCTTGCTGGCGCTGGGGCGCCAGGACGTTGCGGCGATGGGCATCAACGGGGCGCTGCTGGTGCTGCTGCCGGTCCTGGTGACGGAGCTGTGCGCGAAGTGGGTGGAGCACTTCCAGCCGCGCAACCTGTTCGTCTACATCTTCTGCTGCGGGTTCTTTCCCGCGGCGCTGGCGGCTCTGCTCTGCACCCTGGTGGGGCTGGGGCTGCTGTTCATCGATGGCATCTTCCCGATGCCGCCCTGGCTGGAGGACTTCGTCGGCTACCTGTGGCTGGTGATGTTCCCGGAGGCCTTCATCAACGGTACGGCGGTGACCGCGCTGGTGGTGTTCTGCCCCGAGTGGCTGGAGACCTTCAACCGCACGCGCTACCTGCAGGCGCCCTGGAAGGACGACGACAAGAGCTGAATGGCGCTGGATTCACTGCCCCGATGATCGGCGCCGATTGACGCCGATCAAGGTCGGGCGACCTGGCGCGCGCGGATGATCCCCCGGTCACTTCGAACGAGGATGCAACCATGGGTGTTCACGATTGGGCGCGTGCCGCGCTGGCGCAGCTGCTGGAGCAGGGCGGGGGTGAGGGCTTCGACGAGGCGCTGGCCTTGCGGGCGCTGCTGAGTGCGGTGGTGGAGCGCAGCAAGGGCGTGCGCTCACAGGAGGACCTGGCGGCGGAGCTGATGTTCCTGGCGGACAACCTGGATGACGGGCGGGACTACGCCTTCATGCGCCCCTGAGGGCGCATGGGATCAGTGGCGATCAGGGAGGTCACCGGAGAACAGCTCGTCCTCGAGGTTGTCACCGGGGATGGCGTGCTCTTCGGCGGCCCAGGCGCCCAGGTCGATCAGCTTGCAGCGGTGGGAGCAGAAGGGCCGGTTGGGGCTTTGCGGGCCCCATTCGACAGGGGCTCCGCAGGTAGGGCATTCAACGGTCATGGGTTGGCTCATGGCTGGCCTCCTCGCAGTGTCAGATAGAAGGCGTGCAGTCGTTCGACTTCGGTGCGCATCCAGGCCAGGTCCCGGTCATTCAGCAGCACGTCGTGGGCGGCAGCCAGGCGCTTGTCCCGGTCGGCCTGGGCCTTGAGGATGGCCTGGACCTGTTCCTCGGAGACGCCATCGCGGGCCATGGTGCGCTGCACTTGCAGGGCCTCGGGGACGTCCACCACCAGCACGCGCTGGGTCATGCGGTGCTGCCCGGACTCGACGAGCAGCGGGGAAACCAGGATGGCGTAGGGGGACTTGGCCTCCGCCAGGTTGCTGGCGATCTCCTGGTTGATCAGCGGATGCAGCAGGTTTTCCAGCCAGCGGCGTTCCTCCGGGTGCTGGAAGATGTGCTGGCGCAGGGCGGCGCGGTCGAGCTGCCCGTCGGCCAGGAGGACGCCTTCGCCGAAATGCTCGGCGATGCGAGCCAGGGCAGGGCGGCCGGGTTCCACCACCCAGCGGGCGGCGTGATCGGCATCCACCATGTGGACGCCCAGGGCGTTGAAATGAGCGGCAGCGGCACTCTTGCCGCTGCCGATGCCGCCTGTGAGGCCAAGAATCCAGGGTGAGGTCATTTGAAACCGGCGAACTGCAGATAGGTCCCGGTTATTTGATCACCCCAGAGCAATGCGATCCAGCCGGCAATCGCCAGGTAGGGGCCGAAGGGAATGGGCGTGCCGCTGTCAGCATTGCGCAGCTTGAGGATGATGATCCCCAGTACCGCACCGACCAGGGACGAAAGCAGGATGGTCAGCGGCAGCACCTGCCAGCCACCCCAGGCGCCGAGCATGGCCAGCAGCTTGAAGTCGCCATAGCCCATGCCCTCCTTGCCGGTCACCAGCTTGAACACCCAGTACACGCTCCACAGGCTCAGGTAGCCGCCCACCGCGCCCCAGAGGGCATCCTCCAGCCCGGTGAACAGGCCCTGGCTGTTGACGATCAGCCCAAGCCAGAGCAGCGGCAACACCAGGGAGTCGGGGAGCAGCTGGTGGTCGATGTCGATCATGCTCATCGCCAGCAAACCCCAGGTCAGCACCAGGAAGGCACCCGCCTGCCAGGTGAAACCGAAGTGCCAGGCGACGTAGGCGGAAAGCAGCCCGCAGGCCAGTTCCACCAGCGGGTAGCGCTTCTTGATCGGTGCCTTGCACGACGAACACTTGCCGCCCAGGGCCAGCCAGCTCACCACCGGGATGTTCTCCCAGGCCTTGATCTCGTGCTGGCAATGGGGGCAGCGGGAGTTCGGCAGAACCAGGTTGAACGTCTCGCCCGGCGGCTCCGGCGGTAACTCCAGGGCCTCGCGGGCTTGGACTTTCCAATCGCGGAACATCATCACCGGCAAGCGGTAAATGACCACGTTGAGGAAACTGCCGACCAAGAGGCCGAGGAGGAATACACAGAAAACAAAGGCCGGCAAGTTGCCGGCCAGAAAGTCGAGAACGGTCACTTAGCCTACTACCGAGCCGAGCGTGAAGATGGGGAGGTACATCGCGATAATAAGACCGCCAACCAATACACCGAGTACAGCCATGATCATCGGCTCCATCAGGGTAGTCAGGTTGTCCACTGCATTGTCCACTTCTTCTTCGTAAAAGGACGCGACCTTATCAAGCATAGTGTCCAGCGCACCGGACTCTTCACCAATAGCTGTCATCTGGATAGCCATGGAGGGGAACACGCCGGTGGTTCGCATGGAGAAGTTCAACTGCATACCCGTTGATACGTCTTGCTTGATCTTGCCGACTGCATTCTTGAATACGACGTTGCCAGTGGCGCCTGAAACAGAGTCCAGAGCATCTACCAAGGGAACGCCTGCTGCGAACGTAGTGGAAAGTGTACGCGCATAGCGCGCGACGGCAGACTTGTAGACGATATCTCCGATAATCGGGAGCTTAAGGACGCCTCTGTCTACCGAGTCACGGAATTTTTGTGATCGCTTATAGAGTTGGCCAATCCCGAATATTGCGCTGAAGGTTAGTATGAGAACTACAAACCACCATTTTTGGAGCATCTCAGAAAGGTTGACGACCATCTGGGTAAAAGCTGGGAGCTCCGCGCCGAAACCGGAAAAAACGTCCTTGAACTGAGGGACTACTTTAATCAGCAGGATGGCTGAAACAATGACTGCTACAACTAAAACAGCAATCGGGTAAGTCATTGCTTTTTTAATTTTTGCTTTTAGTTGTTCGGTCTTTTCTTTGTAAGTTGCCACTCTGTCTAATAGTGTTTCCAGTGCGCCTGACTGCTCTCCAGAGTCTACTAGGTTACAATAAAGTTCATCGAAATAAATCGGTTTTTTGCGAAGGGAATTAGCAAAGCTATTTCCAGCTGCTACCTCTTGCTTCACTTCATCTACCAATTTGCGCATGTTTTGGTTTTCGAGGCCTTCGCCAATGATGTCGAAGCTTTGAAGAAGCGGCACGCCAGCCTTCATCATCGTCGCCATCTGGCGAGTAAATAGCGCAATATCCAGTGGTTTGATTTTCTTGCCGGCACTGAATAAAGAGACTGTTTTTTTTCGTACTTTGAGCGGATTAATACCCTGCTTACGTAGCTGAGCTTTGACTAGTGAAGGGTTTACACCGCTGATTTCACCTGTGACCTTGGTGCCTTTTCTGTCGGTGCCTTCCCATTTGAAGACGCTTGTTTTTAATGCTTTTTCCGCCATGGATTAGTCCTTGGTCACGCGGTTGACTTCCTCGAGGCTGGTTACGCCTTGCATGGCTTTCAGCAGACCCGAAGCGCGCAGATCATTGAAGCCATCTATACGCATTTGTGCTGCGATATCGATGGAGTTTCCTTCTTCCATGATAATACGCTGCAGGGCCGGAGTGTTTTTAACCACTTCATAAATACCGACCCTTCCCTTGTATCCACCCTTGCAGTTTTCGCATCCGATAGGGCCGAATATCTTGAAGGTACCGATCTTGTCTTCGGGAAATCCCTCCCTCAGCAAGGTTTCTCGCGGAACATCGACCTCCTTCTTGCAGGCGCTGCAGAGCTTCCGTGCAAGACGCTGAGCAATAATCAAATTGACTGAAGTTGCAATATTGAAGGCCGGCACACCCATGTTGCGCAGACGCGTCAAGGTTTCTGCGGCGCTGTTAGTGTGCAATGTAGACATTACCATGTGCCCGGTTTGGGCGGCCTTGATTGCGATCTCAGCCGTCTCTAGGTCGCGAATCTCACCCACCATGATTACGTCTGGATCTTGGCGAAGGAAGGCGCGGAGTGCTTGTGCGAAGTCCATGCCTTGACGCGGGTTGACGTTGACTTGGTTGATGCCTTCCAGATTGATTTCTACCGGATCCTCTGCTGTGGAAATATTGATATCTACCGTGTTGAGGATGTTTAGGCCGGTGTAGAGTGAAACGGTTTTGCCTGAGCCTGTAGGGCCCGTGACCAAAATCATACCCTGAGGCTGCTTCAGGGCATTCAGATAGAGTTCTTTTTGCTCTTCTTCATAGCCTAGGGCGTCAATACCCATCTGAGCGCTGGATGGGTCAAGGATACGCATCACGATCTTCTCGCCCCAGAGGGTGGGAAGCGTATTAACGCGGAAGTCGATGGCTTTGGACTTGGATATCTTCATTTTGATCCGGCCGTCCTGGGGTTTTCGACGTTCGGATATGTCCAGTGCGGCCATAACTTTAAGGCGTGCTGAGATACGGCTGGCTAGTTGTATGGGGGGGCGAGCTACCTCATGTAGAATTCCGTCTGTACGAAACCTGACTCGGTAAGTTCGCTCATAAGGTTCAAAGTGGAGGTCTGACGCCCCTCCTTTTATAGCGTCAAGAAGCATTTTGTTTACAAAGCGGACAACGGGAGCATCGTCAGCTTCAGTATTTGCTCCATTATCCTGCTTGGCATCGTCAACTGCTTCAATGTCGACGCCATCTAGGTCTACGTCACCAAGGTCTTCCATTGCGGAGACGGTGCTTTCAAAATACTTTTCAATAGCATCGCCAAGTTTATCATCCTCAACGAGGATGCTTTCCGTTGTTAGTCCAGTGCTAAACTGAATATCAGTTACTGCTTGGTGGTTAGTCGGATCAGATACTGCAATGAAGAGCTTATTGCCCCGGCGCCAAAGAGGGAGGGCACGATGCTGGCGAATCAGCTTTTCAGTTACTAAATCCTTAGGGAGCCCCTCCCTTTCTGATGCGCTTAGGTCGTAGAGGGCTACTCCGAATTGCTCGGCTGCTAATTCTGCAATTACGCGGCTTTTCACCAGTCGATTTTGGACTAGGTAAGATACCAGTGGAACTTTATTGCGGGCGCACTGCTGAAGTGCTTGGATGGCGTTTTTCTCATCTATGATCCCTGCGGAAACCATTTGCTTGGCAAGGCCTGATAGATTTACATTTTCACTCATGTCTGCTTCGCCGAGTCATGGGGCAACGGATGTTATAGCCTATTTACTTCCTCAGTGATGGAAAAAATGAAGGCGCCGTCAGGCGCCTTCATCTGTCAGACGAGCCTATCAGCTGCAGTTGCGAGGCTTGAATTCATCGGCCAGTTTATTAGTCTTGCAGGTCCAGACCCCGTTGGCATCACGGCTCAGGGTGATGGTGGCGCCTTTGGTTTTGGGGCCTGAATTTTTGAAGGTGAAGACCAGGTCGCCAGAACCATCATCATTGAATTTCGGATCGGAAATATCACCCAGCGGGCTTGCAGTAGTGCCGCTTCCGAGGCGGGCCAGAGTGACGGAGGCACCGCCTGCACCCTGAGCAAACGCGTCTTCCACACCCGTCTTCAGCGGCGCGATCGCAGCCAGGCCGGTAGCGGTTTCCGAGCGCGCGATGTAATTCTGATAGGCCGGGATAGCAATGGCAGCCAGGATGCCGATGATCGCAACGACGATCATCAGTTCGATCAAGGTAAAGCCTTTTTGAGCTTTCATTCATGTTCTCCAAGGGTAAATGTTTACGACTGCTCAGGCAGCTGCCATTCTTGCAAGCAAGAGCCTTGCCAACTTTTAAATTCCTGAGATTGCCTGGTTCAGAGCTTGAAAGTCGTGCAGGGGCTGACAAAAAACGTCAATGAGTGCCAAGAATGTCTGATGCGAATGTAAGGCCTGCAGTCGCCTTCCTGCTGCTACTGCTTGCGGTTTCTTTCAGCAACCCAATGCACCTTTACCCCCTTCCTAATTACATAGAGGAGCTCATGAGTTCCTTCGCAGTGACGGGGGCTGTCGTCGCCATGCTCTGGCGCGTTCAAACGTTAAGGTTTTCGGTAGGTACGTTTATCTGGCTCGGGCTTGGCGTTCTTTTCCTGTTCTCCGTGCTCTTTCACCCCGCTGCCTTTCAGGCGGGCAAGGCCGCTTATCTTGTCTACTGGCTTATGGGGTGGATGGCGATCCTGATCGGCGAGCAGGTTGATTGGGAGGGCTATGACATTGTTGATTGGATTGCCCGGATATTTTGCTGGTGCGCATTGGTAGGGGTGGTTGTAGGTTGGGCCCGTCATCTCGATCTACTGGGGGCTTGGGCGGCTTTCATACCCCATGTGGTATCGAGTCGGATGGTCGGGCTGATAGGTCACGCCAATTTCTTTGCTTATCTTTGTCTCCTTGGTTTTTTCTGTGGTGCTTGGTGCTGGCATCGTAGAAAGGTAGTAACCCCTTGGTTTTTGATCGTTGGGTTGCTGATGCTCTCGGGGCTTGTTCTTTCCGGTGCGCGCTCTGCTTTGGTGGCTTGGCTGGCCTTGGTCGTGGTGTTGTGGCTGCGTGATCGGCAAGCCAGTCGCTATCGGTTTGCCTTGTCAATAGGGTTGGTTATAGCGCTGTGCATAGCGCCTTTCGGTGGCAGCATCGCGGCCTGGCTGTCGCAATTCGGATCACCGGCACTGGAAGATGGTCGCTTGTCTGTCATTGGATCGAGAGGGCTTGACAGTTCTGGGCGCATACTGGAATGGAAAGTTGCCCTTGCCGTCCTGGCCGATCATCCTTGGTTTGGTGTCGGCATAGGCAATTATGCAGGTGAGGCCTATTCAGAGCATATTCGCCAAGGAATTGCCTCGCCTCAGGGGCTTTTTGTTCACTCACACAACTCAATCCTTCAGCTTGCGACAGAGCTGGGTGTCATGGGGGGGCTGTGGTGTGTGCTTGTTGTCGCTGCATTGTGTTTCTCTGGCTGGAGGGCGCTTCAGTCCGAGAGTAAACAATTGCCGATATCCATATTGTCCGTCTTTTGTATCTACAGCCTCTTCGAGTTCCCTCTTTGGACCATGCATTTTTTGGTGCTGAACCTGCTTTTGGTGGGATGCCTTTCAAGGCCTGTCGTTTTGTTGCCGTTGAAGCTGGGCAAAATTCTCGCATCTGTCATCGGTGCCGCCTTGCTGATGGTGATGGTCATCTACGTTCCGCTGGTTGAACGTTTTTACTGGTCCTTTAAGCAGTACATAGTCAGAGCGCCTGTTGATGCCAATGAATACACCTTCATGAATGCCATGATCCGTGATCCTTTGATGGAGCCGGCGGGCTATTTGATCTACTTCGCCAACTTCCAGTTGTCACTAAAGACGCTGCAACAGGAGCGGGACGTTCTTGAGCGCTTTCAGCGCTTCCTGCCTTACGCACCCTTGATGGCTCGTTTGGCGTGTGTCCAGGTCGCCATGGGTGATGTCGAGGAAGGTCGGAAGACCGCCGAGGATGCTCGCTTGTATTACGGCGCGCTTGCTGAGCAGCAGCTGTTAGCAGCGAAAGCAGATGCTGAGCGGGTATTCCCTGAAATTGATTTTTCTGTTCTTTCCGTACCGCAAGGCTGATTGCCTGCCCCGCTGCTGAATGCTAAATTCCGCCCCGCCGCCGGAATAGCTCAGTAGGTAGAGCAGCGCACTCGTAACGCGAAGGTCGCAGGTTCGATTCCTGTTTCCGGCACCAGCTCAACAAAAAGCCCCGCAATCGCGGGGCTTTTTGCTTTCTGGCGGTTCGCCCTCAGAGGCTGAGCCGCATGGACAGGTCCACCGCCCGGACATCCTTGGTCAGGGTGCCGATGGAGATGTAGTCGACCCCCGTCTCGGCGATGGTGCGCAGTGTGGTGTCGTTGATGCCGCCGGAGGCTTCCAGCTTGGCGCGGCCGGCGGTGAGGGTGACGGCGGTGCGCATGTCGTCGAGGCTCAGCTCGTCCAGCATGATGATGTCGGCACCGGCATCCAGCGCCTGTTGCAGTTCGTCCAGGTTTTCCACCTCCACTTCAACCGGCTTGCCGGGTGCGATGCGGTGGGCGGCGTTGATGGCCTGGGTGATTCCGCCGCAGGCGGCGATGTGGTTTTCCTTGATCAGGAAGGCGTCGTACAGGCCGATCCGATGGTTGTGGCCGCCGCCGCAGGTGACGGCGTACTTCTGCGCAAGGCGCAGGCCGGGCAGGGTCTTGCGGGTGTCCAGCAGCTTCACCGAGGTGCCTTTCACCAGCTCCACATAATGAGCGACGCGGGTGGCGACGCCGGAGAGGCATTGGAGGAAGTTCAGTGCGCTGCGTTCGCCGCTGAGCAATGCCCGCGCCGGGCCTTCCAGATGGAAGAGGGCCTGGTTGGGCTGGACGCGATCACCGTCCGCCACCTGCCAATGCACGGCCACGCGAGGGTCGAGTTGGCGGAACACCGCGTCGACCCACGCGGTCCCAGCAATCACAGCGGCTTCGCGGGTGATCACCGTGGCATGGGCGAGGCGTTCCTCGGGGATGAGCTGTGCGGTGATGTCGCCGCTGCCGATGTCCTCGGTCAGCGCGCGTCGTACGTTGGCTTCGATTTCCGCGCTCAGGTCGGCAAGGGTCAGGTTGGGCATGGGAGGCTCCGCTGCGAGATGGCGCGATTATAGAGGCCGGCGGACCGCCGGTGCAGCGGCGGTGGTAACGGTCGCTGGCTTTCTGCTAGATATTCAGAACGGCACCGGCTGTCAGCCGCGTGCCTACAAGGGTTGGGTTCTGTGTGACATGCGTCATAACTGCAGGAAGTGTCCCCTTGGTTGCGGAACGAGTATCCCTATAATGAGTCTGAATTTCTCTATTTGACGCCAGAGGCTTGACGTTGAAGTGATCCTTCGACGTAGCTGAGCAGTCCGAATCCCCTGTCCCAGGTGGTCGGCTGCGGGAGACTCGCTATGCAGACCGACGCGAACGTGGTGCCTCTCAAGGGCGCCTCCGAGCAAACGCCAACTTCGCCGGTAGGAAGGCTGCCCGTGGCACTCATCCAGGTGCGCGACAAGGCTGCACAACAGCTCAAGCAAGCGCTGCAGGCGCTGTTCGACAACGCGGACGACACTCTCTTCCAGATGGCCGACCGCGCGACCAGCAATGCCGAGCAGAATGCATTCTTCGAAGCCATG
The DNA here is from genome assembly GCF_000931385.1 of Pseudomonas sp. FeS53a. Lineage (NCBI taxonomy): Bacteria > Pseudomonadati > Pseudomonadota > Gammaproteobacteria > Pseudomonadales > Pseudomonadaceae > Pseudomonas > Pseudomonas sp. FeS53a. The sequence continues at coordinate 21,009 of NZ_JYFT01000047.1, forward strand.
CGCGACCTGCGTCTCAAGCGCAAGAGCATCGAGCGTGGCTTCCTGCAAAAGGTCTTCGAGACCTTCTCCAACCTCAACCAGTACGAGATCGGCCGCGCGCCGCAGCTCGACGCGGTGTCGTTCGAGAGCCTGAGCCTGGTCCAGAACGACGACCTCGAAGAGTCCGTCGCCCAGGACACCATGGTGTCCAAGGTGATGAGCCGTGACGCTGTCGCCCTCGGCCACCTCACCACCCGCATCAATACCCTCGTCAGCAAGAAGATCGACGACCGCACCAACCCGCTCGGTCCGCGCGCCCTGTGCGAGGCCTTCCTCGACGCCTGCCGCGGCCTAGGCGTTGAGATCAAGGTCAAGCTGATCATCTTCAAGCTGTTTGACAAGTACGTGTTGACCGAACTGGACCAGCTCTACGCCGAAGCCAACCAGTTGCTGATCACCGCCGGCGTGTTGCCGGAGCTGAAGTCCGCGCCACCGGCCCGCCGTCCCCAAGGCCGCACCCCTGGCGCTGCGCGTTCCGCTGCTGCTGGCGGGGATGCCGCCGGTGTCGTCGCCGACATGGCCAGCGAAGAGGTCCAGGAAGTCTTCGGCGCCCTGCAGGCCCTGCTCTCCGAAGTGCGTGGCAGCGGGCTGCCCCGCCGTGAGGTGCCGGCCGATGCCGTGCCCATCACCAGCAACGACCTCATGCGCCTGCTGTCGCACCTGCAGCAGCACCTGTCCGCCCAGAAGGTGGACGACATCGACGTCCGCTTCCAGCTGGACAGCCTGCTCACCCGCGCCAGCGCCAAGAGCGGCCGTTCCCGCGTAGTCGGTCAGGTGGATGACGACGTCATCAACCTGGTGTCGATGCTCTTCGAATTCATCCTCGACGACCGCTCCCTGCCGGATTCGCTCAAGGCCCTCATCGGCCGCCTGCAGATCCCGATGCTCAAGGTCGCCGTGCTGGACAAGACCTTCTTCAGCCGCGGCAGCCACCCAGCGCGCCGCCTGCTCAACGAGATCGCCTCGGCCGCCATGGGCTGGAGCGAGCAGGACGACCTCCAGCGCGACGTGCTCTACCAGCGCATCGAACAGGTGGTGCTGCGCCTGCTGAACGATTTCGTCGACGATCCGGGCATCTTCTCCGACCTGCTGTCCGACTTCCTCGCCTACACCGGCGACGAGCGCCGCCGCAGCGAGTTGCTGGAACAGCGCACCCGTGACGCCGAAGAAGGCCGCGCCAAGGCCGAGCTGGCTCGCCAGCAGGTGGAGCAGGCCCTCAACGAGCGCCTGCTGGGCCGTACCCTGCCCGAAGTGGTGGTGCGCCTGCTGCAGGAAGCCTGGAGCAAGGTGATGCTGCTCACCTGCCTCAAGCACGGTGCCGAGTCCGAAGAATGGCGTGCCACCCTGGCCACCATGGACGACCTGATCTGGAGCGTGGAGCCCCACGAGGCGCCCGAGGCCCGCATGCGCCTGCTGGAACTGGTGCCCGGCCTGCTCAAGTCGCTGCGCGAAGGGCTGACCAGCGCCGCCTTCGACCCGTTCTCCACCAGCGAATTCTTCAGCCAGCTGGAATCCCTGCATGTCCAGGCCTTCCAGCGCTTCAAACGCCCCGAGCCGGAGCCGGTGGTGGCCGACGTCGCCGAACCCGATGCGCCGATAGCCGCAGATGCCGCCCTGGTCGTGGACCTGCCCGAACTGGAGCTGGAAGCCGCTGCAGAAGCGCCGGCCATGGTCGAGGTGGTGGAAGAGATCATCCTGCTGGCGCCCGGCGAAAGCCGCGCGCCCGAGCCGGAAGCCTCGCTGCCCGAGGGCGACGAGGCCTTGGACCAGGTGGACAACCTGCGTGTCGGCAGTTGGGTCGAGTTCCAGGAAGACGAGGACCACAAGGTCCGCTGCAAGCTGGCGGCGATCATCAAGCCCACCGGCAAGTACATCTTCGTCAACCGCACCGGCATGAAGGTGCTGGAGAAGACCCGCATGGGCCTGGCCGTGGAGTTCCGCCGTGGCGCCATCCGCCTGCTGGACGACGCCCTGCTGTTCGACCGGGCCCTGGAGTCGGTGATCGGCAACCTGCGCAAGCTCAAGGGCGCCTGATCCAAGCGCTTCACCCAGGACGCCCGGCCCCGGCCGGGCGTCTGCGTTTCCGGGCCTTGGCCCGGGCAGCAGGCTGCTCTAGAGTGTCGGCGGATCAAGGAGCCGCCATGCAACCGGACATCGCCACCGGCTGGTGTGAAGACGCCCGCCACTGCCCCTCGCCCAACTTCAATGCCCGTCCGTACGGGGAAATCTCCCTGCTGGTCATTCACAACATCAGCCTGCCCCCGGGCCAGTTCGGCACCGGCAAGGTGGTGGAGTTCTTCCAGAACCGCCTGGACGCCGACGAGCATCCCTACTTCGCCGGCATCGCCGACATGCAGGTGTCCGCACACTTCCTCATCGAGCGCGACGGCCGGGTGACCCAGTTCGTCTCCTGCCTCGACCGCGCCTGGCACGCCGGCAAGTCCTCTTTCGAAGGTCGCGAGAACTGCAACGACTTTTCCCTGGGTATCGAACTGGAAGGCACCGACGACCTGCCCTACAGCGATGCCCAGTACGACGCCCTGGGCCGACTGGCCCGTGGTTTGCTGCGTGCCTACCCCGCCATAACCCCCGAGCGGGTCTGCGGCCACAGCGACATCGCCCCCGTGCGCAAGACAGACCCAGGGCCCGCTTTCGACTGGGCGCGGTTGCGCGCCAGCCTGCTGCATAAGGAGATGACCCCATGAGCTTCCTGGTACTGCTGCTGGTGCTGTGGATCGAGAAACTCTCCAACTGGCGCCAGCGCCTGCAACGGGACAGTGCCTGGCTGCGGCAGCTGGATGGCGCCGCCGCCAGCCGCCCCCTGGCGGGGCGGCCCTGGCTGGCGCTGGGGATCTGGGTGGTGCTGCCGCTGGTGGCGCTGGCCCTGGTGCTGACCTTGCTGCAGCCCCTGGCCTATGGCTGGCTGGCCCTTCCGGTGCACCTGCTGGTGGTGGTGTTCGCCCTTGGTCGTGGCGATGTCCAGGCCGACCTCGGCTCCTTCCGCGACGCCTGGCGCCGGGGCGATACCCAGGGTGCCCTGCATGTCGCCGAGCGCGACCTGGGCCTGCGGGTGGAGGAGGGCGACGACCTGCTGATGCGGGTGCAGGAGTACCTGGTCTGGCAGGCCTACCAGAGCTTCTTCGCGGTGATCTTCTGGTACTTCCTGCTGGGCCCGGTGGCGGCCCTGGCCTACCGCCTGCTGGCCTTGGCCGAGGTGCGCGCCGCGTCCCCCGCCATCCGCGAGCAGGCCCGACAGGTGCGGCATGCCTTCGACTGGGTACCGGTGCGGGTACTGGCGGCCAGCTTCTCCCTGGTGGGCAACTTCGTCGCCGTCAGCCGCGTACTGCTGCATGAGCTGCTCAACTGGGAGATGCCCGCCGAGCGTTTCGTGGTGATCGCCGGGCGTGCCGCCGGCGAACTGCCCGAGTCCAGCGCGGGCGAGGAGGGCGTGGCCAGCCTGGACGCCCTGTGGCACCTGCTGGTCCGTTCCGCCGTGCTCTGGTACGCGGGTTTCGCCCTGTGGACGCTGTTCTTCTGACGGCGCCTTTCGCGTTGATCTGTAGCCGTTCTTAACCTTAAGTTACAGAAACCCTCGCCGATATCGGGTACACAGGGCCTGCGTCGAGTGAGGGTCTTTTGTGATATCCGTCACTTTTATCGCCGGGCATAGGACGCCCTGATCGGTCTGCCGCAGGTCGGGCGATAGGGGACGGCATGCTGTCACCGTGCCATCCTGATTCCGTCCAAGACGCCGCATAACAATAAATAAGCAAGCCAGGAGACGTCGTGTGAAGACTCTGCTGTATCCGGCCATCGCGCTGATGAATCGCCTCAGCTTCGGCATGAAGTTCAGTCTGATCAGCGTACTGTTCTTCCTGCCGATGATCGTCACCAACTACTTTCTCGTTCGCGAGTCCTACGAGCAGTTCGTCAGCACCCGCAACGAACTGCAGAGCCTGGACCTGCTGCACGCCAGCCAGGGCCTGCGGCGCAACCTGGAAAGCCTCAACGACCTGGTGCTGATCAACTCCCTGATCGGCCAGTCCGGCCAGGCGGGCGACCTCGACAGCCGCGTCACCCGCGTGGAACAGGACGTGCTCGCGGCCCTCAAGGCGCTGCAGCCGGTCACCACCGACGCCGAGCAGGTCACCGAGTTCAACGCCAAGCGCGACGAAATGCTCAATGCCCTCCAGGCCGCGCAGAAGGAAACCTCCCTGCAGAGCAAGAGCGCGATGATCGAGAAGCTCCTCGGCAATGCCCAGGTCTTCATCAAGCTGGTCGCCAGCCAGGCCGGCCTCAGCCAGGACAGCCAGCGCGATGTGCGCCAGGTGGCCGAACTGATCACCAGCGTTACCCCCGATGTCACCGCTGGCATCAGCCAGGGGCGTGCCATCGGTTCCTACTCTCTTGGCCAGGGCTTCCTCAACTCCGCCGCCAGCACCAAGCTCGACGACCTGCTGCTGGACCTGGAGAAGCTCGGCAGCGAGTACGGCCTCAAGCTGCAGGACGCCCTCACCGGCAACCCGCGCGCCCAGGCCGCCCTCAGCCAGCAGGCCGACGCCAGCCGCGCCACCCTCAAGGAGGCCGCCACCCTGTTCGAGGAGCAGGTGATCATGGCCGATACCCTCGACACGCCCTGGGCCAGCTTCTACGACCAGGCCAGCGCGCTGATGGACAAGACCTACGCGCTGAACGACGCCGCCCTGGAGTTCCTGCGCAGCGACCTGGACAAGCGCCTCGGCGAGAAGCGTGTCCAGACCATCCTGCTGGTGGTGGCGCTGGTGGGTGTCTTCCTCGCCATCGTCTACCTCTACAGCGGTTTCTACGTCTCCACCCGCACCACCCTCAAGCGCCTGGGCAAGGTGCTCGACCAGGTGGCCGCTGGCGACATGACCGTCAGCTTCCAGGCCGAAAGCCGCGACGAACTGGGCGAGCTGGGGCAGGTGTTCAACGGCACCGTGGCCAAGATCCATGACCTGATCCAGCTGGTCGGGCAGACCGTCTCGGAGGTCGAACGCCAGGCCAGCCGCGTCCAGCAGGTGTCCGAGGAGAGCAACCTCGCCGTCGCCGGGCAGCGCAGCCAGATCGAGCAGGTCGCCACCGCCATGAACCAGATGTCCGCCACCGCCCAGGAAGTGGCGCGCAGCGCGGCGGCCGCCGTCGGCAGCGCCCACAGCGTCAACGAAGAGACCGTCAACGGCCGCAGCCTGGTGGAATCCCAGCTGGGCAGCATCGAACGCCTGGCCCACGAGATCGAGCAGTCGGTGAACGTCATCAACCAGCTGGCGTCCGACAGCGCCTCCATCAGTCGGGTGCTGGAAGTGATCAAGGGCATCGCCGAGCAGACCAACCTGCTGGCCCTCAACGCCGCCATCGAAGCCGCCCGTGCCGGTGAGCAGGGGCGCGGGTTCGCCGTGGTGGCCGACGAGGTGCGCACCCTCGCCAAGCGCACCCAGCAGTCCACCGAGGAGATCGAACAGATGATCGCCCGCCTGCAGGGCGGTGTCGGCGCGGCCGTGAAGGCGATGAACACCAGCCACCAGATGGCCGGCGGCACCGTCAACCAGTCCGGCCGCGTGCAGCAGGCGCTGGAGAACATCCTTGGCGCCGTGGGGATGATCGTCGACCAGAACCAGCAGATCGCCGCGGCTGCCGAGCAGCAGACCGCCGTCGCCCACGACATCGACCAGAACATCGTCGAGATCAACAGCGCCGGCGAACGCACCGCCCAGGGGGCCAGCCAGACCGAACAGGCCAGCCGCCAGCTGTCCGACCTGGTCGCGCAGCTCAAGCAGCTGATCGGCGCGTTCCGCGTCTGATCGTCAGTCGCAAGCAAAAGCCCGCCAATCGGCGGGCTTTTCGTTTGTTGGCCTACGGGATAGGTCGTAGCCCGGGCTTCAGCCCGGGAACGGCGCCCAGCCGAACAGCTCGCAGGCGTTCCGGCTGCTGGCCGCCGCCAGGGCATCCGGCGTCAGCCCCATCAGTTCGGCGAGGTTGGCGCAGATGGCCGGCAGATATTCCGGGCTGTTGCGCTGGTGCGGATGCATGGAGGGCGCCATGTCCGGCGCATCGGTCTCCAGCACGATGGCGTCCAGGGGGAGGCGCGGCACCACCTTGCGCAGGCGGTTGGCCTGGGGCCAGGKGGGGGCGCCGCCCAAGCCCAGGCGGAAGCCCAGCTTCAGGTACTCGCGGGCTTCCTCGTAGCTGCCGGCGAAGGCGTGGACGATGCCGCCCCGGGCAAGGCGGATGCGCTTGAGGGTGGCGATCACTGCCGCGTGGCTACGGCGCACGTGCAGCAGGGCCGGCAGGTGCAGGTCGACGGCCAGCGCCAGCTGCGCCTCGAACAGCGCCTGCTGGGCGTCGCGGTCGAGTTCGGGGAGGAAGTAGTCGAGGCCGATCTCGCCCACCGCACACAGCTTCGGGTGGCCGGCCAGGGCTTCCAGGCGCTGGCGCAGGGCCGCCAGGTGCTCGGGGCGGTGGTCGGTGAGGTAGATGGGGTGCAGGCCGAAGGCGGCGTACAGGTCCGGTTCGGTCTCGGCCAGGTGCCAGATGCGCGCCCAGTTGGCCTCGAACACCCCCATCAGCACCTGACGCTCCACGCCCAGTGCACGGGCGCGCTGCAGCACGGCCGGGCGGTCGGCATCGAATTCTGGGAAGTCCAGGTGGGTGTGGGTATCGATCAGCATGGCGGTCGGCTGCCTGGGACCTGGCTGTCAGCCTAGCCCAGAGGCGCCGCCAGCGGGCGGCGCCTCCGTGCCGAGGGGGCGAATCAGTGGTGTTCGCGGGTGGCGCGGAATTTCACGTCCGGCCAGCGTTCTTCCATCAGGCTGAGGTTCACGCGGGTCGGTGCCAGGTAGGTGAGGTGGCCACCGCCGTCCACGGCGAGGTTCTCGAAGGCCTTGTCCTGGAACTCCTTGAGCTTCTTCTCGTCCTTGCACTCGATCCAGCGCGCCGACCAGACGTTGATCGCCTCGTAGGCGCATTCCACCTTGTATTCCTCCTTCAGGCGGCTGGCGACCACGTCGAACTGCAGCACGCCGACGGCACCGAGGATGATGTCGTTGTTGCGCTCGGGGAAGAACACCTGGGTGGCGCCTTCCTCGGCCAGCTCCTGCAGACCCTGGCGCAGCTGCTTGGACTTCAGCGGGTCCTTCAGGCGCACGCGGCGGAACAGTTCCGGGGCGAAGTGCGGGATGCCGGTGAAGCCCAGGGCTTCGCCTTCGGTGAAGGTGTCGCCGATCTGGATGGTGCCGTGGTTGTGCAGGCCGATGATGTCGCCGGCGAAGGCCTCTTCCAGCTGCTCACGCTCGCTGGAGAAGAAGGTCAGCGCGTCAGCGATCTTCACGTCCTTGCCCAGGCGTACGTGGCGCATCTTCATGCCCTTCTCGTACTTGCCCGAGCAGATGCGCATGAAGGCGATGCGGTCGCGGTGTTTCGGGTCCATGTTCGCCTGGATCTTGAACACGAAGCCGGAGAACTTCTCCTCGGTGGGCTCGACGCTGCGCTCGTGGGTGGCGCGGGGCAGCGGCTTGGGCGCCCAGTCGACGATGCAGTCGAGCACCTGGTCGACACCGAAGTTGCCCAGCGCGGTGCCGAAGAACACCGGGGTCATCTCGCCCTTGAGGAAGGCGTCCTTCTCGAAGACGTGGCAGGCGCCCTGCACCAGCTCCAGCTCTTCGAGGAAGTTGTCGTAGAGATCGCCCAGGTGCGCGCGGGCCTCGTCGGAGTCCAGCTTCTCGATGACCTTGGTCTCGATGCGCTCATGGCCGTGGCCCGGCACGTAGACGATGATCTTGTCTTCGGCCAGGTGGTACACGCCCTTGAAGTCCTTGTAGCAGCCGATCGGCCAGGTGATGGGCGCGGCCTTGATCTTCAGCACCGCCTCGATCTCGTCGAGCAGCTCGATGGGGTCGCGGATGTCGCGGTCCAGCTTGTTGATGAAGCTGACGATTGGGGTGTCGCGCAGGCGGCAGACTTCCATCAGCGCGATGGTGCGCGGCTCGACGCCTTTACCGCCGTCGAGGACCATCAGCGCCGAGTCCACCGCGGTCAGGGTGCGGTAGGTGTCTTCGGAGAAGTCTTCGTGGCCGGGGGTGTCGAGCAGGTTGATCATGTGCTCGCGGTAGGGGAACTGCATCACCGAGGTGGTGATGGAGATGCCGCGCTGCTTCTCCATCTCCATCCAGTCGGAGGTGGCGTGACGGTCGGACTTTCGCGACTTCACGGTGCCGGCGACGGCAATCGCCTTGCCCATCAGCAGCAGCTTCTCGGTGATGGTGGTCTTACCGGCGTCCGGGTGGGAAATGATGGCGAAGGTGCGGCGTTTGGCGACTTCGGCGGCCTGGATGGTCATGGGTGCTTGCCTGGCTGGAAACGTGGGCGGGCAGGGAGCCCGGAAAAGCGCGGGATTATAGCGGATCGCCGGCTTCAGTAGAGGCCGGCGATCCGGTGTGCAGGGCTAGTGTTCGCCTTGCTCGCCGCGCGGCGCCTGGCCGGGGTAGATCCAGCGCACCAGCGAGCCGATCGACAGGCCCTGCACCAGGATCGACACCAGCACCACGATGTAGGTCAGGGTCAGCAGCAGGTCGCGCTCCTCGCCCGGTGGCAGCGACAGCGCCAGGGCCACCGACACACCGCCGCGCAGGCCGCACCAGGTGAGGATGCGGATCGCGCCACGGGGCACCTGGCGACGGCCCAGGGCCTTCTGCCGCAGCAGGACGATGGCCGGTGCCAGGGTCAGCAGGCGCGACAGCTGCACCGATGCCCCCAGGGCCATGGCCGCCGCCACGTGCAGCCAGCTCAGCGGCAGCAACAGCAGCTCCAGGCCGATCAGCGCGAACAGCAGGGCGTTGAGGATCTCGTCGATCAGCTCCCAGAACTTGTCCAGGTAACGGCGGGTCTCGTCCGACATGGCCAGGGTGCGGCCGTGGTTGCCGATGATCAGGCCCGCCACCACCATCGCCAGCGGCGCCGACACGTGCAGGTGGTTGGCCAGCGCCGCGCCGCCGATCACCAGCGCCAGGGTCAGCATCACCTCCACCTGGTACTGGTCGATGCTGCGCATCATCAGGAACACCCCGTAGCCCAGGGCCGCGCCGAACAGCACGCCGCCCACCGCCTCGTGCAGGAACATCCCGGCCACGCCGGCCACCGTGGGCGCCTCGCCCAGGTTCAGCACGCTCAGCAGGATGGCGAACACCACCACCGCCGTGCCGTCGTTGAACAGCGACTCGCCGACGATGGTGGTCGCCAGCGGCTTCGGCGCCCCGGCCGACTTGAGGATGCCCAGCACCGCGATGGGGTCGGTGGGGGAGATCAGCGCACCGAACAGCAGGCAATAGATGAAGTCCACGTGCCAGCCGAACAGCCCGAAGCTGTAGTACGCCAGCAACGCCACCGCGAGGGTGGACACCAGCACACCGGCGGTGGCCAGCAGGCCGATGGGCCACTTGTAGCTGTGCAGGTCGCGCAGGTCCACGTGCAGCGCACCGGCGAACAGCAGCGCGGGGAGGAACCAGGTCATCAGCACCGAGGAGAAGTCGATGCGCCGCAGCAGCTCGCGGGACTCCTCGTGGAGGATCGGGTAGCCCAGCTCGGACAGGCCGATGGCGATGGCCGAGAACAGCAGCGCCGTGGCCATGATGCCGATGGTCGGCGGCAGCCGGGTGAAGCGGTAGTTGAGGTAGGTGATGAAGGTGGTGAAGACGATGAAGCTGGCGGCGAGATCGAGCATGCGACTCCTTCGTGTGGGCCTGTCCATGGGGGAAGTCGGGAAGGATACGGAACGTGTTCCGCCAGGCCAACGCAAAATCCGTGAAGGGGCTCAAGAACGCGGTTTTGTGCAGCATTCCGGACGCTTCGTTGAGGATAAAAAACAATCAACCACGCAAGCGACAATCGGATGCGAAACGGCGGCATTTTCTGGTTGCCATGTAGGACATGCAGTCCTAAAGTGCGCGCCCGAACGTCCATGCTGGAAACGATCCATCCGGCTCAAGTACTGACGACGAGAGGTTACCGGCGCCCTTGCCCGGTACCGGTGATGCTCGGCGACATGCCTTGGGAAGTAGGCGAACCAAAGTGGGGAAACTGTCAGGCGTTCGCGGTTTCGTATGTCACGAAACCACTCCACCTTTTCAGAACCGTTCAGCCATTTGGAGTCCCTAGCATGTCGATCAAGGTCGAAGACTATTTCGCACCCGCCACTTTCCAGCGCATGAAGGCCTTTGCCGATCAGCACGAGACCCCCTTCGTGGTGATCGACAAGCAGACCATCGCCGACTCCTACGACCAGCTGGTCAGCTGCTTCCCCTTCGCCAAGATCTACTACGCGGTGAAGGCCAACCCGGCCACCGAGATCACCGAGCTGCTGCGCGAGAAGGGCTCCAATTTCGACATCGCCTCCATCTATGAGCTGGACAAGGTGATGAAGACCGGCGTCGGCCCGGAGCGCATCAGCTACGGCAACACCATCAAGAAAGCCCGCGACATCCGCTACTTCTACGAGAAGGGCGTGCGCCTGTTCGCCACCGACTCCGAGGCCGACCTACGCAACATCGCCAAGGCCGCCCCGGGTGCCAAGGTCTACGTGCGCATCCTCACCGAGGGCTCCACCTCCGCCGACTGGCCGCTGTCGCGCAAGTTCGGCTGCAACCCGGACATGGCGCTGGACCTGCTGATCCTCGCCAAGCAGCTGGGCCTGGACCCCTACGGCGTGTCCTTCCACGTCGGCAGCCAGCAGCGCGACATCGACGTCTGGGACGCCGCCATCGCCAAGGTCAAGGTGATCTTCGAGCGCCTGAAGGAAGAGGACGGCATCACCCTGAAGATGATCAACATGGGCGGCGGCTTCCCGGCCAACTACATCCAGCGCACCAACAGCCTGGAGACCTACGCCGAGGAGATCACCCGCTTCCTCAAGGAAGACTTCGGCGACGAACTGCCGGAGATCATCCTCGAGCCGGGCCGCTCCCTGATCGCCAACGCCGGCATCCTCGTCAGCGAAGTGGTGCTGGTGGCGCGCAAGTCCCGCACCGCCGTCGAGCGCTGGGTCTACACCGACGTGGGCAAGTTCTCCGGCCTGATCGAAACCATGGACGAATCCATCAAGTTCCCCATCTGGACCGAGAAGAAGGGCGAGATGGAAGAAGTGGTGATCGCCGGCCCCACCTGCGACAGCGCCGACATCATGTACGAGAACTACAAGTACGGCCTGCCGCTGAACCTGGCCAGCGGTGACCGCCTCTACTGGCTCTCCACCGGTGCCTACACCACCAGCTATAGCGCGGTGGAATTCAACGGCTTCCCGCCGCTGAAGTCCTACTACGTGTAAGGGCTTCATCCCGACAAAGCCCGCCTTCACGGCGGGCTTTGTCGTTTTCGTGTAGGTGGAATCCGTTTGCCGCAAGGGCATTTCCCAAGCGTGCTTTTGCGGATGTTCATGAGAATTCTTATCAAATAGGTTGCCTCCCCTCACCACCGGGAGGACCTTCCATGAAACGCCTTGCCCTGCGCCCGCAACCGGGCCCACGCACCCTGCTCGCCGTCGGCATCGGCCTGGCCGCCGGCCCCCTCGTCGCCGCCGAGCCACCGCGCAGCAGCGCCAGCCTGGAGCTGGAGACGCTGCACGTCGAAGAGCGGCGCAGCGACGGCTACCGCACCGAGCGCTCCGCCTCGGCGAAGAACGCCGTGCCCCTGCTCGACACCCCGCAGACCATCACCGTGGTGCCCGCCGAAGTGATGCGCGACCAGCAGGCCCTGAGCCTGCGCGAGGTGCTCTCCAACGTCTCCGGCATCACCTTCAACGCCGGGGAGGGCGGTGGCGGCTCGGGGGACAACCTCAACATCCGTGGCTTCTCCGCCAGCACCAACCTGCAGATCGATGGCCTGCGCGACAGCGCCCAGAACAACCGCACCGACACCTTCAACATCGAGCAGGTGGAGGTCATCAAGGGCCCCAACTCGGTGTTCGGCGGCGCCGGCACCACCGGCGGCAGCGTCAACCAGATCAGCAAGCAGCCGGGCTTCGAAGCCTTCAGCCGACTCGGCCTGGGCCTGGGCAGCGACCACTACCGGCGCCTCACCCTGGACACCAACCAGCCCCTGCAGGAGCTGGGCAGCGGCAGCGCCTTCCGCCTCAACCTCATGGCCCACGACGACGAGATCCCCGGCCGCAAGCGCCTGGAGCGCGAGCGCTGGGGCATCGCCCCCTCGCTGCTGCTGGGCCTGGGCGAGGACACCAGCCTGACGCTGAGCTACTTCCACCAGCGTGACGACAACGACCCGGACTACGGCGTCCCGGCCTTCGACGGCAAACGCGTGGCCGGGGTCAAGCGCAACGCCTACTTCGGCTGGCGCAACCTCGACCGCGAGCGCATCGACAGCGACGCCTTCACCGTGCGCCTGGAGCACCGCTTCAATGACCAGCTGAGCCTGCAGAACCTCACCCGCTACAGCGAGGTGGAGCGCGACACGGTGATCTCCGCCGCCCACATCAACCTCGACCGCCGCCGCGGTAGTGGTGCGCCGGGCCCCGTCCTCGCCCCCGGCCAGTACCTGCCCGCCGGCCCCCAGGCCTACGGCCGCGACGTCACCAGCCGCATGTGGATCAACCAGACCAACCTCACCGCCGAGTTCGACACCCTCGGCATCGGCCACACCCTGGTGACCGGCGCGGAGTTCTCCCGCGAGACCTACCACCGCACCACCTATGACTACGGCCTGAAGTTCCCCGACGAGGGTTACCCCCTGGCCGATCCGCCCGGCTACTGGAGCGGGCCGGCCCAGCGAAGCAACTCCGGCTACCTCGCCACCCGCCTGTACGACCGCGCCCTGTACGCCTTCGACACCCTGGCCCTGAACCCGCAGTGGGACCTCAACCTCGGCCTGCGCTACGACTGGCTCGACGGCGACGCTGACGACTACAAGCTCACCAAAGGCAACTGGGTGGCCACCGACAACCGCTCCAGCGACGAGCACCTCAGCGGCCGTGCCGGGCTGGTCTACAAACCGGTGGAGAACGGGCGCTTCTACCTGGCCTACGGCACCTCCTTCAACCCCAGTGCGGAGAACATCGCCACCAACGGTGCCGGCCTCAGCGCCGCCACCGAGAAGCTCGACCCGGAGAAGAACCGCACCTGGGAGCTGGGCACCAAGTGGGAGCTGCTGGAGCGGCGCCTGCAGCTGGACGCCGCGCTGTTCCGCGTCGAGAAGCTCAACGCCCGCACCCAGCTTGTCGACGGCACCACCCTCCTCGCCGGCAACCAGCGCGTGCAGGGCCTGGAGCTGGGGCTGACCGGCGAACTCAACGAGCGCTGGAAGGTGTTCAGCACCTTCACCTTCATGGACAGCGAGACCCTCAAGGCCGTCAACGAGCGCGTCGGCGTCTCGGCCAAGGGCCAGGCCCTGGCCAACACCCCGCCGCAGTCATTCAACCTCTGGTCCACCTACGACTTCGACGGTGGCTGGCGCGTCGGCTACGGCGCGCGCTACGTCAGCCAGCGCAACCTCACCGCCAGTGACGACGGCGTCAAGCTCGCCGCCTACTGGGTCCACAGCGCCATGCTCGGCTACCGGGTCAGCGACTCCTTCGACCTGCAACTGAACCTGGACAACCTGTTCGACCGCCAGTACGTCGAGCGCGTCCGCACCCAGCTCGGCACCCAGCAGGGCACAGGCAGCACCGGCGCCCGCTCCTCCGCCATCGAGTACGGCGACGCCCGCGCCGCCACCCTCAACGCCACCCTGTCGTTCTGACGGCCCCGCCGCGCCTGCGGGCGCGGCGCTTTGTCCCGGTTCCTTGGCTGCCGGCAGGCGAGTAAGATGAGCGCCTCATTTGCGAACGCTTATCAGCAGCCTTTGTTCGGCCCGGGAGGGTAGCCCGCGTGATGTTCCATATCCCCGACGTCCTCACCGCCGACGAAGTGCGCCAGTGCCGCGAAGCCCTGGAGCGCGCCGCCTGGGTGGACGGGCGCAGCACCGCCGGGCACATGGCCGTGCGCAGCAAGGACAACCAGCAACTGGCCCCGGACGACCCCCTCGCGCAGCAGATCGGCGACTTCATCGTCGACCGCCTCGGCAGCCACCCGCAGTTCATCGCCGCCGCCCTGCCACTCAAGGTGCTGCCGCCACGCTTCAACCGCTACAGCGGCGGCGGCACCTACGGCAACCACATCGACAACGCCATCTTCAGCGTCCCCGGCACCCACCACCGGGTGCGCAGCGACCTGTCCGCCACCCTGTTCTTCTGCGACCCGGACGACTACGAGGGCGGCGAACTGGTGGTGGAAGACACCTACGGCAGCCACCGGGTCAAGCTGCCCGCCGGCCACCTGGTGCTCTACCCCGGCAGCAGCCTGCACCGCGTCGAACCGGTCACCCGGGGCGCGCGGCTGGCTGCCTTCTTCTGGATCCAGAGCCTGGTGCGCGAGGACAACCAGCGCGCCATGTTGCTGGAGCTGGACGGTGCCATCCAGCAGCTCGGCCAGAGCGTGCCCGAGCACCCCGCGCTGGTGCAGCTCTCCGGCGTCTACCACAACCTGTTGCGGCACTGGTCGACCACCTGAGACCTGAGGAACGCCCCATGAGCCTGCCGCCGTTGCCGCGGATTCCCGCCGAGATCGCCGCCGTCGGCGACTACGAGGCCTTCGCCCGTGAACGCATGAGCCCCGCCGCCTGGGCCTACCTCAGCGGCGGCGCGGCGGACGAGCAGACCCTGGCCGACAACCTCGCCGCGTTCCGCCGCGTGCGCCTGCTCAACCGCGTGCTGGAAGACCTGGGCAGCGGCGACACCCGCGTGCAGCTCGGCGACCTGACGCTGGACTACCCCATCCTGCTCGCCCCGGTGGCCTTCCAGCGCCTGGCCCACCCGGACGGCGAACTGGCCAGCGCCCTGGGCGCCTCGGCCATGGGCGCCGCCCTGGTGGTCAGCACCCAGGCCAGCGTCAGCCTCGAAGCCATCGCTCAGGCCGCCCAGGCGCCCCTTTGGTTCCAGCTCTACATCCAGCCAGACCGCGACTTCACCCGCGAGCTGGTGCGGCGCGCCGAAGCCGCCGGCTATCGCGGCCTGATGGTCACCGTGGACGCCCCGGTGAACGGCCTGCGCAACCGCGAGCAGCGTGCCGGCTTCCAGCTTCCCGAGGGCATCGAGGCGGTGAACCTGCGGGGCATGCGCACATTGCCCCCCAGCGTGGCCCAGCCCGGCGCCAGCCCGCTGTTCGGCAGCACCCTGCTGCAGCACGCGCCCACCTGGCGCGACCTGGAATGGCTGCAATCCCTGACACACCTGCCGGTGTGGGTGAAGGGCGTGATGAACCCCCTCGACGCCGTGCGCGCGGTGGAGCAGGGCGTGGCCGGCATCGTCGTGTCCAACCATGGCGGGCGCACCCTCGACGGCCTGCCGGCGACACTGGACGTGCTGCCGGCCATCGCCGACGCCGTATCCGGGCGCGTGCCGCTGATCCTCGACGGCGGCGTGCGGCGCGGCAGCGACGTGTTCAAGGCCTTGGCCCTGGGCGCCCGCGCGGTCATGGTGGGGCGGCCCTACGTCCAGGCCCTGGCCACGGCCGGTGCTTCCGGCGTCGCTCACGTGCTGCACCTGCTGCGCACCGAGCTGGAGGTGACCATGGCGCTCACCGGCTGCACCCACCTGGCCGCCATCGACCCTTCGCGGCTCTGGCCAAACCCCTGACATTCGTACGGCACCGTTGCCCGTTCATGGCTGGACGCCCCAGGCGGATCGGCGTGGAACGCGCACGTTCGATTCTTCTTGTGCCGGTTTTGGCAATGTTCGACGCTTGATTCTCTTTGTAGGGTTTTTCCGAGTTTTGTAAAGATTATGTAAAGATGAGCAGGTAAATATTTACTGATAAACATTCGCAAATAGAATCGCGCCCCATCTTCACTGGGGAGTGATTCTTATGAGCAACAAGAACGGCCTGCCGCAACGCGCACTGCTGGCTTCCGCCATCGGCCTGGTTTCCGCCTCGGCCAGCGGCCTCGCCCTGGCGGCGGACTCGAACAAACTCGAACTCGGCACCGTCAACGTCGACGGCAAGGCCGAGAAGACCTACAAGGTCACCGAGTCGGCCTCCGCCAAGTACACCGCACCGCTGCTGGACACCCCGCAGACCGTCACCGTCGTCCCCAAGGAGATCATCCAGGAGCAGCAGGCCCTGAGCCTGCGCCAGGTGCTCTCCAACGTTTCCGGCATCACCTTCAACGCCGGCGAGGGCGGTGGCGGCTCCGGTGACAGCATCAACATCCGTGGCTTCTCCGCCAACAGCAACATCCAGATCGACGGCCTGCGCGACAGCGCCCAGACCAGCCGCACCGACACCTTCAACATCGAGCAGGTGGAGGTCATCAAGGGCCCGAACTCGGTGTTCGGCGGCGCCGGCACCACCGGCGGCAGCATCAACCTCATCAGCAAGCAGCCCATGGGCCGCGCCTTCACCCGCATCGGCGCGGGCCTGGGCACCGACAACTACCACCGCCTGACCCTGGACACCAACCAGCCGCTGGAAGAGGTCGGCACCGACAGCGCCTTCCGCCTGAACCTGATGGCCCACGAGAACGACGTACCCGGCCGCGACGAGATCGACCGCGAGCGCTGGGGTGTCGCCCCGTCCCTGCGCCTGGGCTTCAGCGACGCCACCCGCCTGACCCTCAGCGCCTTCCACCAGACCGACGACAACCTGCCCGACTACGGCGTACCGGCCCTGGACGGCAAGAAGCTGGCCGGCGTCGACCGCAACGACTACTTCGGCTGGAAGAACCTGGACAAGGAAGAAATCGAGCAGAACGCGTTCACCGCCAACCTCGAACACGACTTCAACGAAAACCTGCGCCTGCAGAACCTGACCCGCTACAGCCGCGTGGACCGCGACACCGTGGTGTCCGCCTCCCACGTCAACCTGACCGGCGTACCCGCTGGCAACTACCTGCCCGCCGGGCCGCAGGCCTACGGCCGTGATGCCACCACCGAGCTGTGGATCAACCAGACCAACCTGCGCATCAGCGCCGACACCGCCGGCCTGCACCACGAGATCGTCACCGGCGCGGAAATCTCCCGCGAGGAGTACGCGCTCAAGACCTACAACCACGGCCTGGGCACTCCCCTGTACCCGAGCACCGGCTTCAGCCTGTCCAACCCGCCCGGCTACTGGAGCGGGCCGATCAACAAGCAGCTCGCAACCCCGAACGCCTATGGTCGGAATCAGTTGGATGACAAGGCGGTTTACGTCTTCGACACCATTGCGCTGAACGAGCAGTGGGACCTGAACGTGGGGCTGCGCTATGACTGGTTCGACGGTCGCGCCAAGACCTATTCCCCCACCAAGGTGAAAAACGGTGACTTCGAATCCAAGGACAAGAAGCTCAGCAGCCGCGCCGGCCTGGTCTACAAACCGGTGGAGAACGGCCGCTTCTACGTCGCCTGGGGCAACTCCTTCAACCCGAGCGCCGAAAGTATTGCTTCTAGCGGAACAGGCCTGAGCGCCCTGACCGAGAACCTGGACCCGGAGAAGAACGAGACCTGGGAGCTGGGCACCAAGTGGGAACTGCTGGCCGGCCGCCTCGAACTGGACGGCGCGCTGTTCCGTGTCGACAAGACCAACGCCCGCGAGACCATGGCCGACGGCTCCACCCAACTGGCCGGCAAGCAGCGCGTGCAGGGTGTCGAACTGGGCGTGACCGGCCACATCAGCGAGCGCTGGGACGTCTTCGCCAACTACACCTTCCTCGACAGCGAGACCCTCAAGGCCGCCGACACCGCCGCCGGCATCGCCCGTGAAGGCCAGGCGCTGGGCAACACCCCGCCGCGTTCGCTGAACCTGTGGACCACCTACGAGCTGCCTGCCGGCTGGACCCTGGGCTACGGCGCCCGCTACGTCAGCGAGCGCAACGTCAGCTCCAGCACCACCGCCAAGCTGGACGCCTACTGGGTGCACAACGCCATGCTCGGCTACAAGGTCAACGAGAACCTCGACCTGCAGCTGAACGTCAACAACCTGTTCGACAAGGACTACGTGGAGCGTGTGCGCCAGCAGAACGGCACCAACGCCCGCTCGTCCGCCATCGAATACGGCGACGCCCGCTCGGCGATCCTCTCCGCCACCTACTCGTTCTGATGGGGATTGTTCGTGAGCCGCGTCCTAGAGCGGCTCGCGGCCTGGCTGTAAATAAAAGGTAAAACTTCGGAATCGCGATCTGATGCGTCAGGTTCTCAAATAGAATCGCCGCGTTCCGGCATGGTTGCCGTTCCGATCCAGCGATACGGCGGGCCGCCCGGCCCGCTCCCGAGGACTGACACGTGTTCAAGAAGATCCTGTTCCAGCTGCACTGGCTGCTCGGCATCAGTGCGGGCCTGGTGCTGTCCCTCATGGGCGTCACCGGCGCGGCCTACAGCTTCCAGGAGGAGATCCTCGAGCTGTTCAACCGCGACACCCTCCAGGTGGAGGTGCGCGAGGGCGGCGTGTTGCCCCCCGCCGAGCTGGTCAGCCGCATCGAAGCCGCCGCGGGCAAGACGGTCGCCGGCCTCTGGGTGCGCACCGAAGGCGGCGAAGCCGCACGGGTCTTCTTCACCCCGCCACCGGGCGAACGCCGTGGGCCCATGCGCTGGTTCGACCCCTACACCGGCGAACTGCTGGGCGAACCTTCCGGCGAGGCCTTCTTCGGCCTGATGCTGCAACTGCATCGCTTCCTCGCCATGGGCGAGACCGGCAAGCAGATCACCGCCGCCAGCACCCTGGCCCTCATCTTCTTCTGCCTCTCCGGCCTCTACCTGCGCTGGCCGCGCCAGGCCGCGAGCTGGCGCGCCTGGCTGACCCTGGACTGGTCGCGCAAGGGCCGCAGCTTCAACTGGGACCTGCACGCCGTGGCCGGCACCTGGTGCCTGCTGCTGTACCTCCTGGCCGCGCTGACCGGCCTGTTCTGGTCCTACGAGTGGTACCGCGAAGGCCTCAACCGCCTGCTGGCCGATGCCCCCGCCGGGGAGCAGGGCAAGCCGGGCGAGCGCCGGGGCGAAGGCCGTGGCCGCCCAGGTGGCATGCAGGCCCCCGCCGGCCCGCCGCTGGTGGTGGACTACGACGCCGTGTGGGCGAGCATCCGCGACGCCGCCGGCCCGGAGCTGAGCGCCTACAACCTGCGCCTACCCCCGGTGGGCGGCCAGCCGGCCACCGTCTTCTTCCTGCTCAAGGACGCCGCCCACCCGCGCGCCCTCAACCAGATCACCCTCGACCCGGCCACCGGCACCGTCAGCCGGGTGGAGCGCTACACCGAGAAGAGCTTCAAGGCCCAGTTGCTCACCAGCGTCTATGCCCTGCACGTGGGCGAGTACTTCGGCCTGCCGGGGCGCATCCTGATGATGCTGGCGAGCCTGGCCATGCCCCTGTTCTTCATCACCGGCTGGCTGCTCTACCTCGACCGCCGCCGCAAGAAGCGCGCGGTACGGGCCGCCCGTGGCGACCTGGGCGGGCAGGGCGGGGCCGACGCCTGGCTGGTGGGGTTCGCCAGCCAGAGCGGCTTCGCCGAACAACTGGCCTGGCAGACCGCCGGTCAACTGCAGGCCGCCGGCGTGCCGGTGCGCGTGCAGTCCCTGGGCGAGCTGGATGCCGGGCAACTGGCCCAGGCCCGCAATGCCCTGTTCGTGGTCAGCACCTTCGGTGATGGCGAGGCCCCCGACAGCGCCCGTGGCTTCGAGCGCCGCGTGCTCGGCCAGGCCTCGGCCCTGGGCGAGCTGCGCTACGCCGTGCTGGCCCTGGGGGATCGCCAGTACCAGCACTTCTGCGGCTTCGCCCACCGCCTGCAGGACTGGCTCGCCAACCAGGGCGCGCTGACCCTGTTCGACACCGTCGAGGTGGACAACGGCGACGGCCAGGCCATCCAGGCCTGGCAGCGGCACCTGGCGACGCTCTCCGGCAGCGACGTGGTGCCCACCTGGGAAGAGGCGCCCTTCGAGACCTGGACCCTGAGCGCCCGCGAGCACCTCAACCCCGGCAGTCAGGGTGCCTCGACCTGGCGACTGAGCCTGAGCGCCCCGGCAGGGGTTGCGGCCCAGTGGGACGCGGGCGACCTGGTGGACATCCTGCCCTGCCAGGGCGAGCCGGTGGTGGCCGCCTGGCTGGCCCGCCACGGCCTGGACGGCGAAGCGGCGGTGCAGCTCGACGGCCGCACCCTGCCGCTGCGCCAGGCACTGGAAGGGCGCGTGCTGCCGGACAGCTTCGAACATCTGGTCGGGCTGCACGCCCAGGCCCTGGTGGATGCCCTGGTACCGCTCGCCCAGCGCCAGTACTCCATCGCCTCGTTGCCGGTCAACGGCACCCTGGAGCTGATCGTGCGCCAGGAACGCCGCGCCGACGGCGCCCTCGGCATCGCCTCCGGCTGGCTCACCCACTACCTGCCGGTGGGCGCCAGCGTGCCGCTGCGCCTGCGCCGCAATGCCCGCTTCCACCTGGCCGAAGCCGACACGCCGGCCATATTCATCGGCAACGGCACCGGCCTGGCCGGCCTGCGCAGCCTGCTGCAGGCCTCCATCCGCGCGGGCCGTCGCCGTAACTGGCTGCTGTTCGGCGAACGCAACCAGGCCCACGACTTCTACTGCCGCGAAGAGATCGAAGGCTGGCTCGCGCGGGGCGAACTGGAGCGCCTGGACCTGGCTTTCTCCCGTGACCAGGCGCAGAAGGTCTACGTGCAGGACCGCCTGCGCGAGGCCGCCGACGAGGTGCGAGCCTGGGTCGAGGCGGGTGCCGTGTTCTACATCTGCGGCAGCCTGGAGGGCATGGCCGGTGGCGTGGATGCCGTGCTGCGCGAGGTCCTCGGCGACGAGGGCCTGGAGCGCCTGGCCAACGAAGGGCGCTACCGCCGCGACGTGTACTGATCGCCAGGCCGGTTCCGCTGCCCGTACCCGGGCAGCGGAACCCCGGGCTGACGTCCGGGCCACGGCGCTCCGCTGTGGATAACTGCACAAACGCCACCTCGCGTGGGGCGCACTCTGTCGCCATAATCACGCGATGAAAAATCGAATCCTGCTGAACTGCGACATGGGCGAAAGCTTCGGCGCCTGGACCCTGGGCGACGACGAACACGCCATGCCCCTGGTGGACCAGGCCAACCTGGCCTGCGGTTTCCACGCCTCCGATCCCCTCACCATGCTCAACACCGTCGAACTGGCGGTGGACCATGGCGTCACCATCGGCGCCCACCCGGCCTACCCGGACCTGGTGGGCTTCGGCCGGCGGCGCATGGAGCTGTCCCCCGAGGAAGTACGCGCCGTGGTGCTGTACCAGATCGGCGCGCTGGACGCCTTCTGCCGCGCCGCCGGCACCCAGGTCGCCTACGTCAAGCCCCACGGCGCCCTGTACAACGACCTGGTGCGCAACGACGCTCTGCTCGAAGCGGTGCTCGACGCCTGCGCCAGCTACCGCAAGGGCCTGCCGCTGATGGTGCTGGCCCTGGCCGACAACCGCCGCGAGCTGCAACTGGCCGATGCCGCCGACGTGCCGCTGATGTTCGAAGCCTTTGCCGACCGCGCCTACCTCTCCGACGGCCAGCTCGCCCCCCGGCGCCTGCCCGACGCGGTGCACCGCGACCCCGAGCAGATCATCGACCAGGCGGTGGCCATCGCCCGGGGCGAGTCCTTCCCCGACATCGACGGCAAGCCGCTGCAACTGGTGGCCGACAGCCTCTGCGTACACGGTGACAACCCCGAATCCCTGGCGGTGCTGCGGCGCCTGCGAGCCCACCTGGACGCCTCATGATCCGCCTTGAGCCGGTCGGCGCCGAAGCCGTGCTGCTGGTGCTGGCCGACACCCCGGACGACCACCTGCCGCTGCGCATCGCCCGGCTTGCCGAGGCCATCCGCCAGCGGCTCGGCCCGCAGCTCCGCGAGCTGGTGCCGGGCTGGACCACCCTGCTGCTGCACTACGACCTGCTGCAGACCGACCCCGCCCGGCTGGCCGCCGACCTGGCGCCGTTGCTGGAGCAGTGGCAGTCGGCCCCGTCGCCTGACGAGCAAGGGCGTTTGCACCGCCTGCCGGTCTGGTACGGCGGCGAGGACCTGGGCGCGGTGGCGGAGGCCTGCGGGCTGCGTCCCGGCCAGGTGATCGACCTGCACTGCGCGGTGGAATACCGCGTCGGCGCCATCGGCTTCGCCCCCGGCTTCGCCTACCTGGGCGGACTCGACGCCCGGCTCGCCCTGCCGCGCCGGGCCACCCCACGCACCCGGGTTCCTGCCGGCAGCCTGGCCATCGCCGAACGGCAGACGGCCATTTATCCACAGGCCTCCCCGGGCGGCTGGCACCTGCTGGGCCTGTGCCCGCAGCGCCTGTTCGACCCCGCCCAGACGCCGCCTTGCCCGCTGGCGCAGGGGGATCGGGTGCGCTTCGAGCCCATCGACGAGGCCACCTACCGCCGCGAGTGCGTGGCGCCATGAGCGGCCTGCGCGTCATCAAGGCCGGGCCGCTGAGCCTGCTGCAGGACGGCGGCCGGCACGGCTGGCAGCACCTGGGCGTGTCCCCCTCGGGGCCCATGGACCGTCATGCCGCTGCCTGGGCCAACCGCTTGCTGGAAAACGCCCCGACGGCGCCGCTGCTGGAGATCGCCCTGGGCGGCGTCGAGCTGGAAAGCCTCGGCGACACCTGGCTGGCCCTCTGCGGGGCGGAGCTGCCCATCCAGCTGGACGGTGTGGTGCGGCCGAACTGGTCGCGCTTTCGCGTGCACGCCGGGCAGCGCCTCCGGCTCGGCTTCGCCCGCAGCGGTCAGCGCGCCTACCTGGCCATTGCCGGTGGTTTTCGCGTCGAGCCGGTGCTGGGCAGCGTCGCCTGCCAGGCCCGCGAAGGCCTGGGCGGGCTGGACGGCCGCGGCGCTCGCCTGGCCGACGGCGACCTGTTGCCGGGCGGGGGCGGGCAGTTCGCCCGTGGCGCCAGCGTCCCCTGGCCCTGGCAGCCGGACTATCGGGCCGAACGCCCGTTGCGGGTGATGCTGGGCGGTGACGCCGCGCTGTTCGCGCCCTCCGACGTGCAGGCCTTCTTCGCCCAGCCCTGGCAGCTCAGCCCGCAATCCGACCGCATGGGTGCCCGCCTCAAGGGCGAGCCGCTGAGCCCGCCCACGCGCCAGTGGTCCCTCGGCGTGGTGCGCGGCACCGTGCAGGTGCCACCGGACGGGCAACCGATCATCCTCCAGGCCGACCACCAGACCATGGGCGGCTACCCCATCCTCGGCTGGCTCCACCCCCGCGACTGCGACCGCCTGGCCCAATGCAGCGCCCACCAGACGCTGCGCTTCGAGCCTGTGGATATCCCCACCGCCCAGGCCGACCTGCGCCAGTTCCGCCGCTTCTTCGAACCCGCAAAGCCGTAGTGTGGGCCGGGCGGCGTTCCGCTTCAGCCCACCATCCCCCCGCCCTGGGCGCCGCCCGCAGGATGCGGTGAGCTCGGCGAACCGCATCAATCCCGGCCCGCCCAGGCGACGATGGGCTTCGCACAGCTCAGCCCATCCTACGGTTGCCGCGGTCGAAGCCGCCGGTAGGTGTAAGGGCGCCATCCACCCCACGCAGCGACCGTCCTCCGCGTGGGAGCGAATTCATTCGCGATTGGTTTGGCACCGAGATTCGCGGTTGAAACCGCTCCCACAGAAGAGCCGCAGCGGAGCCGTAGGGTGGGCTTCAGCCCACCGCCCCTGCGCCGGGCTAGGCCCGTAGGATGCGGTGAGCCCGGCGAACCGCATCAATCCCGAGCGCCCAGGTAACCATGGGCTTCGCACAGCTCAGCCCATCCTACGGTTGCCGCCGTCGTACCCCTTGAGTGCCGATTCGTAGCCGTAGCCCGGACTTCAGTCCGGGGAGGGGAATCCCGGGCTGAAGCCCGGGCTACAAGGCTGTGCTTCAGCCCACCGTCCACACATCCCGCGCCGGGCACGGTCCGTAGGATGCGGTGAGCCCGGCGAACCGCATCAATCCCGACCCGCCCAGGCGACGATGGGCTTCGCACAGCTCAGCCCATCCTACGGTTGCCGCAGTCGTACCCGTTGAGTGCCGATTCGTAGCCGTAGTCCGGACTTCAGTCCGGGGAGGGGAGTCCCGGGCTGAAGCCCGGGCTACAAGGCTGTGCTTCAGCCCACAGCCCCCGCGCCGGGCACGGCTCGTAGGATGCGGTGAGCTCGGCGAACCGCATCAATCCCGGCCACCCAGGCAACGATGGGCTTCGCACAGCTCAGCCCATCCTACGGTTGCCGCTTTCGTACCTGTTGAGCACCGATTCGTAGCCGTAGCCCGGACTTCAGTCCGGGGAGGGGAATCCCGAGCTGAAGCCGGGCTACAAGGCTCGTGCTAGACGGCGATGCTCTCGGCGTGGTGGCAGGCCACCTGGCGGGCGTCGAGCAGGCGCAGTTCGGGGACTTCGCTGCGGCAGCGCTCGGTGGCGTGGGGGCAGCGCTTGTGGAAGGCGCAGCCGGGGGGCGGGTCCAGGGGGTTTGGCAGCTCGCCGACGATCTTGATCTTCGGTTTGGCCGGGTCCGGGTGGATCGCCGGGGTCGCCGAGAGCAGGGCGCGGGTGTAGGGGTGCAGCGGGCGCTCGTAGATCAGCTCCTTCGGCCCCATCTCCGCCGGGCGGCCGAGGTACATCACCAGCACGTCGTCGGCCACGTGGCGCACCACGGCGAGGTTGTGGGAGATGAACACGTAGCCGGTGTTGAAGCGCTCTTGCAGGTCCATGAACAGGTTGAGCACCTGGGCCTGGATGGACACGTCCAGCGCCGAGGTGGGTTCGTCCGCCACCAGCACCTTGGGGTTGAGCATCATGGCGCGGGCCAGGGCGATGCGCTGGCGCTGGCCGCCGGAGAACATGTGCGGGTAGCGCTGGTAGTGCTCGGGGCGCAGGCCCACCTGCTGCATCATCGCCTGCACCTGCTCGCGGCGTTCGGCGCTGGAGAGTCCGGTGTTGATCACCAGCGGCTCGGCCAGCTGGTCGCCGATCTTCTGCCGGGGGTTGAGGGAGGCGTAGGGGTTCTGGAACACCATCTGCACGTCGCGGCGCAGCTGCTTGCGGTCCTCGCTGCTGGCGCCGGCCACTTCGCGCCCGGCGATCTGCAGGGAGCCGGAGCTGGGCTCCTCGATGAGGGTCAGGGCGCGGGCCAGGGTGGACTTGCCGCAACCGGATTCGCCGACCACGGCCAGGGTCTTGCCGGCGTCGAGCTGGAACGACACGCCATTGAGGGCGCGCACGGTGGCATGGCCCTTGAACAGGCCACGGGACACGGAGTAGTGACGGGTCAGGTCACGGGCGGTCAGGACGGCACTCATCAGGCCACCTCGTCGAAATTGAGCGGGAAGTAGCAGCGCACGGCACCGTGTTCGTAGGCGTCGAGGCTGGGGCGGCGTTCCTTGCAGCTGGCCTGGGCGTAGGGGCAGCGAGGCGACAGCAGGCAGCCCTGGGGCCGGTCGTAGCGGCCGGGGACGATGCCGCGCAGGGTCTCCAGGCGCGGCTTGCCGACGCTGTGTTCGGGAATGGCCTTGAGCAGCGCCTCGGTGTAGGGGTGCGCCGGGGCGTCGAACAGGCGCGGCACGCTGCCCACCTCCACGGCCTGGCCGGCGTACATCACGCAGACGCGGTTGGCGGTCTCGGCGACCACGGCCAGGTCGTGGGTGATCAGCACCAGGCCCATGCCCTGTTCGCGCTGCAGGTTCAGCAGCAGGTCCATGATCTGCGCCTGGATGGTCACGTCCAGGGCGGTGGTGGGTTCGTCGGCGATCAGCAGCTTGGGCTCGGCGGCGATGGCCATGGCGATGGCCACGCGCTGGCTCATGCCCCCGGAGAGCTGGTGCGGGTAGGCGTCGAGGCGGCTTTCGGCGCCGGGGATCTCCACCCGCTCCAGCAGTTCGCGGGCCCGCTGGCGGGCGGCGCGGCCCTTGAGGCCGAGGTGCTGGCGCAGCACTTCCTCGATCTGGAAGCCCACGGTGTAGCTGGGGTTGAGGGCGGTCATCGGGTCCTGGAAGACCATCGACAGGTCCTTGCCGACGATGTGCCGGCGCTGCCTGCCCTTGAGGCGCAGCATGTCGGTGCCGTCGAACTGCATCTGGTCGGCGGTGATCCAGCCGGGGGCGTCGATCAGGCCCATCAGGGCCATCATGGTCACCGACTTGCCGGAGCCGGACTCGCCGACGATGGCCAGCACTTCACCGGCGTTCACCTGCAGGTCGAGGCCGTCCACCACGGGCACGGCGCTGAGGTCGCCGAAGCGGACGCAGAGGTTCTTGATATCCAGAAGGCTCATGGGGGCTCCTCAGGCGGCGTTCTTCAGTTTGGGGTCGAGTGCGTCGCGCAGGCCGTCACCCATCAGGTTGATGGCCAGCACGCTGAGCAGGATGGTCAGGCCGGGGAGGGAGACGACCCACCAGGCGCGCTCGATGTAGTCGCGGGCCGAGGCCAGCATGGTGCCCCACTCGGGGGTGGGCGGCTGGACGCCGAGGCCGAGGAAGCCCAGGGCAGCGGCGTCGAGGATCGCCGAGGAGAAGCTCAGGGTGGCCTGCACGATCAGCGGGGCCATGCAGTTGGGCAGCACGGTGACGAACATCAGCCGCAGCAGCCCGGCGCCGGCCAGGCGCGAGGCGGTGACGTAGTCGCGGTTCAGCTCCACCATCACGGCGGCGCGGGTCAGGCGCACGTAGGAGGGCAGCGAGACCACGGCGATGGCGATCACGGTGTTGATCAGCCCTGGGCCGAGGATGGCGACGATGGCCACCGCCAGCAGCAGGGAGGGCAGGGCCAGCATGATGTCCATCAGGCGCATGATCGAGGGGCCCATCAGGCGCGGGAAGAAGCCCGCCAGAAGGCCCAGGAAGATCCCCGGGATCAGCGACATCAGCACCGAGGCCACGCCGATCAGCAGCGACAGCCGGGCGCCGTGGATCAGCCGCGAGAGCAGGTCGCGGCCCAGTTCGTCGGTGCCGAGCACGAAGCGCCACTGGCCGCCGTCCAGCCAGGCCGGCGGGGTCAGCATGGCGTCGCGGAACTGCTCGCTGGGGTCGTAGGGGGCGATCCAGGGGGCGAACAGCGCGCAGACGATGATCAGGATCATGAAGGCGAGGCCGCCGACGGCGCCCTTGTTGTGGCAGAAGCTCTGCCAGAACTCCTTCAGCGGCGAGGGGTAGAGCAGGGCCGGCTCGACCGGGGGCTGGGCGATGGTCATGGTCGGCTCCTCAACGTTGATGACGGATGCGGGGATTGGCGAGGCCATAGAGGATGTCCACCACGAAGTTGACCAGGATGACCAGGCAGGCGATCAGCAGGATGCCGTTCTGCACCACGGGGTAGTCCCGCGCGCCGATGGACTCGATGAGCCATTTGCCGATGCCCGGCCAGGAGAAGATGGTTTCGGTGAGCACGGCGCCCGCCAGCAGGGTGCCCACCTGCAGGCCGAACACGGTGAGCACCGGGATCAGCGCGTTGCGCAGGCCGTGCACGAACACCACGCGGCTCGGCGACAGGCCCTTGGCGCGGGCGGTGCGGATGTAGTCCTCGCGCAGCACTTCGAGCATCGCCGAGCGGGTCATGCGGGCGATCACCGCCAGGGGGATGGTGCCCAGCACGATGGCCGGCAGGATGAGGTGCTTGAGGGCGTCGACGAAGGCGCCTTCCTCGTCGGAAAGCAGGGTGTCGATGAGCATGAAGCCGGTCTTCGGCTCGATGTCGTAGAGCAGGTCGATGCGCCCGGAGACCGGTGTCCAGCCCAGCCAGACCGAGAAGAACATGATCAGCAGCAGGCCCCACCAGAAGATCGGCATGGAGTAGCCGGTGAGGGAGATGCCCATCACCCCGTGGTCGAACAGCGAGCCGCGCCGCAGGGCCGCCAGCACGCCGGCCAGCAGGCCGAGGGTGCCGGCGAACAGCAGGGCGGCCAGGGCCAGTTCCAGGGTGGCGGGGAACAGCGTGAGGAACTCGTGCCAGACGCTCTCGCGGGTGCGCAGCGACTCGCCCAGGTCACCCTGGGCCAGCTTGCCGATGTAGGTGAGGTACTGCTCGTACAGGGGCTTGTCGAGCCCCAGGCG
Organism: Pseudomonas sp. FeS53a; assembly: GCF_000931385.1. NCBI lineage: Bacteria > Pseudomonadati > Pseudomonadota > Gammaproteobacteria > Pseudomonadales > Pseudomonadaceae > Pseudomonas > Pseudomonas sp. FeS53a. The sequence continues at coordinate 49,087 of NZ_JYFT01000047.1, forward strand.
GATCATGGCCTGGGCGTGCATTTCGGGATCGACGCGACGTTCGCCCATCATCACTTCCACCGGGTCGCCTGGAATCAGGCGGATCAGCGCGAAGGTCAGCAGGGTGACGCCGAAGAAGGTGGGGATCAGCAGCCCCAGTCGGCGAGCAATGAAACTGAGCATCTCGGTGATTGACTCCTCAGGTATCACGCCCGCTTCCGTGGGTAACGGTGGGCGGGCGTCGTTCTTGTTGTCGGGTGTCGCGGCAGCGGGTGCCGCGACGGCGCCGTTACTTCACCCGGGTGGTGGCGAAGTGGTTGTTGGTCAGCGGGCTGATCACGTAGCCCTCGACGTTGCTGCGGCGCACGTTGAACAGCTTAGGGTGCGCCAGCGTAATCCACGGGGCTTCGCGGTGGAAAACCACCTGGGCCTGTTCATAGAGCTTCGCCCGCTCGGCAGGTTCGCTGACGCTGCGGGCCTTCTGGATCAGGGCTTCGAACTCGGGGTTGCACCAGCGTGCCTGGTTTTCCCCCGACTCGGCTGCCGCGCAGGACAGGTTGGGGCCGAGGAAGTTGTCCGGGTCGCCGTTGTCGCCAGCCCAGCCCAGCAGCACCATGTCGTGCTCGCCGCCCTTGGAACGCTTGAGCAGTTCGCCCCACTCCAGGGAGCGGATGGTCATCTGGATGCCGGCCTTGGCCAGGTCCGCTTGCATCATCTGTGCCGCCAGCGCCGGGTTGGGGATGGTGGATGAGGTGCCATTGCGGATGAACAGGGTGATCTTCAGGTCCTTCACCCCGGCTTCGGCCAGCAGGGCACGGGCCTTCTCCGGGTCGTGCGCCCAGTCCTGCACCTGGTGGTTGTAGCCCAGCAGGGTCGGCGGGTAGGGGTTGACCGCGACGCTGGCGTTGCCGGCGCCGAACACGGCCTGGATCATCGCCTGCTTGTCCACGGCGAGGTTGATGGCCTGGCGCACGCGGGCGTCGTCCAGCGGCTTGTGCTGGGTGTTGATGGCGACGTAGGTGGTCAGCAGCGCGTCGATCTCGTCCACCGCCAGGTTGGGGTTGCTGCGCACGCCGGGCACGTCTTCCGGCTTGGGGTAGAGGGCGATCTGGCACTCGCCGGCGCGTACCTTCTGCAGGCGCACGTTGGGGTCGAGGGTGATGGCGAACACCAGGTTGTCGATCGGCGGCTTGCCGCGGAAGTAGTCCGGGTTGGCCTTGTAGCGCACCTGGGCGTCCTTGGCGTAGCGGCTGAACACGAAGGGGCCGGTACCGATGGGCTGCTGGTTGAGCTGGTTGGTCTTGCCGGCCTTGAGCAGCTGGTCGCCGTACTCGGCGGAATAGATGGAGGCGAAGCCCATGGCCATGTCGGCGAGGAAGGGCGCCTCGGGGCGGCTGAGGGTGAAGCGCACGGTGAGGTCGTCGACCTTCTCCACGGACTTGATCAGCTCGCGCATGCCCATGGCGTCGAAGTAGGCGTAGCCGCGCTGGGCCGACTCATGCCAGGGGTGCTTGGGGTCGAGGGCGCGCTGGAAGCTCCAGAGCACGTCGTCCGCAGTCAGGGTGCGGGTGGGGGTGAAATAGTCGGTGGTGTGGAACTTCACCCCCGGGCGCAGGTGGAAGGTGTAGACGGTGCCGTCGGGGCTGATGTCCCAGCGTTCCGCCAGGGCCGGTTCCAGCTCGGTGGTGCCGGGCTTGAAGGCCACCAGGCGGCTGAACACCGTTTCGGCGGAGGCGTCGGCGGTCACCGCGCCGGTGTACTGGACGATGTCGAAGCCTTCCGGCGCGGCTTCGGTGCAGACCACCAGGTTGGCCGCCTGGGCCAGCGGGGCGCCGGCGGCCAGGGCCACCAGCAGGGGCAGGGTACGGAGCGTCATGCGCATGTGAGTCTCCTTGTGGGGCGCCGCTGGGCGGCGCCCGTCTCAATCTAGAGCAGGTCGAAGGGGAAAGTGCTGACCACGCGCAGTTCGTTCACGCTGCCGTCGATCTGCTGCTTGCTGGCCTTGTGGGACATGTAGGTGACCTTGAAGGTGCTGTCCTTGATGGCCCCGCTCTGCACCTTGTAGGCCGCCATCAGCCCGTACTCGTGGTGGCGTTCGCCGTCCATGCCGCGCACTTCGACGTAGTTGCCGTAGGCGCCGTTGCGATCACCGTCGTAGTGGGTGCCGTCGATGTCCCAGCCCTTGGCGTACCAGGCGGTGGTGGACAGGCCGGGGACGCCGAAGTAGCTCCAGTCGGTCTCGTAGCGGATCTGCGCGGACTTCTCGTTGGGGCCGTTGTAGTCCGAGAGCAGGGAGTTGGCCAGGTAGATGGCCGCCGTTTCGTGGACGTAGTCGAAGTACTCGTCGCCGTCGATCTGCTGCCAGGCCAGGGTCAGCGCGTGGGCCTGGTGGGCGAGGGTGAATGCCAGGCTCCAGGCGTTGTTGTCGATGTAGCCGGCCTTGCGCGAGCCGGTGTCGCGGGTGCGGTAGCCGTTCAGCGCGGTGCGCAGGGAGAGGTTTTCGCGGTCCCCCAGGGTGTGGGTGATGCCCAGGTAGTACTGGTCCCAGATGTCTTCGAAGCGGCCACCGTAGGCGGCGATCTCCAGGCTCTCCAGCGGCTTGTAGTTGCCGCCCAGGTAATGCATGTGCTCGCCCTTCACTTCGCGGGTGCCGTACTCGGTGGTGAAGGCTTCGTCGCCCGAGCCGGTACGCGGGCTGACGCGGCGGAAGCTGCCGGCCTGCAGGGCCAGGTTGTCCAGCTCTTCGCTGGTGATGGCGTAGCCGGTGAAGCTGGAGGGCAGGGCGCGGTTGTCGAAGTAGCTGAATACCGGGGTGTCCACCTGGAAGCGGCCGGCCTTCAGCTCGGTGTTGGAGACGCGCAGGCGCACGTTGGCGATGCCCAGCTTGGACCACTCCTCCACGCCGTGGCCGTTGCTGTCGGCCAGGGTGCGGTTGCCGCCACCGCCGATGCGGCCCTTGCCGCGTTCCAGGTTGATGGCGTTGAACGCGGCGACATCGAGGCCGAAGCCGATGGTGCCCTGGGTGTAGCCGGAGCTGTACTTGAGCTGGGTGCCTTGCACCCATGCGCGGCGGCTGTGGGTGCGCTGTGGGCCGTCATCCTTGGGGATGGTGAAGCCGAAGCTGTCCTTCATCTGCTCGCGGGCGGCGAAGTTGCGGGTGCTGAGGGTCAGGCTCTGCCCCTCGATGAACCCGGTGGCGCCGGCCTGGCCCTTCACCGGCTTGTCCACCGCCGGGATGTTCTGTACCTGGGCGGCGTAGCTGGGGTTCTCCGGCACCGGTGGCATGGGCTGTTCCTCGGCCCCTGCCGCGCCGGTGGCGGCCAGCAGGGCCAGGGCCAGGGTCGCTCGGGAATGGTCTTTCTTCATGTCGTTCGCTCCTTTGTTGTTATTGCTTCGCTTTGAAGCAAGGAGCGCTGGCGCGGACTGCCGTCGTCACCGGGCAAGCCGGTGGCGTCGCACGCAAGCGCAGCTTCCTTGCGGACTCGTTGGGGCAGGTATGAAAAAAGGTCTCCTCCGCTCTGCGGCGGATGGAGGGGTGGGTCACGGAAGACCGGGGCCTGGCGGGGGCAGCCGCCAGGCCCCTGTGCTCACGGGGCGTTGGCCACGCCGTAGAAGGAGTTGGTGGAGAACGGGCTGATGCGGAAGCCCTCCACGCTCCGGCTCATGGGCTGGTAGACGGTGGAGTGGGCGATGGGGCTGATCGGCACCTGGTTGTGCAGGCGCTGCTGGGCCTGTTTGTACAGCTCGGTGCGCTGGGCCTGGTCGGTGCTGGCCTTGGCCTGCTTGACCAGCTTGTCGTAGTCGGCGTCGCACCACTTGGAGACGTTGTTGCCGTTGACCGAGTCGCAGCCGTAGAGGGTGCCGAGCCAGTTGTCCGGGTCCCCGTTGTCGCCGGTCCAGCCGAACAGCATGGCGTCGTGCTCGCCGGCGTGGGCGCGCTTGATGTACTCGCCCCACTCGTAGGTGACGATGCGCGCCTTGACGCCGACCTTGGCCCAGTCGGCCTGGATCATCTCGGCCATCAGCCGCGCGTTGGGGTTGTAGGGGCGCTGCACGGGCATGGCCCAGAGGGTGATTTCGGTGCCTTCGGCGATGCCGGCGGCCTTGAGCAGTTCCTTGGCTTTCTCGGGGTTGTACTCGCTGCCCTTGATGGTCTCGTCGTAGGACCACTGGGTCGGCGGCATGGCGTTGACCGCCAGTTGCCCGGCGCCCTGGTAGACGGCCTCGATAATGGCTGGCTTGTTCACCGCCATGTCCAGCGCCTGGCGCACCTCCACCTTGTCAAACGGCGGGTGGGTGACGTTGTAGGCGATGTAGCCGAGGTTGAAGCCGGGCTGCGAGGGTACCTGCAGGCGCGGATCCTGCTTGAGGCCTGCGATGTCGGCCGGGCGCGGATTGAGGGTGACCTGGCATTCGCCGGCCTTGAGCTTCTGGGCGCGTACGGAGGCGTCGGTGTTGATGGCGAAGATCAGGTTGTCGATCTTCACGTCCTCGGGCTTCCAGTACTCCTTGTTGCCGGTGAAGCGGATCTGCGCGTCCTTCTGGTAGCGCTTGAACACGAACGGGCCGGTGCCGATGGGCTTCTGGTTGAGCAGCTGCGGCGTGCCGGCCTTGAGCAGCTGGTCGGCGTACTCGGCCGAGTGCACGGCGGCGAAGGGCATGGCCAGGTTCTGGATGAAGGCCGCGTCCACCTGGTTGAGGGTGAACTTGACGGTGTGATCGTCCAGCTTCTCGACCTTGGCGATGTTCTTGTCCAGGCCCATGTCGGTGAAGTAGGGGAACTCGCTGGGGTAGGCCTTACGGAACGGGTGGTTCCTGTCGAGCATGCGCTGGAAGGTGAACAGCACGTCGTCGGCGCTGAACTCGCGGCTGGGAGTGAAGTACTCGGTGGTGTGGAACTTCACGCCCGGGCGCAGGTGGAAGGTGTAGGTCAGGCCGTCTTCGGAAACGTCCCAGGACTCGGCCAGCGCCGGCCCGGCGCGGGTGCTGCCGCGCTCGAACTGCACCAGGCGGTTGAAGAGGGTTTCCGCCGTGGCGTCGAAGTCGGTGCCGGTGGTGTATTGGCCGGGGTCGAAGCCGGCGGGGCTGCCTTCAGAACAGAACACCAGGTTGCTGGCGGCGGAGGCGAAGGAAGTGCCGAGGAGCAGGCCGGCAGCGAGCAGGGCCTGGACGAGGGTGTTCTTGGGCATGCGGGACCTCGATTGTTCTTTTTCTGAGGGCGTCACGGGCTCGCGGCCTTATGGACCGGGCACGTGCTCGGTACAACCCGCTGCGTTCCGGTCCCGGGGTCAGGCGGCCGGCCCTGTGCAGCGGTGAGCGCTCTGGCCGGGGCTCCTTGCCCAACGCCAAAGCGTGGCCGAAATTAAGTCATGCTGAAAAAGTGGTCAACAGAAATTAAGCAAGACTTACATTCAGGCGTCACCGAGCGTCGCATCGAGGTAATTGCGAGGGGTCAGGAGGCGTTGCGGTCGTCGAACAGCGGCATGGTGGTGACGGTCAGCACCTCGGCCACGTTCTCGCCGACGTTGGCCAGGCAGTGGGTCTTGCCGGCGTCGAAGTGCACCGAGTCGCCGGCGGCGAGCGGGTACTGGCGACCGTCGATGGTGTAGACGATCTGCCCGGAGAGCACATAGGCGAACTCCGAGCCCTCGTGGGCGATCAGCTCCGACTGGTAGCCCACCGGCATGTTCATCTTCACCGCGTTGAGCAGGTTGCCGGGGAAGGAGGTGGACAGGCGCTCGTAGGCCAGCGGCTGGCCCTCGATGGTGTAGCGCACGCGCTCGTTCTGGTGGGAGTCGGGCTGGGGCTGCGGCGGCTGGTCGAACAGTGCGTTCATCGGCACGCCGAGGGACTTGGCGATGTTGGCCAGGGAGGAGATGGACACGCCCGTCAGGTTGCGTTCGGCCTGGGAGAGGAAGCTGGCGGTGAGCCCCGATTCGGCGGCGACCTGGTTGAGGGTCTTCTTCGCGGCACGCCGGTAGCGGCGCAGGCGTTCTCCGATGCGGTCGACGGACATGGCGGGTGCTCTGGTGACGGGAGACGGGAGACGGCCAGTATACCGAGCGGTGCGGCGGGCGGCAGTCCCGGCGCAAGCGCCCGGGCCACCGGCTTGTGGCCGGCGGTGGGCACGGTACCGCGCAAGGGAAGGGTGGAGCTGTCGGGCGATCGTGTCGCCCGGCCTGCGCAGCATAGTGGCTGAAGCTGTCGGGAAGCTGTCAGCGAAAGGTCGAATGGCGCGCGCGACGTGCATCGGCGGCCATAAAATTAAGTCACACTTAAAAAATCCTTTGACCGCCTCGTTCAGCCTCCCTTAAATTCCGCCGCCGGATTGTCAGACAAGCGAGGACCACGGGATGACCAGGGGTGTAGGCGGCAGCACGCCAGAGGCGGCGCTCGCCCAGTTGCACGACATGACCGCCGGCGCGCGACCCATCGAGGCGGCGGAGTACCACGCACGCATCGCCCGTGCCCAGCGCTTCATGGTCGAGCAGGGCATCGGCGCGTTGTACCTCCATGCCGGGGCCAACCTGCGCTACTTCACCGGCGTGCAGTGGCACCCCAGCGAACGCCTGGTGGGCGCGCTGCTGCCGGCCGTGGGCGAGCTGGAATACCTCGCCCCGGCCTTCGAGGAAGGCACCGTGCGCGGCTTCCAGGTGGTGCCGGGCGCCATCCGCACCTGGCAGGAGCACGAGTCCCCCTACCGCCTGCTGCTGGATCGCCTGGCCGCCCTGGGCCTGGCCGACGACGCCTGCGTGGCGCTGTGCCCGAGCCTGCCGTTCTTCATGTTCGACGGCCTGCGCAATGAGTCGCCGCGCTACCGCTTCATCGACGGCGGCCGCGTCACCCAGCACTGCCGCGCCCGCAAGTCCGCCGCCGAGATCGCCCTGATGCAGCGCGCCAAGGACATGACCCTGGCCGTGCACAAGGCCGCCGCCAGCATCCTCCGCGAGGGCATCACCCCGGCCGAGGTGGAGGCCTTCATTCACCAGGCCCACCGCCGCGTCGGGGCCAGCGGCTCGTACTTCTGCATCGTCCTGTTCGGCGCCGACAGCGCCTTCCCCCACGGCGTGGCCCAGCCCCGGCCATTGCGGGACGGCGACATGGTGCTGATCGACACCGGCTGCCGCCTGCACGGCTACCTCTCGGACATCACCCGCAGCTACGTCTTCGGCACCCCCAGCCTGCGCCAGCGCGCCCTGTGGGACGCCGAGAAGCGCGCCCAGCTGGCCGCCTTCGACGCCGCCCGCCTGGGCGCCCCCTGCGAAGCGGTGGACGCCGCCGCCCGGCGCTCCCTGGAAGCCGACGGCCTCGGCCCGGACTACCAGCTCCCCGGCCTGCCGCACCGCACCGGGCACGGCATCGGCGTGGAGATCCACGAAGGCCCCTACCTGGTACGCGGCGACGCCACACCCCTGGCGCCGGGCATGTGCTTCAGCAACGAACCGATGATCTGCGTGCCCGGCGAGTTCGGCATCCGCCTGGAAGACCACTTCTACATGGCCGAAGACGGCCCGCGCTGGTTCACCCAGCCGAGCCACTCCATCGACGATCCGTTCGGGTTGGCCTGAGCCCGGCAGTGGTATGGCCTCCACCTGGCGGGGGAGGTCGTCGACGCTGCTGTAGCTGAAGCGGACCACCGCGTCTCATCACCCCCTTCCCGGCCACCACTGAGGAAGGGGCCGGCGCGCTTCTGCAGACCGACGTTCGCCGGCGCCTATAATCGCCGGCTTCGAACGTGACCCCGCACAGGACTGCACATGATCCGCCTTGCCCGCCCCGACGAGTACGCCGACCTGGTGGACATCTGGCTGGAGGCCTCCCTCCAGGCCCATGACTTCATCCCCGAAGCCTTCTGGCACAGCCAGCGGGACGCCATGCTCAACCACTACCTGCCCGCCGCGGAAAACTGGGTCGTGGAAGAAAACGGCCAGGTGTGTGGCTTTCTGTCCCTGGTCGAGCACCACCTCGCCGCACTCTTCATCCACCCCGACCACCAGCGCAGCGGACTCGGCCGTCGCCTGCTGGACAGCGCCAAGGCGCGGCATCACTCACTGGAACTGAACGTCTACCGCGCCAACGTCAAGGCGGTGGGTTTCTACCGTTCGGCTGGTTTCGAAGTCGTCGCCGAAGCGCTGGATGCCGCGACGGGGCAGCCGGAGTTGACCTTGCGTTGGTTGGGTGAGTTGGGGACGGGATAAAGATGTATCCATTCGAACTGCAGGTTATTCCCTCCCCTCCAACCTCACCCGCGCAAAGTTGTTCGACCCCAGTGGGTTGAGCTGGTAGCCGCTGATGCCCTTGCGCACGACGGCGAATTGCCGGGGGTGGGCGAGGGGGATCCAGGGG
>NZ_JYFT01000040.1:0-54611 GCF_000931385.1 Pseudomonas sp. FeS53a
CTGGCCGCCGGCGATCACCACCTCGGCATCGCCGCAGCGAATGGCCTGGGCCGCGAGGTGCAGGGCCTTGAGGCCGGAGCCGCAGACCTTGTTCAGGGTCAGGGCCGGCACCGCGTGGGGCAGCCCGGCGAGGATGGCGGCCTGGCGGGCGGGGTTCTGGCCGGAGCCTGCGGTGAGCACCTGGCCGAGGATGACCTCGTCGACCTGGGCCCCGTCGAGGCCGGTCTGGGCCAGCAACTGGCGGATCACAGCGGCACCCAGCTCCGGCGCGGGGATGTTGGCCAGCGAGCCCTGGAAGCTGCCGACGGCGGTACGGGTGGCGGCAACGATGACGACGTCTTGCATGTCGATTCCTCCTCTCAGCCACGCCACGACGGACCTGGCCGGTCAATAAAAAACCGCCCCGGGAACCGCCATGCGTGGTGGCGGCGCGTCGGGGAGGCAGGGTAATCAGAAGCTCATTTCGATCACATCGTCCGGCACCACCAGCGGGCCGGCGGTCTTGGCGACGATCTCCTCCACGCTCACCCCGGGGGCGCGCTCGCGGAGGATGAAGGTGCCGTTCTCGATCTCCAGGTAGGCCAGGTCGGTGAGCACCTTGCGGATGCAGCCGCACCCGGTCAGCGGCAGGCTGCAATGGCGCAGCAGCTTGGACTCGCCGTCCTTCGAGGCGTGGGTCATGGTGACGATGATGTTGTCGGCACCGGCCACCAGGTCCATCGCGCCGCCCATGCCCTTGACCAGCTTGCCGGGGATCATCCAGGAGGCGATGTTGCCGTTGACGTCCACCTCGAACGCCCCCAGCACGGTGAGGTCCACGTGCCCGCCGCGGATCATCGCGAAGGACTCGGAGGAGTCGAAGATCGCCGCGCCCTTGACCGCCGTAACGGTCTGCTTTCCGGCATTGATCATGTCGGCGTCCACTTCCGCCTCGGTGGGGAAGGCGCCCATGCCCAGCAGGCCGTTCTCGGACTGCAGCATCACTTCCATGCCCTCGGGCACGTAGTTGGCCACCAGGGTGGGGATGCCGATCCCCAGGTTCACGTAGTAGCCGTCCTTCAGTTCGCGGGCCACGCGCTGGGCCATCTGTTCGCGGGTCAGTGCCATGTCGGTTTCCTCGGATTCGTCGTGTCGTGGTCAGCGAGTGGTGCGCTTTTCGATGCGCTTCTCGAAGGTCCCGCAGATCAGGCGATCGACATAGATGCCCGGGGTGTGGATCTGCGCCGGGTCCAGCTCGCCCGGCTCGACGATCTCCTCCACCTCCACCACCGTGATGCGCCCGGCGGTGGCCACCACCGGGTTGAAGTTGCGCGCGGTGTGGCGGTAGATCACGTTGCCGTAATGGTCGGCCTTCCAGCCCTTGACGATGGCGAAGTCACCGGTGATGGACGGTTCGAGGATGTAGTGACGGCCGTTGAACTGGCGCGCTTCCTTGCCCTCGGCCACCGGGGTGCCGTAGCCGGTGGCGGTGTAGAAGGCCGGGATGCCGGCGCCACCGGCGCGCAGCTTCTCGGCCAGGGTGCCCTGGGGCGTGAGTTCCACCTCCAGCTCACCGGAGAGCAGCTGCTGCTCGAACAGCGCGTTCTCGCCCACGTAGGAGGCGATCATCTTGCGGATCTGCCGGTCCTCCAGCAGCACGCCCAGGCCGAAGCCATCGACGCCGCAGTTGTTGGAGACCACGGTGAGGTCACGCACCCCGCGCCGCCGGATTTCGGCGATCAGGTTCTCCGGAATGCCGCAGAGGCCGAAGCCCCCGGCCAGGACGGTCATGCCATCGGTGAGCCCGTCGAGGGCTTCCGCGTAACTGCCTACACGCTTGTCGAGTCCGCTCATCGCTGATCCTCTGTTGTTGTTCTGCCTGGCCAGCCGGCCGGTGAGTGGGATGCAGCTTCTCGCGCACGGACTCATTTGTTAATTTTGTTTTTCCTCAGCATTGATCCGAAATCCTGATAAATGACCGTCAAGCAACTGCGTGCCTTCCTCGCCGTCGCCCAGAGCCTGAGCTTCGCCCAGGCCTGCGAACGCCTGCACCTGTCCCAGCCAGCCCTGTCCCTGGCGATCAAGACCCTGGAGGAATCCCTCGGCGGGCAGTTACTGGTGCGCACCACCCGCAGCGTCGCCCTCACACCCGAGGGCGAGACCCTGCTGCCCATCGCCCGGCGCCTGCTGGCCGACTGGGACGACGCCGAAGAGCTGCTGCACCAGCACTTCACCCTGCAACTGGGCAAGGTCGCCATCGCCGCCATGCCCTCCTTCGCCAGCAACCTGCTGCCGGTGGCGCTGAAAGCGTTCCGCGACCGCCACCCGAAGGTGAACGTCGCCGTGCACGACGTGATCAACGAACAGGTACTGGAAATGGTGCGCAGCCACCGCGTGGAACTGGGCATCGCCTTCGAGCCGTCGAGCCTGGAAGGCCTGGCCTTCACACCCTTCTACAGCGACCGCTTCGTCGCCGTGGTGCCGGCCGGCTGCGCGCTGGCCGAACGCGACACGGTGAGCTGGGCGGAGCTGCTGGGCGAGCCCTTCATCACCCTGCAACGCCCCTCGGCCGTGCGCCTGCTGCTGGAAGACAGCGTCGCCGCCCGCCACGGCCACCTGCCCGTCGCCTTCGAAAGCCACCAACTGGTCACCGTCGGCCGCATGGTCGCCCAGGGCCTGGGCGTCAGCGCCGTCCCCAGCCTGTGCATCCAGCAGATGGAAGAACTGGGCGCCCGCTGCGTCCCCCTCGACACCCCGCAAGTGGAACGCCGCGTCGGCCTGCTGCGCCTCTCCAGCCACCAACTCTCCACCGCCGCCCAGGCCCTGGCCGACGTGCTGCTGCACCTGCGCGATTGGGAGCACCAGCTAACCCCAGCGCGCCGAGCGCGCTAGAGCAGAAGAGCTGTTTCGGTACTCACAAGGTAAGCGGGCGTACGCCCTATTCCCCGTTCAACAACGCCTTCCCGTCCACACCCTCGCCGATCACCAGGTAATGCCCGCCGGCGACGTGGTGGAGGGTGCGCAGGTCGTCCTGGCCGTCGAAATGCCAGCGGCCTTCGCTGAATACCCGGCTGTCGGCCTGGGCGGCGATGACTTCACCGAGGAAGAGGTCGTAGCCCTGCTGAATGTGCGCCTCGGGCAGCAGGCGGCATTCCAGCCAGGCGACGCACCCGTCGATCAGCGGCGCAGCAACCTGTTCGCCCGGGAAGTGCCCGACCTGCCAGGTGGCGAACTTGTCGTGCCCGGCGGCGTCCAGTTCCTGGCCCGAGCTGGAGCCGAGGGTCTGCACCAGGTCCACCTGGTGGCGGGCCGGCACGCTGAGCACGAAATGGCCGTCGGCCTCCAGCAGGCGCCGGGTCCAGGTGGACTTGTCCAGCACCACGGCCACCTTCGGCGGGTCGAAGTCCAGGGGCATTGCCCAGGCGGCGGCCATGACGTTGCGCTTGCCGCCATGGGCGGTGCTGACCAGCACGGTGGGGCCGTGGTTGAGCAGGCGATAGGCCTTGGCGAGGGGGACGGGACGGCGGAATTCAGCGGACATGACACGCTCCAGCAGGGACACGGGCCCGGCAGCCTGCCTCAGCGCGGGCGGCGGCGTCCAGTGGCTACAGGCCGCGCAGGGCGAGCGCTGCCAGGCCCAGCAGGAGCACGCCGCACAGGCCGTGGCTGGCCCGTTGCCAGAGGGCCGAGGCGTTGCGCCGCAGCCAGGCAACCAGGCCGGCGCAGAGGAAGCAGCAGGCCACCGAGGCGGTCATGAAGCCGGCGAAGAAGGTGGCGGTCTGGGCCAGGCTCGGGGCCTCGCCGACGATGCCGGCCAGGGCACTGCCCAGGGCGCCCCAGTAGACGATGTTCTTCGGGTTGGTCAGGGAGATCGCCGCACCGGTCAGCAAGGCGCCCCGGTCCGCCGCTGGCGCGGCTGCGTCATCGGCCTCCGGCAGCCGCCAGGCATCCCCCAGGCTGCGCCAGCCGAGCCAGGCGAGGTAGGCGGCGCAGGCCAGGGTCAGCGGCACGCGCACCGCGTCCTGGGCCAGCAGCAGGGTCAGCCCGGCCAGCCCCAGCAGCGCCCAGAGGGCATCGCCGGCCAGGGAGCCCACCTGCACCATCAACGCCGGGCGGAAGCCATGCAGCAGGCCCCGGCGCAGGGTCTCGGCCAGCACGGCACCGGGCGACAGGCAGAACGCCACGCCGAACAGAAAGGCGGAAATGAACACCATCGACATCGAATGCTCCCAGGGCACGGCCAGAAAGGCGCGAGTATGCCGGCTCGCCCCAGGGCGGACTTGGATCAGATTGCAGTCTGGCCACGCAGGCGCCGTCCCAGTTCACCGGGGGTGATGCCGTAGGCGGCACGGAAGTGCCGGTTGAGGTGGCTCTGGTCGGCGAAGCCCAGGGCATGGGCCACCTCGGTGGCCGGCACGCCCGCCCGCAGCAGCCCACGGGCGCGGCAGGTGCGCAGTTGCATGGCCCACTGGCGCGGGCTCAGGCCGGTTTCCTTCTGGAAGGCACGCAGCAGGTGGAAGCGCGAGACGCCCACCAGCGCGGCCATTTCCTCCAGGTCGGGCGCGTCCTGCAGGCGGTCGGCCAGCAGGGCCTGGACCCGGGCCACCGGGCCGCGCCCGAGGGCGGTGCTGCGCGGCAGGCGTGCGGCGCAGGCATCCACCAGGTGCGCCAGCGCCTCCAGCAGGCGCTCCTCGGCGCGCTCGCGGGCGTGGGGGTCGGCCTGCAGGCCCAGCACGACCGCTTCGCTGAGGCACTGGCCCAGGCGCGGCTGGCGCCAGCAGGCACGCTCGAACTCAAGGTGGGCCAGGCCGAAGTCGGCAGCCAGTCGGTCTGCGCAGAGGTAGAGGCCGGCGAAGCGCCAGGGCTCGCCCTCCTTCACGCCGCCGCCCTGGATCTGGCCGGGGTTGTAGAGGGTGATGTCGCCCGGTTGTGCGCTGAAGGTGCGCCGGTCCAGCCACACCTCTTCCACGCCGACGAGGTTGACCCCGATGACGCATTCGTCGTGGCTGTGCTTGGCGAAGCGATGGCCGGTGCCGCTGCAATGGGCGACTTCCATCCGGCCCAGCATGGCCTGTCGGGAAGAGAACATCGCATCCGGCCCAGGTGGGAAAGGCGCCGAGCATACGGCGCCCGCCACCGGGCCGGCAATGTGCAGACGGTCAGGCCACCTGGGCCGGGGACGGCTCGGCGACGCTGCGGCCCAGTGGCAGGTGGGTCACGGGCAGGCTGTGCAACGCGGTATCGGCTTCCAGGCGCAAGGCATCGGCCTCGTCGAGCAGTTGGCGCCACTGCTGGGCGTCGATCACGGCGAAATCGTGCAGCGCATCGATGTAGCCGCGCGCCACCGCGAAGCGGTAGGCGAGCGCCCGGCGGTCCGGCGCGCTGCGCATCAGGGCCAGTTGCGTGCGCGCATTGTTCAACGCCAGTTCGGCGGAAATCTTCATGGTGTGGACTCCTTGCATGCGTCCTCGCAAGTCGGCGCCCCCTGGCGCATCGACAGGGTTTTGAACACGCCACCCCGCTCCAGGTTCAGCCAATCGTTCAACGGACGGGACCCCGCCAGGTGCGACGGGGTCCGACATCTCCTACGCAGTTGCCATTACAGGGCCATGACAGGCGATGGCCCTCGGCCTCAACGCAGGCTGCGCAGGTGCAGGAAGCCGAACAGCAGGACCTGGATGCGCTCCAGCCAGGGCGAAGGCCGGGCCCGCAGCTTGCGGTTGAACAGCGCGGCCTCGCCGACGTGGGCCAGCAGGACCAGGGCGGAAACCAGCAGCAGCGGCCGATGCAGGGTCTCGCCGAAGGGGTAGATGACGTTGAGCAGCGCCACCAGCCAGAACATGGCCAGCGCGCCCTTGAGGAAGGAAGGCAGGTGCATGGTGTCTCCATCGTGAGGGGCGGGAGACAGAGTGTGCCGCCTGGCGGCGGCACGGCTCTCCGCACTTTTGGTTGGCAGGCGCCCTGCCCGGCTCAACGCACGGTGAGAGCGATGGGGGCGTCCTCGAAGTCGAAGCAGCCGAGGAAGGTCTTGATGTCCAGCAGGTTGCCGTCGACCTTCACGTCCCCCAGCAGCGCGCCCTTGAGCAGGCTGTTCTCGCCGCTGATGACGGTGTCCAGGTAGCGCTTGTCGAGGGTCAGGCGCAGGGGCACGGCGGGGTCGATGCCGGACTTGAGCTGGGCCACGCCGCGGCGCACTTCCAGGGTCCAGGCTTCGTCGATGTCGGGGAAGGCGAAGCCCAGGGCCAGTTCGACGTCGCCGCTCTTCTCCGGGTCGATGCGCGTCACCCAGTTCTGCAGGAAGATGCGCGCCGGCAGGTTCTTCAGCATGTCCGGGGAGAGGAAGGCCGCGCGCACCCGGCGGGACATTTCCAGCGCCACGTCGCCCTCCAGCTTGCCTTCCAGCTCCATGGCACTCATCAGGTACCAGTTGCGCCAGTTGATGTTCATGCTGGCGTAGCCCAGGCGGCGGAAGCTGCGGGCCTTGATGTCGCGGGCGAGTTTGTCGTCGTGGTCGACGCGGATGGCGTAGCCGGACAGTTCGGCCGCCCATTGCCAGTCGCCCTTCAGGTAGGCGTCGCCGGCCGCCATCAGCACCTTGTCGCGACCACCCATGAGGGCGATCAGGCGCTTGGCCTTCTCCGCCGGCGGGATGGGGTCGAGGTCCACCGGGTCGCCCTGGAACCAGCCCAGGTAGCCCTGGTAGATCTGCCGCACGCTGTGCTTCACGGTGCCGTAGTACTCGCGCAGGTAGGGCGTGTAGCCGGCCAGGTGCGGCGGCAGCTTGACCTTCTCCACCAGTTCGTCGGGGGTCAGGCCCTTGTTCATCCAGCGCACGGTCTGGTCGTGGATGTAGGCGATGGCGTCGCGGGTCATGCGCAGCACCTCCTCCACCTTCTCCCGCCCGCTCACCGGCTGGCCGTGCAGCGGCACCATCACGTCGGCCTGGAAGGCCCGCAGCTTGTCCAGGCTCGCCACCCACACCACCGGGTCGCGGAACTTGGTGCCGCGCAGGGTGTGGACGTTGGGCAGGGTCGGGCCCTGGGTCACCTCGGCGCTGATGAGCACGCGGTTGTCCGGCAGGTAGAGGACGATTTCGTCCGGCGCCTCGCTGGGCACATGGAGGAACTGCACCTTAAGCCCGGCGATGGTGGTGTCGAGGCTGTCGCGGAAGGTGTCGGTGGGGGCGATGAAGGTGGAGGCGCCCTCGTGGGCCAGCGGGCCGAGGCCGGCGTTCATGTCGCGCTTGTCCTCGTCGGAGAGCGCAACACCGAAGCTGTAGCCCGAGCGCATGGCGAGGATCGGCCCCACCAGCGAGCCCTGGGTGACGACGTTGTCCAGCAGGGTTTCCTGGGCGTAGATGCGCACCTCGCCGCTCTTCACCTGCTCTTCGCTGACGAAGGCCTTCACGCCGTTGATGTGGTCCGGGTGGAAGTGGGTGTAGACGATGGCCTTGATGGGCTTGTCGCTGATCTTGCGGAACTCGGCGAGGACCTTGCGCGACTGGTCCACCGACTCGCCGGTGTCGACGATGATCAGCCCCTCGGGCGCCTCGATCATCACGCTGTTGGCGAGGTTCCAGCCCACTGCCGACCAGACGTTGTCGGCCACCTGGTAGACCTTCTGGTTGAAGTGCCGGGTGTGTTCGGCCAGTTCGGGGTTGATGCTGGCTTTCAGGGTTTCGTCGGGCAGGGCGGCGTCGGCCCCCAGGGGCAGGGTCGCGGCCAGCAGCAGGCCGCTGAAGCGGGTAGTCAGTCGCATGATCGGCTCGTTGTTGTTGTGGATGAGCGCAGACAGGCTGGCAGCGGCCGAATGATAATGCCAATGCATTCTTATCCAGCTTTCAATGCAGGTAACGCATGAACGACCTACGCCAGCTCCGTCACTTCGTTGCCCTGGCCGAACACGGCCACTTCGCCCGTGCCGCCGAGGCGGTGAACCTCAGCCAGCCGGCCCTGAGCCGCAGCATCCAGGCCCTGGAGAACGGCCTGGGCTGCCGCCTGCTGGACCGGGGGCCGCGCCAGGTGAGCCTGACCGCCCACGGCCGGCTGGTGCTGGAACACGCCCGGCGCCTGCTGGACGGCGACCGCGCGCTGCGCAGTGCGGTCTCCCAGCTGGACAACCTGGGCAGCGGCGAACTGCGTCTGGGTGCCGGCCCCTACCCCGCCGCCCGCCTGGTGCCCCGGGCGCTGGGGCGCTTCGCCGGGGCGCACCCCGGGGTGCGGGTGCAACTGGCCATCGACACCTGGTACAGCCTGCACCAGCGCCTGCTGGACGATGCCCTGGAGCTGTTCGTGGCCGATGTGCGGGAACTGCGCGACGACCCGCAGCTGGAGGTCACGCCGCTGCGCAGCTGGCCCGGGGTGATTTTCTGCCGACCGGGGCACCCGCTGCTGGGCCGGCGCCGGCACCGGCTGACGGCGGCCGACCTGGCAGCCTACCCGCTGGCCGGCACCCAGGTGCCTGCCGAGGTGGCGCAGGCCCTGGGGCAGTTGGCGGAAAGCGGCCAGCCGCTGGGCATCGAGTGCGACAACTTCATGGTGCTGAAGGCGCTGGTGGCGGAAAGCGACGTGCTGAGCATGGCGCCACTGGACGTGGTGGCCGAAGAGATCGAGGCCGGGCGCCTGGCCCTGCTGGAGCTGGCGCCCGGCCTGCTGTCGCAACGCTCGGCCTACGGCCTGGTCAGCCGCGCCGGGCGCACCCTGTCACCGGCGGCCGAGGCGATGCGCGGGCTGATCCTCGACGAGGACGCCCGCACCCCACCGGCCTCGGCCGGCTGAGCTAGCGCCCCCAGCCGCCGCGACCATCGTGGTCGTGACGGTCACGGCCCTGCCAGTAGCGGGGTCCGCCGTCCGGCTGGCCGCCCCAGTTCTGCAGGCGCGGGGTGTAGTCGTGGCGGCGTTCGCCCCAGTCGTTCCGGGGTTGCTGGCGCCAGTCCTGGCGTTGGTACTCATGCCGCTCGTAGCGCGGCGGGTCGCGCCGTTCCGGCCAGCCGCGCACCACGGGCGGCGGAGGCGGCGGTGCGTAGCGGCGCTCGCGGATGATGTAGGTGGGGTACGTGGGGTAGCCGGGATAGGACTCGACGCGGTAGTAGCCGCCGGACTGGCGCGGGTACTCGCGGTAGTCGTCGTAGTCATAGGCGGCGCAGCCCGTCAGGGGCAGGCCCAGTAAAGCCATCAGCAACAGGGTTCGATTGGACATGGCGGCCTCCTTCGACCGCTGGGACGGTGCCCACGAATGTCGGCACCCGGGATTGCTCCCACCGGATTCGACAGCGGGCCGGTGCGGCGGTGTGCAACCTGCCGTCGGCAAAATCCTTTACGGCGTATTTCCACGCACCACGGCGAGGCAGCGCGCCCCATCCCTGGGCGCCGGTGGGCAGCCGACGAACCACGGGGCGGGGCCCAGGCCCTTCTGCGGCGGGCCTTTGCCCGTGTTGGCACGGCCTTCGCTTTGTGACTGGCGTGCAGGAGCTACCCGGCCCACCGGGATCGCGGCACCACAATTTGCAATGGCTGGCTAGGGTTCCGGTCCGCGCAGGCGGATGACTGGTCCGAGAGCTGGCGACCTCCAGCGAGGTTACACGGCGGGACAAAAGCCCGGGAGAACGCGCCCCTTGATCGGGATGTGCCGCGCCGCTCCGCCCGCCCTCAACCGAACTGGAGGTACCCCATGCGCAAACCCCGTCTGTTCGCCCTCGCTGCCGCCACCCTCGCCGCGGCCTTCAGCCTCAACGCCTCCGCCGCCCAGAAGAGCAGCTTCGACGTCTGCTGGACGATCTACGCCGGCTGGATGCCGTGGGAGTACGGTGCCACCCAGGGCATCGTCGACAAGTGGGCGAAGAAGTACGGCATCGAGATCAAGGTCACCCAGCTCAACGACTACGTCGAATCCATCAACCAGTACACGGCGGGCCAGTTCGACGGTTGCACCATGACCAACATGGACGCCCTGACCATCCCCGCCGCTGGCGGCGTGGACAGCACCGCGCTGATCGTCAGCGACTTCTCCAACGGCAACGACGGCATCGTGCTCAAGGGTGAAGGCAAGACCCTCGGCGACCTCAAGGGCCTGCCGGTAAACCTGGTGGAGCTGTCCGTCTCCCACTACCTGCTGGCCCGTGCCCTGGAGCGCGCCCACCTGGTCGAGAAGGACGTGCAGGTGGTGAACACCTCCGATGCCGACATCGCCGCCGCCTTCGACACCGACGATGTGCAGGCGGTGACCACCTGGAACCCGATGCTCGCCGAGATCAAGGCCAAGCCCGGCACCAGCCTGGTGTTCGACTCCAGCAAGGTGCCCGGCGAGATCATGGACATGATGGTGGTGAACACCGAGACCCTGAAGGACAACCCGGCCCTGGGCAAGGCGCTGACCGGCGCCTGGTTCGAGATCGTCGCGCTGATGAAGGCCGGCAGCGCCGAGAGCACCGCCGCCCTGACGCACATGGCCAAGGCCTCGGGCACCGACCTGGCGGGTTACCAGGCCCAGCTGGACGCCACCCGCCTGTTCGGCACGCCGGCCGAGGCCCTGGAGTTCGTCACCAGCCCGAAGCTGCCGGCGACCATGGACAAGGTGGCCACCTTCTCCTTCGCCCACGGCCTGCTGGGTGAAGGCGCCAAGGACGCCCACGCGGTGGGCATGAGCTTCGCCAAAGGGCTGGTCACCGGCGACAAGGCCAACGTGAAGCTGCGCTTCGACCCGACCTACGTGCAGATGGCCGCCGACGGCACGCTCTGAGCCGCCCCGAACCGCTGGCGGGCGCCACCCCGGCCCCGCCTGCGCCGCCCCACGTCACCGAGTGCTCGCCATGCGCCTGATCAACCGCCACCCGGACCGTGCAGGAAGGCTGCTGCTGGTCCTGCTGCCCTTCGCCCTGCTGTTGCTGGCCTACTTCACCGGCTCGGCATCGCGTCTGGCGGAGAACCCCAACGACAAGCTGCTGCCCAGCGCCACGCAGATGGTCGAGGCGGTGCAGCGCCTGGCCTTCACCGAGGACAAGCGCTCCGGCCAGTACCTGTTCTGGCAGGACAGCGCCTCCAGCCTCAAGCGCCTGGCCACGGGCCTGGCCATCGCCGCGCTGCTGGGCCTGTGCCTGGGCATCGCCGCCGGCACCCTGCCGCTGTTCGGCACGCCGCTGTCGCCGCTGCTCACGGTGCTGTCGATGGTGCCGCCGCTGGCGATCCTGCCGATCCTGTTCATCGTCTTCGGCCTCGGCGAGCTGTCCAAGGTGATGCTGATCGTCATCGGCATCGCCCCCTGCATCGCCCGCGACCTGGAGCAGCGCGCCCGGGAAATCCCCCGCGAGCTGCTGATCAAGGCGCAGACCCTGGGCGCCAACACCTGGACCCTGATCCTCCGCGTGGTGCTGCCGCAGCTGCTGCCGCGCCTGCTCATCTCCCTGCGCCTGGTGCTGGGCTCGGCCTGGCTGTTCCTCATCGCCGCCGAGGCCATCGCCTCCACCGACGGCCTCGGCTACCGCATCTTCCTGGTCCGCCGCTACCTGGCCATGGACGTGATCCTGCCGTACGTGGTGTGGATCACCCTGCTCGCCTGGCTGATGGACCTGGGCCTGCGCCAGCTCACCCGCCTGGCCTTCCCCTGGTACGAAGGAGCCCAGGCATGAGCGCCTTCATCGAAGTGAAGAATCTGTGGCAGGCCTACGGCGACCAGGTGGTGCTGGAGAACCTCAACCTCAAGGTGAACGAAGGCGAGTTCTGCACCCTGGTCGGCGCCTCCGGCTGCGGCAAGTCCACCTTCCTGCGCATGCTGCTGGGCCAGGAGACACCCAGCCGCGGCCAGCTGCTGCTGGACGGCCAGCCCCTGGTGGCCGAGCCCGACGCCAGCCGTGGCGTGGTATTCCAGCGCTACTCGGTGTTCCCCCACCTGACGGTGCTGGACAACGTCGCCCTCGGCCTGGAGCTGCCCCGCTCGCCGCTGCTCGGCCGCCTCTTCGGCAGCGCCCGGCGCGAGGCCCGCGAGCAGGCCGCCGCCATGCTGGCCAAGGTCGGCCTCGGCCACGCGCTGGGCAAATACCCCGCGCAGCTCTCCGGCGGCATGCAGCAGCGTCTGGCCATCGCCCAGGCCCTGGTGATGAAGCCCCGCGTGCTGCTGCTCGACGAGCCCTTCGGCGCCCTCGACCCGGGCATCCGCAAGGACATGCACGACCTGCTGCTGGGTCTGTGGCAGGAAACCCGGCTGACCGTGTTCATGGTCACCCACGACCTCTCCGAAGGCTTCAGCCTCGGCACCCGGCTGATGGTCTTCGACAAGGTCCGCCACGACCCGCACGCGCCCAACGCCTACGGCGCGCGCATCACCTACGACATCCCCCTGAACAGCGACCGCCGCGCCGCGCGCGCCGCCGTCGAAGCCCTGCCGGAGCGCGTCACCCGCGCCCTGCAGACCGCCCCGGCCCATTGAAAGGAGCCTGCCCATGACCGCATCCCTGGCCCTGCGCCCCACCCTCTATGAAGAAACCGTCCCCGGCGGCGGCCACACCTCCTTCGTCCTCAAGCGCGGCCAGTTGCTGCGCATCAGCGACATCGAGGGCGGCGCCAACGTCAGCCTGCTGCTGTTCAACGCCGCCGAGAAAAGCGAGCGCCTGAACCTGCCTGACAGCCTCAAGTGCCAGCACACCGCTAAGCTCACCGCCGGCCACTGCCTGTACTCGGACATGGGCCGCGTGCTCGCCGCCATCACCGCCGACAGCTGCGGCTGGCACGACAGCTTCGGCGGCGTGCTCAACGCCGAGGAAGTGCGCGAGAAGTACGGCCAGGGCCGCTACCAGGAACTGCGCAACGGCTTCTTCCGCAACGGCGTCGACAACCTGCTGGTGGAAATGGGCAAGTGGGACCTGAACCTGCAGGACCTGCTGATGTGCCTGAACCTGTTCAGCAAGGTCACGGTGGACGCCGACGGCTGCTTCCACTTCGCGCCCGGCAACAGCCAGGCCGGCGATTTCATCGAGCTGTACGCGCCGATGGACACCCTGGTGGTGCTCACCGCCCTGCAGCACCCCATGGACCCCGACCCCGTCTACGCGCCCAAGCCCGTGCAGCTGGCCTGGCACAAGGTCGAGAGCGACGGCATCACCCTGCTCTGCCGCACCTCGCGCCCGGAAAACGGCCGTGGCTTCCACAACACCGAACGCCTGTACATCTGAGGGCCGCCCGATGAACCCGACTCCCAGCGACAAACACCCCGAAGCCGCCGTCTACACGGCCGTGATCGCCGCCGGCGAACCCTTCATGACCGAAGTGAAGGCCGGCCAGACCCTGCGCCTGCTCGACCTGGAGGGCAACCAGGCGGTGGACACCCTCTTCTACAGCGCGCGCAACCCGCGCGAGCGCTATGACGTGCAACGCACCCTGCGCAAGCAGAACCGCGTCTACCTCGGCCCCGGCAGCGTGCTCTGGTCCAACCTCGGCAACCCGATGCTGAGCATCGTCGCCGACACCTGCGGCCGCCACGACACCCTCGGCGGCGCCTGCGCCCAGGAAAGCAACACCGTGCGCTACGCCCTCGGCACCCGCTACATGCACAGCTGCCGCGACAACTTCCTGCGCGCCAGCCTGCACGACGGCCGCCTGGCCAAGCGCGACATCAGCGCCAACATCAACTTCTTCATGAACGTGCCGGTCACCCCCGAAGGCGGCCTCACCTTCGAGGACGGCATCTCCGCCCCCGGCAAGTACGTCGAGCTGCTGGCCCACATGGACGTCATCGTCCTCATCTCCAACTGCCCGCAGCTGAACAACCCCTGCAACGGCTGGAACCCGACTCCGGCGCAGGTGTTGGTATGGGAGTGAAGAAGCAGCGGCAAGGGGTGAGCGGCAAGCTGCAAGGGGTGCGGCGTTGGCTGTTCCTCCTGTGCCAGAGCCGTTCAGGGCAATGCCTCGGCAAGAACCCCGGACCTCGACCGTAGGAGCGAGCTCTGCTCGCGAACGCTTCGCCAGCAGAGCTGGCTCCTACAGGTGACAGCACGCCAGCCACGGACGACCGTGGTGCAGACGAACAAGGCGGGACGGCCCGTCATCCCTTTCGAGGGCTCCGCAATGTTTGAAAAACTCCTGATCGCCAACCGCGGCGCCATCGCCTGCCGCATCCTCCGCACCCTGCGCCAGCTCGACGTGCGCGGCGTCGCCGTGTACGCCGAGGCGGATGTCGCCAGCCTGCACATCCAGCAGGCCGACGAGGCCCACAGCCTGGGCGACGGCCCGGCCGCCAGCACCTACCTGGTGGTGGACAAGATCCTCGCCGTGGCCCGCGAGAGCGGCGCCCAGGCGATCCACCCCGGCTACGGCTTCGTCTCCGAGAACGCCGCCTTCGCCGAAGCCTGCGAGGCGGCCGGCATCGCCTTCGTCGGGCCGACGCCGGCGCAGCTGCGCGTCTTCGGCCTCAAGCACACCGCCCGTGCCTTGGCCAAGGCCGAGGGGGTGCCGATGCTCGAAGGCACCGAACTGCTGGAAAGCCTCGACGCGGCGCTGGTGGCCGGCGAGCAGGTGGGCTACCCGGTGATGCTCAAGAGCACCGCCGGCGGTGGCGGCATCGGCATGCGCGTATGCCGCTCGGCCAGCGAGTTGAGCGAAGCCTTCGAGGCGGTGAAGCGCCTGGGGCAGAACAACTTCAGCGACGCCGGGGTGTTCATCGAGAAGTACATCCAGCGGGCCCGCCACCTGGAAGTGCAGGTGTTCGGCGATGGCCGGGGCGAAGTGATCGCCCTCGGCGTGCGCGACTGCTCGGTGCAGCGGCGCAACCAGAAGGTGCTGGAGGAAACCCCCGCGCCCAACCTGCCCGCCGGCATGGCCGAGGCGCTCTGCGCCGCCGCCATCCAGCTGGCCAGGGCGGTCAGCTACCGCAGCGCCGGCACCGTGGAGTTCGTCTACGACAGCGAGGCCGAGCGCTTCTACTTCCTTGAAGTGAACACCCGCCTGCAGGTGGAGCACGGCGTCACCGAACAGGTCTGGGGCGTCGACCTGGTGCGCTGGATGGTCGAACTGGCCGCCGGCACCCTGCCCCCGCTCGCCGAACTGGCGAAGGGCCTGCGCCCCAGCGGCCACGCCATCCAGGCGCGGCTCTACGCCGAGGACCCGGGCCGCGACTTCCAGCCCAGCCCCGGGCTGCTCACCGCCGTGCGCTTCCCCGAGGCGGACGGCCGCGCCCTGCGCATCGACACCTGGGTGGAAGCCGGCTGCGAGATCCCGCCCTACTTCGACCCGATGATCGCCAAGCTGATCACCTGGGCAGCGAACCGCGATGAGGCCAGCGTCGCCCTCGAGCGCGCCCTGGCCGACACGCAGCTCTACGGCGTGGAAAGCAACCGCGACTACCTGCGGCAGATCCTGGCCGACGCGCCTTTCGCCAGCGGCCAGCCCTGGACCCGCTGCCTGGAACACCTCGCCTACCGCGCCCACACCGTCGAGGTGCTCGGCGCCGGCACCCAGACCACGGTGCAGGACTACCCCGGCCGCCTCGGTTACTGGGCCGTGGGCGTGCCGCCATCCGGCCCCATGGACAGCCGCGCCCTGCGCCTGGGTAACCGCCTGCTGGGCAACGAGGAAGGCGCCGCCGCGCTGGAAATCACCATGAGCGGCCCCACCCTGCGCTTCAACACCGACGCGGTGGTGGCCGTCACCGGCGCACCCATCCCGCTCAGTCTCGACGGCCAGCCGCAGCCATTGGGCACCGCGATCCTGGTGCCCGCCGGCGCCACCCTCGCCCTCGGCACACTTGCCGGCGCCGGCGCGCGCAGCTACCTGTGCCTGCGCGGCGGCCTGCAGGTGCCGGACTACTTGGGCAGCAAGAGCACCTTCACCCTCGGCCAGTTCGGCGGCCACGGCGGCCGCGCCCTGCGGGCCGGTGACGTGCTGCACCTGGCGCCCCTGGCCGACCGCGCAGCCGGAGCCCGCCTGCCCGAAGCCCTGTACCCACCGCTGCCCGATGTGCGCCGCCTCCGCGTGATCTACGGCCCCCACGGCGCACCGGAATACTTCACCCCGGCCTCCATCGAGACCTTCTTCGCCACCGCCTGGGAAGTGCACTTCAACTCCAGCCGCACCGGCGTGCGCCTGATCGGCCCGAAGCCGGAATGGGTGCGCGAGAGCGGCGGCGAGGCCGGCCTGCACCCCTCCAATATCCACGACAACCCCTACGCCATAGGCGCGGTGGACTTCACCGGCGACATGCCGGTGATCCTCGGCCCGGACGGCCCCAGCCTGGGCGGCTTCGTCTGCCCGGTGACGGTGATCGAGGCCGACCTCTGGCAGCTCGGCCAACTCAAGGCCGGCGACAAGGTGCGCTTCGAGCCGGTGGATATCGCCACGGCGCGGGCCTTGGCCAAGGCAGGTGACCGCGAATGCACCACCCTCCGTGGGAGCGAATTCATTCGCGACACAGGCGGCCATGAAATCGCGGATGAATCCGTGCCTAGAGGTGCGACCGAGCTTTCGAGCCCCATCGTCCTCGACCTCGGCCAGGACGCCACACGCCTGGTCGCGCGCCTCTCCGGCGACACCCACCTGCTGCTGGAGATCGGCGCGGCGGAGCTGGACCTGGTGCTGCGCTTCCGGGGTCACGCGCTGATGCAGGCGCTGGAGGCCGAGGCGCTGCAAGGCGTCATCGACCTGACCCCCGGCATCCGCTCGCTGCAGGTGCACTACCAGCCGGAGACCCTGCCCCTGGAACGCCTGCTGCAGGTGGTCGCGGGGCTCTGGGACGGCGTCTGCGCTGCTGGCGATCTCAAGGTGCCGTCGCGCATCGTCCACCTGCCGCTGTCCTGGGACGACCCGGCTTGCCAGTTGGCCATCGAGAAGTACATGACCACCGTGCGCAAGGACGCGCCCTGGTGCCCGAGCAACCTGGAATTCATCCGCCGCATCAACGACCTGCCCAACCTCGACGAGGTGCAGCGCACCGTGTTCGACGCCCGCTACCTGGTGATGGGCCTGGGCGACGTCTACCTCGGCGCGCCGGTGGCCACGCCGCTGGACCCGCGCCACCGCCTGGTGACCACCAAGTACAACCCGGCACGCACCTGGACGGCGGAGAATTCCGTGGGCATCGGCGGCGCCTACATGTGCGTCTACGGCATGGAAGGCCCCGGCGGCTACCAGTTCGTCGGCCGCACCCTGCAGATGTGGAACCGCTACCGCGAGGTGGCCGCCTTCGACGGCAAGCCCTGGCTGCTGCGCTTCTTCGACCAGATCCGCTTCTACCCGGTGAGTGCCGACGAACTGCTGCGCATCCGCCGCGACTTTCCCCTGGGGCGCTTCCCGCTGCGCATCGAGCACAGCGAGCTGCGTCTGGCGGACTACCAGGCCTTCCTCGCCGCCGAGGCCGAGGGCATCGCCGCCTTCCGCGCCCAGCAGCAGGCGGCGTTCAACGCCGAGCGGGAACGCTGGATCGCCTCCGGCCAGGCGCATTTCGATAGCGAGGAGCTGGCGCCGGAGCTGGGCGAGGACGCCCCGCTGGACGCCGGCCAGCACGCCATCGAAAGCCATATCGCCGGCAACCTCTGGCAGGTGCAGGTGGAGGCCGGCGCCAGCGTGAAGGCGGGCGATGTGCTGGTGATTCTGGAGTCGATGAAGATGGAGATCCCCCTCACCGCCCCGCGCGATGGCGTGGTCCGCGAAGTCCGCGTGCAACCCGGCTCCCCGGTGCGCGCCGGGCAGCGGGTGGTGGTGCTGGAGGAGGCCTGAGCCACGCGGCGGTGACGGGGACGCCCCCGTCACCGCGCCAGGCCCGCATCAGGCCATCTGCGTGATGGTGGCGCGGAAGCGCCGCAGGGCGGCGAGGAAGAAGGCGCTGCCGATGGCGAGGATGGCGAGGAACTGCGGCCAGACGATGTCGAGGCCGGCGCCACGGTAGAGGATGCCCTGGGCCAGGGCGACGAAGTGGGTGGTGGGGGCGATCAGCATCACGTGCTGCACCAGCTCCGGCATGCTCTCGCGCGGGGTGGTGGCACCGGAGAGGATCTGCAGCGGCATCAGCACCAGGATGGTGAGCAACCCGAGCTGCGGCATGGAGCGGGCAACGGTGCCGAGGAAGATGCCCATGGAGGTGGTGGCGAACAGGTGCAGCGCGGCCCCTACCAGGAACAGCGACAGCGAGCCGCTGATGGGCACGGCCAGCCAGCCGCGTACCACGAACACCAGACTCAGCGCAGTGGCCACCAGCACCACCAGGCCCATGGACCAGACCTTGGCCAGCATGATCTCGAAGGCGGTGAGCGGCATCACCAGCAGGTGCTCGACGGTGCCGTGTTCGCGCTCGCGGATCAGCGCGGCGCCGGTGAGGATGATGGAGAGCATGGTGATCTGGTTGATCACCTCCATTACCCCGCCGAACCAGGCCTGGGTGAGGTTGGGGTTGAACAGGGTGCGCATCTCCAGTTCCACCGGCATGGCCTGCTGGCCCCGGTGCCGGGCGACGAATTCGTTGACCTCGGTGGAGATGATGTTCTGCACGTAGCCGGCGCCGCTGAAGGCCTGGCCGATCTGCGTGGCGTCGACGTTGAGCTGCACCACCGGGTTGCGCCCGGCAAGCACGTCGCGCTGGAAGTCCGGCGGGATGTCGAGGGTGAAGGTGTAGCGACCGGTGTCCATGCCACGGTCCATGCCGGCCTGGTCGATCAGCTCGGGCGTGCGGAAGTACGGCGGCTGGAAGGCATTGACCAGGCGGTTGGAGAGCTGCGAGCGGTCCTCGTCGACCACGGCGATGGGCGCGTGGTGGAGGGTTTCCGGCAGGCCGGTGGCGGAGCTGTAGACGCCCATGCTGAAGGCCCAGAGGATCAGCGCCAGCATCGCGTAGTCACGCTGCAGGCTGCGGAACTCCTTGAGCCCCAGTTGCAGGATGTTGCTCAGGCTGCCCATGTCAGACCTCCTGCTTCTTCAGCGACAGGACGCTGAGGCCGAGCAGCACGGGGATGGTGATCAGCAGGGGCACGAAGTAGCCGGCCAGGTCGCTGAACCCCAGGGCCTTGGAAAACACCCCGCGGCTGATGATGAGGAAGTGGGTGGCCGGATAGGCCTGCCCGACCAGGGCGGCCGCCCCCTCCAGGGACGACACCGGGTGGATCAGCCCGGAGAACTGGATCGCCGGGACCATGGTGGCGATGGCCACGCCGAACACGGCGGCGATCTGGCTGCGCATGAAGGTGGACAGCAGCAGGCCGAGCCCGGTGGCGGTGATGACGTAGCACAGCGCGGCCAGCACCAGGGTGACGAAGCTGCCCTTGAGGGACACCCCGAACACCACCACGGCCAGGGCCACCATGAGCAGGAAGTTGATCATGCCCATGGCGACGTAGGGCAGTTGCTTGCCAAGGAGGAACTCCAGGCGGGTGACCGGCGTGACGTAGAGGTTGGTGATCGAGCCCAGCTCCTTCTCGCGCACCACGCCGAGGGCGGTGAGCATGGCCGGGATCATGATCAGCAACAGCGGGATCACCGCCGGCACCATGGCTTCCAGGCTCTCCACGTCGGGGTTGTAGCGGTAGCGCACTTCGGTGGTGACTGCCGTGGTGTAGCCGCCGGAGGGCGAGCGCCGCGCCAGTTCGGCGAGGTACTCCAGGTGCAGGCCCTGCACGTAGCCCTTCACGGTGTTGGCGCGGGTGGGCATGGCACCGTCGACCCACACGCCGACGGTGGGCCGGGCGCCGCGCTTGAGGTCGCGACCGAAGCCCGGCGGGATCTCCACCGCCAGGCTCAGCTCGCCACTGCGCATGCGCCGGTCCAGTTCGGCGTAGTCGTGGATCGGTGCGCGCTCGATGAAATAGCGCGAGCCGGCCAGGTTGAGGGCATAGGTCTCGCTGGTGGTGGTCTGGTCGCGGTCGAGCACGGCATAGGAGAGGTCTTCGACATCCATGCTGATGCCGTAGCCGATGATGAACATCAGCAGCACGGTGCCCAGCAGCGCGAGGGTCAGGCGGATCGGGTCACGGCGCAGCTCCATGCTTTCGCGCCGGGCGTAGCTGAACAGGCGGGCGAAGCTGAAGCCCCGGTCCTTGCTCGCGCCCTCCCCGCCCTTTGCCAGCACCGGCGCGGCCTGGGGCGGCTGTCCGCTGATGCCGGCGGCCTCTTCGAGGTAGGCGATGAAGGTGGCTTCGAGGGTGGGCAGGTTGCGCTTGGCCATGAGGCCGGCGGGTGTGTCGCTGTCCAGCACGCGCCCGGCGTGCATGAGGGAGATGCGGTCGCAGCGCTCGGCTTCGTTCATGAAGTGGGTGGAGATGAAGATGGTGACGCCGTCGTTGCGCGAGAGGTCGATCATCAGCTCCCAGAAGCCGTCGCGGGCCACCGGGTCCACGCCGGAGGTGGGTTCATCGAGGATCAGCAGCTCGGGACCGTGGATCACCGCCACGGCCAGCGACAGGCGCTGGCGGATGCCCAGTGGCAGGCCTTCGGGCAGCTCGTCCTGCACGCCGTCGAGGTCGAAGCGCTGGAGCATTTCGTCCACCCGCGGGCCGATGCGCTCGGGCGGGAGGTGGAACAGCCGGGCGTGCAGTTCGAGGTTCTGCCGCACCGTCAGTTCGCCGTAGAGGGAGAAGGCCTGGGACATGTAGCCGACCCGCCGACGGGTGGCCAGGTCGCTGGCGTCGACATCCTGCCCGAACAGGGCGCAGCGCCCTTCGCTGGCCGGCAGCAGGCCGGTGAGCATCTTCATCGTGGTGGACTTGCCGCAGCCGTTGGAGCCGAGGAAGCCGAAGATCTCGCCGCGCTCGATGCGGAAGCTCACGCGGTCCACGGCGACGAAGTCACCGAAGCGGCAGGTGAGCCCTTCGGCTTCGATGGCGATCTCGCCGTTGCCGCGCTCGCGGGGCGGGATGCTCAGGCGGTGGTGGCCGCTGCGCTTCTCTTCGGGCAGCAGGGCGATGAAGGCTTCTTCGAGGGTGTCGCAGCCGGTGCGCTGGCGGATCTCGGCCGGGGTGCCGGTGGCGAGTACCCGGCCGGCGTCCATGGCCACCAGGCTGTCGAAGCGGTCCGCTTCTTCCATGTAGGCGGTGGCCACCAGCACGCTCATGCCTTCGCGGCCCTGGCGGATGCGCCCGATCAGTTCCCAGAACTGGTTGCGCGACAGCGGGTCGACGCCGGTGGTGGGCTCGTCGAGGATCAGCAGGTCGGGGTCGTGGATCAGCGCGCAGCACAGGCCGAGCTTCTGCTTCATGCCGCCGGAGAGCTTGCCGGCAGGCCGTTCGCGGAAGGGGTCGAGGCCGGTGCTGCGCAGCAGGTCGTCGATGCGCCGTTCGCGTTCGGCGCGGTCGTGGCCGAACAGGCGTCCGAAGAAGTCGACGTTCTCGAACACGGTGAGCGTCGGGTAGAGGTTCTTGCCCAGCCCCTGGGGCATGTAGGCGACCCGCTGGCAGATGGCGCGGCGGTGACGGGCCGAGCGCATGTCGCCGTCGAGCACGCGGATGCTGCCGTCCTGCATGCGCCGGGCGCCGGAGAGCAGCGCCAGGAGGCTGGACTTGCCGACGCCGTCAGGGCCGATCAGCCCGACCATGCAGTTGGCGGGGATGGCCAGGTCGACATCGTTCAGGGCGAAGGTGTCGCCGTAGCGCAGAGAGACCCCGCTCAGCTGCGCTACGTGGCTGACGGCCTCCATCAGGGCACCTTGATTTCGAGGTGCTCGGGCCAGGTGGCCGCTTCATCCAGCTTGAGGTAGGCCATGCCGGGTACGCCGG
Organism: Pseudomonas sp. FeS53a; assembly: GCF_000931385.1. Taxonomy (NCBI): domain Bacteria; kingdom Pseudomonadati; phylum Pseudomonadota; class Gammaproteobacteria; order Pseudomonadales; family Pseudomonadaceae; genus Pseudomonas; species Pseudomonas sp. FeS53a. Next base: position 21,656 of record NZ_JYFT01000040.1, read on the forward strand.
TCTTCACGGCGGTGATGTGCTGCTTGAGCAGCGCCGGGTCGATGCGGGCCTTGACGCGGAACACCAGTTTTTCGCGCTCGCTGGCGGTTTCCACGGTCTTGGGGGTGAACTGGGCGACGCTGGCGACGTAGGAGACCTTGGCGGGGATGACGTACTGCGGCACGGCGTCGATCACCAGTCGCACTTCGGAGCCGAGGGTGACGCGGCCGGCCTGGGGCGCGGGGAGGAAGAAGGTCATGTAGACGTCACCCAGGTCCACCAGGTTGAGCAGCTTGCCGCCGGCCCCCAGCACTTCGCCGGGCTGGGCGACGCGGTACTGCACGCGGCCGTCGCGCGGGGCCTTGAGCAGGCTGTCCTCGATGTCGGCCGCCAGGCGGGTGACGGAGGCGCGTGCGGCTTCGATGGCGGATTCGGCCTCGATCACCTGGGAACGGGCGGCTTCGATGCCGGCCTTGGCCGAGACCACCTGGGAGCGCGAGGCGGCCAGGGCAGCCTGGGCGCTCTGCATCACGGCGCGGTCATCGTCCAGTTGCTGTTGGGGCAAGGCATTGCGCTTGACCAGGGCCTCGGTACGGGTGAAGCGCTTGCTGGCGGCGGTCAGCTCGGCCTCGCGCTGGCCGACCACGGCTTCGGCGGTGGCCTGCTCGCTCTGCCGCTGGGCCACCAGGGCCTGGGCGGTGAGGCGGGCGTTCTCGGTCTGGCGCACCTGGGCTTCGGCCTGGGCGAGCTGGGCCTGGAGCACCTGGGTGTCCATGCGCGCAACCACCTGGCCGGTCTTAACGAAGTCGCCCTCGTCCACGAGGATTTCGGCCACGCGGCCGGCCAGCTTGGTGGCCACGTCCACTTCAGTGGCCTCGATGCGGCCATTGCCGCTGGCGAAGCCCTCTCCCAGGCCGACCGGGCGCAGCACCCACCAGGCGCCGGCGCCGAGCGCGGCGACCACGAGCGCGGTGACGATCCAGCCTCGAACCTGTTTGCTTGGCTGCTTCATTTTTCAGTCCATTTCCTTGTGATGGTGGGGATCATCCGATAACTCCACGGAAATCACCTTGATACAGGTCAGGGTGCCTCCGTCGAGGATGAGGGCGCTTCCAGCGACTTGCGATATGATGGCGCCCGGCCTGATCGGCCAGACTTTCCAGTGACCGGCGCCAAGGCGCCATGGACCTTGTATGAACGACACCCTTCAAGACACCGACGCCCCGGCCGCCCCCGAGACCAGCACCGAGGCGACCGAGAAAAAGCCGAAGCAGAACCTGCCCTGGTACCAGACCCTGAAAGGCCACGACCGTGGCCAGCGCCCCGGCATGCCGCCGCGCGGCTCGCGCCGCTCCATGGGCAAGCGCTGACGCTCCGTGCCCCACCGGCGACCCCTTGCGGGTCGCCTGGATGCGGCCTTCGATCCCTGGCTGGCCGCGTCGATACCTGTCCCTCATCTTGCGTCCTCCGTGACTCCGGGGTTTAGTGGCGGCTGCTCCAACGAGACCGCCCCCATGCGCCGATCCCTCGCCCTCTTCCTGCTGTTGCTCTCGCCTGTTGCCGCCCTGGCCGACGACTTGCGCCAGTGGGTGCCGGCGCGCGAACTGCCTGGAATCCTAGAGCGGCTTCGCCGCGATCACCACCCGCATTTCGCCGTCGTGGATTACGGCCAGCGCTCCAGCGAGCCACGCTTCCTGCTGTTCGAGCGGCGCAGCCACGCGCTGCTGGGGCGGTTTTGCGTGGCCCACGGGCGCGGCTCGGACGCGGATCACGATGGCTACGCGGAGCGTTTTTCCGATCGTCCAGGCAGCCTGGCGTCTTCACTCGGGGTGTTCCGCACGGCCGAGGTGTTCCAGAGCGAGGCCCCGGGCCACGGCCTCTCCATGCGCCTGGAGGGGCTGAGCCGCAGCAACCGCAATGCGATGGCGCGGGCCATCGTGGTGCATGCGCGGGACTACATGGAGCACGACTTCATCGAGGCCCACGGTGTGGCGGGCCGCAGCAACGGCTGCCTGGTGCTGGCCAGCGCCGACCGTGACCGGGTGATCCGCCAACTGCAGGGGGGTGCGCTGATCTTCGCCATCGGTCCGCGCTGACGATTCTGCGTACCGGCTCACGCTGCTGGATGGCGCTGTCATTTTCCGGTCGCTTTTGGGCTTTAGCGTCAGGTCTCCGTCGATTCGCCCGTATGGAGACATGCCTTGAACCACGAAAACAACGACACCGCCGTGCTGTTCGGCAACGGCGACGAGCTGCCCAGCAACGGCTCGGACAACCTGCACATCAATGACCTGATTGCCGGCCTGAAGCGCCGTGAGGTGCTGGCCGGTGGCGCCACCCTGGGCGCCCTTGCCTTCCTTGGCGTGAGCCTGCCCGGCCAGGCCCAGGCCACCGAGATCGAGGCCGAGGCACGCGGCCTGGGCTTCCCCTTCCGCCCGCGCAAGCGCCTGGGCTTCGAGGGCATTCCCACCGGCCGCGCCGACACCGTGACGGTGCCGCCGGGCTACAAGGCCACTGCGTTCATTCCGTGGGGTACGCCCATCACCGGCCGCTACCCGGCCTTCGCCGATGACGCCAGCAACAGCGCCCAGGACCAGGCCGAGCAGACCGGCATGCACCACGACGGCATGCACTTCTTCCCCATCGATGCCCGCCACGGCATCGGCGCGCGCTCGGACCACGGCCTGCTGGTGCTGAACCACGAGTACATCGACGCGCCGCTGCTGCACCCGAACGGCCCGACCGTGGTGAACGGCAAGCGCACCAGCGCCGAGGAGGTCCGCAAGGAGATCAACGCCCATGGCGTGTCGGTGGTGGAGATCCGCCGTGACGTGCGCGGCGAGTGGAATGTAGTGCCCAGCCCGCGCAACCGCCGCATCACCGCGGCGACGCCGATGCGCATCAGCGGCCCGGCACGCGGCCACGCGCTGATGCAGACCCGCTACAGCCCGGACGGCACCCAGTCGCGCGGTACCCAGAACAACTGCTCCAATGGTTTCACCCCCTGGGGCACCTACCTGACCTGCGAGGAGAACTGGGCCGGCTACTTCGCCACCCGCGACGCCGACCTGCCCCGCGAACTGAAGCGCTATGGCCTGCGCAACACCAGCCGCTTCGGCTGGGAAACGCTGGCGGGCGATGAATTCGAGCGCTTCGACGCGACCCGCAAGGCCGCCGATGCCAAGGGCGACTACCGCAACGAGCCGAACCAGTTCGGTTGGATCGTGGAGATCGACCCGTTCGACCCCACTTCCACTCCGGTCAAACGCACGGCCCTGGGCCGTTTTGCCCACGAGGGCCTGATCTTCGCGCCGGTGAAGCCAGGGCGCCGGGTGGTCTGCTACTCCGGCGACGATTCGCAGAACGAGTACATCTACAAGTACGTCAGCCGCGACACCTTCCGCCCGGGCAAGCGCAACCATCGCCTGCTGGACGACGGCACGCTCTACGTGGCGCGCTTCAACGCCGATGGCAGCGGCCAGTGGCTGGCCCTGGACATCAACGACCCGGCCTTCCAGCAGGCCTGCCAGAAGGCCGGCGTGACCTTCGCCGACCAGGGCGATGTGCTGGTGAACACCCGCCTGGCTGCCGACACCGTGGGTGCGACCAAGATGGACCGCCCGGAATGGGGCGCGGTGAACCCGGACAACGGCGAGGTGTACTTCACCCTGACCAACAACACCGCGCGCACCACGCCGGACGCACCCAACCCGCGCCCGAACAATGCCTACGGCCACATCATCCGCTGGCGCGAGCAGAGCCGTGACTACGCAGGCGCACGCTTCAACTGGAACCTGTTCCTGCTGGCCGGCCCGCAGAGCGACAGCCGTGGCCCGAACGGCCAGCCGCTGGACGCCGGCACCATCCTCGCCAGCCCGGACGGGTTGTGGTTCGACGAGGACGGCCGCCTGTGGATCCAGACCGACATGAGCGGCAGCCAGCTGGCATCCGGCCCGTTCGGCAACAACCAGATGCTGGTGGCGGACCCGCGCACCGGGGAGATGAAGCGCTTCCTGGTGGGACCGCTGGGCGCGGAGATCACCGGGATCACGGCGACGCCGGACTTCCGCACGCTGTTCGTCAACATCCAGCACCCGGGCGAGGGCTCGACCCCGACCAACCTGACCAGCACCTGGCCGGACGGCCCGGGCCGCCGGCCGCGCTCGGCGACGGTGGTGATCACCCGGGAAGACCGTCGGCGCATCCTCTGACCCCTCCGCCACTGGCCGAACTGCCAGGGCACTCCGACCGGCCAGCAATGGCCGGTCCCTTTTGACACTGGGAGACTGGCGGCTCACTCACCACGAGCCTCGCCATGCCGACCAACCGCCTCGCCAAAGCCACCTGGCTGATCACCCGCCTCCCTGCTGCACTGCACACACCCTTGCTGAGCCTGCTGATCGGCAGCCAGGTGAAGTTCGCCGGCACCGGGCGCATCCGCGTCCACCACCTGGGCCGCGACCGGGCGGTGATGAGCCTGGCCAATCGCAAGCGCGTGCAGAACCACATCGGCGGGGTGCACGCCGCTGCCATGGCGCTGCTGGCGGAGTCGGCGACGGGCATCCTGGTGGGCATGAGCGTGCCGGACACCCGCATTCCGCTGATCCGTACCCTGCACGTGGATTACCTGCGGCGGGCGAGTGGCGGCCTCAGGGCCGAGGCGCGGCTTTCACCCGAGCAATTGCGCCAGATCGAAGACGAGGAAAAGGGCGAGGTGACCGTGGAGGTGCGCGTGACCGACGAGAGCGGTGCCGAGCCGATCCGCTGCCAGATGGTCTGGGCCTGGGTGCCGCGTAGGAAGGATCGCGTCGACTAAGCTTCCCGGCATTTCACACCATGCAGGAGGCACGATGCCCAACAAGACACTGCTGCTGAGCGCCATCGCGCTCGCCATTACGACGGCCAGCGCCACCCTCTATTGGCGCCTGCAAGCGGATACCGAGGCAGTTGCTCCCGTTGCAGCGGCACCAACCGCCAGCGCCCCCGCAACAGCCCGCTCCGAACAGTCTGGCGAGCAACCACCAAAAGCAGAGACAGAGACCAAGCCAGCCGTGGACCCGGCACTGGTGGATGCCTACTCCAAACGCCTGGCGTTCGACAGCGAGTACCGGGGCTTCTTCGACAAGGCCTCCCAGTTGTCGGAGGCGGAACGGGAGGCGGAAGCCGAGCGGTTGCGCAAGGGGCTTGAAGAGCGCGAGGCACGAGGCGATCTGGCAGCGAGCGAGTCGCTGATGCTGCAGATCGCGCTGATCCAGGCGACAGAGAGCGATCCGGAGGAGCAGAAGAGCCGCGCAAACGCCCTGCTCAGCCGCTACCAGGCAGCCAGCGAGGCCCGAGAAAAGGCCCTGGCGCAGCAGCCTTCACCGCAGTTCAAACGCTACAAGCAGGATGAGAAACGCATCGTCGAGGAAGTGATGGCGTTGGAGGCGATACCGGATGGCCTGTCCCGCAACGAGTACCTGCGCCAGCGACTGCAGGAAGCCCGGGAGCAGGCCTATCGGTGAGGTGACCGGGGCGCGCAAGGCGCCCCGGCGGGTTCAGAGCAGTTTGTTGATGGCGTCGTAGATCAGGTTGTTGGGCTTGGCTCGGTCCGCCGAATCGCTGAGCTCGGAGGCGTCCAGCACCGGACCTTGGCCATTGAGCACGTTGTCGATGAAGTGGCTGAGTTCCAGACCCTGCTCCTGGATATCGCCGTTGGCGAAGTCGACGATGGTGGTGCAGTGGCTCTCGTTAAGGGCCCGGTACTGCGGGAAGTAGCCCCCGAAGTTCGGCAGGTTGGCCAGGGTGTCGCGCAGGCGCGCGGTGTCCACCTGCCACTTGGCCTTGATCAGCGCCTCCTTGGTGGCCTTGTCCGCAGCATTGGCGATTTCTGGGTAGAACCGCTCATAGGAATAGGACGAGTAGTTCAGGTCCTGCCAGAAGTGCGTATGACCCAGGCGGTCCCCTGGGAAGTTGGCTGCCAGGGCCGGGTAGAGGCTGCCCAGGTTGGAGAGACTCACGCCCGGCAGGCGCGACTGCAGGAACTGCAGCGGCCCCTGGTCAAGCCCCCAGGCGCTGCGGATGAGGTTCTGCAGTGGCAGCGAGGGGTAGGTCTGGCTGTCGCCGCCCACGGCAGCACTGAAGACCGGCCCGGAGTCGTCGATCAGGAAGCCGCGATCAGGCGCGAGGTCCTGGCGAAGCACCGAGTGACTGATCAGGCTGCCCGCACCGCCGGCACTGCAGCCGGTGGACAGCATCTGGCCGGGGCGCTCCAGGTTGTCCTTCAGCCAGCCGAGCACTGCCCGGCCGTTGCGCAAGCCGTTGTGGTGCCAGACCAGGGGAGGCTTCTTCCCACTCGGATCGTCATAGACCGCTACCTTGTCGCCGGCATAGAGGTCACCGGTGCAATAGGGGATGTAGACGATGTTCCAGCCTTGGGTCTTCACCCGGGAGTACGGGTGGAGGCGCACGACGAAGGGGCTGACCAGGCTGGCTTGGGGGTTCGCCAGCTTCATGTAGTCATCCGGAATGCCATTGGGGTTGCGCGCGCCGCGGATGCCGGCCTGGCCGGAACAGCTGGCGTAGTCCCAGCAGGCGCCGCCGCCTTCCATGTAGATCAGGGTGTTGCTGGTGTTCGGCATCCGGTTGACGAAGAACTTGTAGGGTGAGCCGTCACCGCATACCGCCCCGGTCTCCGGTGCAAGCTGGACGGTCTGCCAGGCGAAGTAGGCCGTCGGCGTGAAGCCGGACCTGAAACCGGCCGGGTTGGCCAGCATCGGGTAGGGGCCAACGCGCTGCTCGGCCCGCACGGGGTTATCAGCCTTGGGCGGAGAGGTCAGGTTGAGAAGTGTCTTCCAGGCACCGTAGTCACCGAGTTCAGCGTGGGCTTGGAAGGTTGGCAACAGGCAGGACAACAAGATGATGCTGCAGCGCAGGCGCGTAGCGAGCCTCATGGGCAGTTCCCTCTTTTCTTGATGTTTTGATGAGACCACCAAGCCCGGAAAGGCCGAGGACATGGGGGTCCGATTGACCCCCTGAGTACCGCCGGGAAACAGGGGAAACGCTCTGAAAAAGCGCAGCTGGTACGCTAGTACAGCATTCAGAGTGCCTCAATAAGCCGCTGCCAGAATTATTCGGGATAGAAACCGCTACCTTTGTAGTAGTTGGCGCTAATGCACCGGTAACTTTTAGTCGCCTCTGTAGGATTAATTAGGTAGTGATTAAATATTCTCCAGTCAAACGAGAATGAATATCAACTACAGGCCATCTAACTTGCCGCTGCGGCATAGCGACGCAATCCGACCAAGGCCTAACAAAAAACTGAAACCCGCGGCCCATCTGGCTTTCATAGCAGTACAAGGTCCTTTTACTGCCCTCGGAGTTAATTTTTCGACCTGAAAAATTTACTTGTTCCCCCTTACGGGCATAAAATTGTTCGAATAGATTGCCGGGTGCTTCTGCTCCGGCATAACCCTAATAACACGAGTGAACGCCGTTCCTTGTAGAAGGAGTTCGGGCATGTCGGAAGCCACTGCCATCCTGTCCCATAACTGGGGTTTCGCTGTTTTCCTGCTGGGCGTCTTCGGCCTGATCGCATTCATGCTCGGCGTCTCAGCCCTCCTCGGTAGCCGCGCCTTCGGCCGCGCCAAGAACGACCCCTTCGAATCCGGGATGCTCCCCACCGGCAGCGCCCGCCTCCGCCTCTCCGCCAAGTTCTATCTGGTCGCGATGCTCTTCGTGATCTTCGACGTCGAAGCCCTCTTTCTCTTCGCATGGGCCGTATCTGTTCGCGAAAGCGGATGGGCCGGGCTCATCGAGGCCACCATTTTCATAGCAATTCTGTTGGCAGGTCTTGCCTATCTCTGGCGCATCGGAGCCCTCGACTGGGCCCCCGAAGGTCGTCGTAATCGGCAGGCGAAGCTAAAACAATGAGGCTTTGGCAATGCAATACAAACTTACTCGGATCGATCCGACTGCTCCCAACGAGCAGTACCCGATCGGCGAGCGGGAGGTCGTCACTGACCCTCTGCTAGAAGATCAGGTCCACAAGAACATCTTCATGGGCAAGCTCGAGGATGTTCTGAGCAACGCGGTCAACTGGGGTCGCAAGAACTCCCTGTGGCCGTACAACTTCGGTCTGTCGTGCTGCTACGTGGAGATGACCACCGCCTTCACCGCGCCCCACGACATCGCCCGCTTCGGTGCCGAAGTCATTCGTGCATCACCCCGCCAGGCTGACTTCATGGTCATCGCCGGCACCTGCTTCATCAAGATGGCGCCGATCATCCAGCGCCTCTATGAGCAGATGCTGGAGCCCAAGTGGGTGATCTCGATGGGCTCGTGCGCCAATTCCGGTGGCATGTACGACATCTACTCGGTGGTCCAGGGTGTGGACAAATTCCTCCCCGTGGACGTGTACATCCCTGGCTGCCCTCCCCGCCCGGAGGCATTCCTGCAAGGCCTCATGCTGCTGCAGGAATCCATCGGCCAGGAGCGCCGCCCGCTTTCCTGGGTCGTCGGCGACCAAGGCATCTACCGTGCCGAAATGCCGTCGCAGAAGGAACAGCGCCGCGAACAGCGTATTCAGGTCACCAACCTGCGCAGCCCCGACGAAGTCTGATACGGGTCTTTCCACGAGAAAGCCCGTTTCACTCTGTACGTTGACCGAAAGCGACCGAGACCATGACTGCAGACACCGTTCTGTCTATTCCGCCTTACAAGGCTGACGACCAAGATGTCGTCGTTGAGCTGAACTCCCGCTTCGGCGCCGAGAGCTTCACCATCCAGGCAACCCGCACCGGCATGCCGGTGATCTGGGTCCCCCGCGAAAAACTCGTCGAAGTACTGACCTTCCTGCGCAACGCCCCCCGCCCCTTCGTCATGCTGTACGACCTGCATGGCGTCGACGAGCGTCTGCGCACCCAGCGCCGCGGCCTGCCGGGCGCCGACTTCACGGTGTTCTACCACCTGATCTCGCTGGAACGTAATAGTGACGTGATGATCAAGGTCGCCTTGTCCGAGGGCGACCTCAACCTGCCCAGCGTCACCCGGATCTGGCCCAACGCCAACTGGTACGAACGCGAGGTCTGGGACCTCTACGGCATCACCTTCACCGGGCACCCGCACCTGACCCGCATCATGATGCCGCCGACCTGGCAGGGTCACCCGCTGCGCAAGGACTACCCGGCGCGCGCCACCGAATTCGACCCCTTCAGCCTCACGCTGGCCAAGCAGCAGCTCGAGGAAGAAGCCGCCCGCTTCAACCCCGAGGACTGGGGCATGAAGCGCCAGGGCGAGAACGAGGACTACATGTTCCTCAACCTCGGCCCCAACCACCCCTCCGCCCACGGTGCCTTCCGCATCGTGCTGCAGCTGGACGGTGAAGAGATCGTCGACTGCGTCCCGGACATCGGTTACCACCACCGTGGCGCCGAGAAGATGGCCGAGCGCCAGTCCTGGCACAGCTTCATCCCCTACACCGACCGCATCGACTACCTCGGCGGGGTGATGAACAACCTGCCGTACGTACTGGCCGTCGAGAAGCTCGCCGGCATTCAGGTACCGCAGAAAGTCGACACCATTCGCATCATGCTGGCGGAGTTCTTCCGCATCACCAGCCACCTGCTGTTCCTGGGCACCTACATCCAGGACGTGGGCGCCATGACCCCGGTGTTCTTCACCTTCACCGACCGCCAACGTGCCTACAAGGTGATCGAAGCCATCACCGGCTTCCGCCTGCATCCGGCCTGGTACCGCATCGGCGGTGTCGCCCATGACCTGCCGCGCGGCTGGGACAAGCTGGTCAAGGAATTCGTCGATTGGCTGCCCAAGCGCCTGGACGAGTACACCAAGGCCGCACTGCAGAACAGCATCCTCAAAGGCCGGACCATCGGCGTTGCGCAGTACAACACCAAGGAAGCCCTGGAATGGGGCACCACCGGTGCCGGCCTGCGCGCCACCGGTTGTGACTTCGACCTGCGCAAGGCCCGCCCCTACTCCGGCTACGAGAACTTCGAATTCGAAGTCCCGCTGGCCCACAACGGCGACGCCTACGACCGCTGCATGGTCCGCGTGGAAGAGATGCGCCAGAGCATCCGCATCATCGACCAGTGCCTGAAGAACATGCCGGAAGGCCCGTACAAGGCCGACCACCCGCTGACCACGCCGCCGCCGAAAGAGCGCACGCTGCAGCACATCGAAACCCTGATCACCCACTTCCTGCAGGTTTCCTGGGGTCCGGTCATGCCGGCCAACGAAGCCTTCCAGATGATCGAGGCGACCAAGGGCATCAACAGCTACTACCTGACGAGCGATGGCAGCACCATGAGCTACCGCACCCGGATCCGGACGCCCAGCTTCGCCCACCTGCAGCAGATCCCCTCGGTGATCCGCGGCAGCATGGTGGCCGACCTGATCGCCTACCTGGGCAGTATCGACTTCGTTATGGCTGACGTGGACCGCTGACATGAGCATTATCCAGACCGACCGTTTCGTCCTCAGCGAAACCGAACGCTCGGCCATCGAGCACGAGATGCACCACTACGAGGACCCGCGCGCGGCGTCCATCGAAGCCCTCAAGATCGTCCAGAAGGAGCGCGGCTGGGTGCCGGACGGCGCTGCCGACGCCATCGGCGAGATCCTCGGCATCCCTGCCAGCGACGTCGAAGGCGTTGCCACCTTCTACAGCCAGATCTTCCGCCAGCCGGTCGGCCGCCACGTGATCCGTGTGTGCGACAGCATGACCTGCTTCATCGGTGGCCATGAATCCGTGCTGGGCCGTATCCAGGAACAGCTCGGCATCGGCCTTGGCCAGACCACCGCCGACAACCGCTTCACCCTGCTGCCGGTGTGCTGCCTCGGCAACTGCGACAAGGCACCGGCCCTGATGATCGATGACGACACCTACGGCAACGTCAGCGCCGACGGCGTCTCGCAACTGCTGGAGGCCTATCAATGAAGACCCTCACCTCCATCGGTCCGTCGAACCGCATCCAGCGCAGCGCGGAAACCCACCCGCTGACCTGGCGCCTGCGTGACGACGCCCAGCCCGTCTGGCTGGAGGAATACCAGCAGAAGAACGGCTATGCCGCCGCGCGCAAGGCACTGGGCGAGATGGCCCAGGCCGACATCGTCCAGCAGGTCAAGGACTCCGGCCTCAAGGGCCGTGGTGGCGCAGGCTTCCCCACCGGCGTGAAGTGGGGCCTGATGCCTGCCGACGAATCCATGAACATCCGCTACCTGCTGTGCAACGCGGATGAAATGGAGCCCAACACCTGGAAGGACCGCCTGCTGATGGAGCAACTGCCCCACCTGCTGGTGGAAGGCATGCTGATCAGCGCCCGCGCGCTCAAGGCCTACCGTGGCTACATCTTCCTGCGTGGCGAGTACGTCGACGCGGCGCGCAACCTCAACCGCGCCATCGACGAAGCCAAGGCCGCCGGCCTGCTGGGCAAGAACATCCTCGGGTCGGGCTTCGACTTCGAGCTGTTCGTCCACACGGGCGCCGGCCGCTACATCTGCGGTGAAGAAACCGCGCTGATCAACTCCCTCGAAGGGCGCCGCGCCAACCCGCGCGCCAAGCCGCCCTTCCCCGCCGCCGTCGGCGTCTGGGGCAAGCCCACCTGCGTCAACAACGTCGAGACCCTGTGCAACGTCCCGGCGATCGTTGCCAACGGCGTGGACTGGTACAAATCCCTCGCCCGTCCGGGCAGCGAAGACATGGGCACCAAGCTCATGGGCTTCTCCGGCAAGGTGAAGAACCCCGGCCTCTGGGAGCTGCCCTTCGGCGTCAGCGCCCGCGAGCTGTTCGAGGACTACGCTGGCGGCATGCGCGACGGCTTCAAGCTGAAAGCCTGGCAGCCCGGCGGTGCCGGCACCGGTTTCCTGCTGCCCGAGCACCTGGATGCCTCCATGTACGCCGCCGGCATCGCCAAGGTCGGCACCCGCATGGGCACCGGCCTGGCACTCGCCGTGGACGACAGCATCAACATGGTCTCGCTGCTGCGCAACATGGAAGAGTTCTTCGCCCGCGAGTCCTGCGGCTGGTGCACCCCCTGCCGGGATGGCCTGCCCTGGAGCGTCAAGGTCCTGCGCGCCCTCGAACGTGGCGAAGGACAGGCCGGCGACCTCGAGACCCTCGAGGGCCTGGTGAACTTCCTCGGCCCAGGCAAGACCTTCTGCGCCCACGCACCGGGTGCCGTCGAGCCACTGGGTAGCGCACTGAAGTATTTCCGACCGGAGTTCGAGGCAGGCATTGCCCGCAACGCACCGGCGAACCGACCCGAAGTGGTCGGCGCATAAGAGCCAGTTCCGACGGTTGGCGGCCGCCACAAGCGGCCCCGATCGCAACCAGATTCCATTAGCCAAGCCCGGTAACGGGCAGATGAAGACTGAACCATGGCCACTATCCACGTAGACGGCAAGACGCTCGAAGTCGATGGTGCAGACAACCTCCTGCAGGCCTGTCTGTCACTCGGACTCGACATCCCCTACTTCTGCTGGCACCCGGCGCTCGGTAGCGTCGGCGCCTGCCGCCAGTGCGCGGTCAAGCAGTACACCGACGAGAACGACAAACGCGGTCGCCTCGTCATGTCCTGCATGACCCCTGCCACTGACAACACCTGGATCTCCATCGAAGACGAAGAGGCGAAGCAGTTCCGCGCCAGCGTCGTCGAATGGCTGATGACCAACCACCCGCACGACTGCCCCGTGTGCGAGGAAGGCGGTCACTGCCACCTGCAGGACATGACGGTGATGACCGGCCACAACGCCCGTCGCTACCGCTTCACCAAGCGCACCCACCAGAACCAGGAACTCGGCCCGTTCATCGCCCACGAGATGAACCGCTGCATCGCCTGCTACCGCTGCGTGCGCTACTACAAGGACTACGCCGGTGGCACCGACCTGGGCGTCTACGGCGCCCACGACAACGTCTACTTCGGCCGCGTCGAGAACGGCACGCTGGAGAGCGAATTCTCCGGCAACCTCGTCGAGGTCTGCCCCACGGGCGTGTTCACCGACAAGACCCACTCCGAGCGCTACAACCGCAAGTGGGACATGCAGTTCGCCCCGAGCATCTGCCACGGCTGCTCCAGCGGCTGCAACATCAGCCCCGGTGAGCGCTACGGCGAGATCCGCCGCATCGAGAACCGCTTCAACGGCTCGGTGAACCACTACTTCCTCTGCGACCGAGGCCGCTTCGGCTACGGCTACGTCAACCGCGAAGACCGTCCCCGCCAGCCGCTGCTGGCAGGTGCTCCGCTGAGCATCGACGCAGCGCTGGACAAGGCTGCCGAACTGCTCAAGGGCAAGCGCGTCATCGGCATCGGTTCACCCCGCGCCAGCCTGGAAAGCAACTTCGCCCTGCGTGAGCTGGTGGGCGAGGCCAACTACTACTCCGGCATCGCCGCCGGTGAGCTGGCCAACATCCGCCTGATCCGCGACGTGCTGCAGAACGGCCCGCTGCCGGTGCCGACCCTGCGCGAGATCGAAGACCACGACGCCGTCTTCGTCCTCGGCGAAGACCTCACCCAGACCGCTGCACGCGTGGCACTCGCCCTGCGCCAGGCAGTGAAGGGCAAGGCCACCGAGATCGCAGCCTCGATGAAGATCCAGGACTGGCATATGGCAGCCGTGCAGAACGTCGCCCAGCACGCCCTGAACCCGCTGTTCATCGCCAGTGTCACCGAGACCCGCCTCGACGACGTCGCCACCGAAAGCGTGCATGCCGCCCCGGCTGACCTGGCCCGTATCGGCTTCGCCGTGGCCCACGCCATCGACCCGAACGCACCCGCCGTGGACGGGCTGGAGGCCGAGGCCCGCGAGCTGGTCCAGCGCATTGCCGATGCCCTGCTGGCCGCCAAGCGCCCGCTGATCGTCTCCGGTGCTTCCCTGGGCGAAAAAGCCCTCATCGAAGCCGCCGCGAACATCGCCAGCGCCCTGAAGAACCGCGAGAAGAATGGCTCCATCAGCCTGGTGGTACCGGAAGCCAACAGCATGGGCCTGGCCCTGCTCCTGGGTGAAGAGCTCGGTGGGAAATCCGTGGACGCCGCCCTGGAAGCCCTCACCTCCGGCCAGGCCGACGCGGTCGTCATCCTCGAGAACGACCTCTACCGCCGTGCCGACACCGCCAAGGTGGACGCTGCCCTGGCCGCGGCCAAGGCCGTGATCGTCGCCGATCACCAGCAGACCGCCACCACCGAGCGCGCCCACCTCGTGCTGCCGGCCGCCTCCTTCGCCGAAGGCGACGGCACCCTGGTCAGCCAGGAAGGTCGTGCCCAGCGCTTCTTCCAGGTGTTCGAGCCGAGCTACTACGACGCCAACATCCTCGTTCGCGAGGGCTGGCGCTGGCTGCACGCCCTGCACAGCACCCTGCAAGGCAAGCCGGTCGACTGGACCCAGCTGGACCAGGTCACCAGCGCCTGCGCCGAGACCTCCCCGCTGCTCGCCGGCATCCGCGATGCCGCCCCGAGCGCCTCGTTCCGCATCAAGGGCCTCAAGCTCGCACGCGAACCGCACCGCTACAGCGGCCGCACCGCCATGCGCGCCAACATCAGCGTGCACGAGCCCCGCCAACCGCAGGACCAGGACTCCCCGTTCGCCTTCTCCATGGAAGGCTACGCCGGCAGTGCCGAGCCCCGCCAGCAGATCCCGTTCGCCTGGTCCCCAGGCTGGAACTCGCCCCAGGCCTGGAACAAGTTCCAGGACGAAGTGGGCGGCCACCTACGTGCCGGTGATCCGGGCGTACGCCTGATCGAAGCCAAGGGCAATGTCCTGCCCTGGTTCGCCGTCGCCGCGCCGTTCAACCCGGCGCAAGGCACCTGGCAGGTCGTCCCGCTGCATCACCTGTTCGGCAGCGAGGAGAACTCCTCCCGCGCCGCGCCGATCCAGGCACGCATTCCCGAGGCCTACGTGGCCCTGGCCAAGGATGAGGCGGACCGCCTCGGCGTGAACGATGGCGCGCAACTGACCGTACGGGTCAACGGCCAGGCCCTGCGCCTGCCGCTGCAAGTACGCGAAGAGCTGGCCGTCGGCCTGGTGGGCCTGCCCGCCGGTCTGCCGGGCATGCCGGCCGCGCTGGCTGGTGCCACCGTCACCCTGCTGCAGGAGGCCGCGCAATGAGCTGGCTCACTCCCGAGCTGATCGACATCGTCATCGCGGTGGTCAAGGCCGTGGTGATCCTGCTTGCCGTGGTCATCTGCGGCGCCCTGCTCAGCTTCATCGAGCGGCGCCTGCTGGGCTGGTGGCAGGACCGCTACGGTCCCAACCGCGTCGGCCCGTTCGGCATGTTCCAGATCGCCGCCGACATGCTGAAGATGTTCTTCAAGGAAGACTGGACCCCGCCGTTCGCCGACAAGATGATCTTCACCCTCGCTCCGGTGATCGCCATGAGCGCCCTGCTCATCGCCTTCGCCGTGGTGCCGATCACTCCCACCTGGGGCGTCGCCGACCTGAACATCGGCATCCTGTTCTTCTTCGCCATGGCTGGGATCACCGTCTACGCGGTGCTCTTCGCCGGCTGGTCGAGCAACAACAAGTTCGCCCTGCTCGGCAGCCTGCGCGCCTCGGCCCAGACCGTCTCCTACGAGGTGTTCCTGGCGCTGTCGCTGATGGGCATCGTCGCCCAGGTCGGCTCGTTCAACCTGCGCGACATCGTCGAATACCAGGCCCAGCACCTGTGGTTCATCATTCCGCAGTTCTTCGGCTTCTGTACCTTCTTCATCGCCGGCGTCGCCGTGACCCACCGTCACCCCTTCGACCAGCCGGAAGCGGAACAGGAACTGGCCGACGGCTACCACATCGAGTACGCCGGCATGAAATGGGGCATGTTCTTCGTCGGCGAGTACATCGGCATCGTGCTGGTGTCCGCGCTGCTGGTGACCCTGTTCTTCGGCGGCTGGCACGGTCCGTTCGGCATCCTGCCGCAGATCCCGTTCATCTGGTTCGCCCTGAAGACCGCCTTCTTCATCATGCTGTTCATCCTGCTCCGCGCGTCGATCCCGCGTCCGCGCTATGACCAGGTGATGGCCTTCAGCTGGAAGTTCTGCCTCCCGCTGACCCTGATCAACCTGCTGGTGACCGGCGCCGTCGTGCTCGCGGCCCAGTAAGGAGAAGCCCATGATCAAGTACATCTATGACGTGGTAGCCGGCACCTTCACCCAGCTTCGCAGCCTGGTGATGGTGTTCTCCCACGGCTTTCGCAAGCGTGACACCCTGCAATACCCCGAAGAACCCGTGTACCTGCCGCCACGCTACCGTGGCCGCATCGTGCTGACCCGCGACCCCGACGGCGAAGAGCGCTGCGTGGCCTGCAACCTGTGCGCCGTGGCCTGCCCGGTCGGCTGCATCTCGCTGCAGAAGGCCGAGACCGAAGACGGCCGCTGGTACCCCGAGTTCTTCCGCATCAACTTCTCCCGCTGCATCTTCTGCGGCCTGTGCGAAGAAGCCTGTCCCACCACCGCGATCCAGCTGACGCCGGATTTCGAGATGGGCGAGTACAAGCGCCAGGACCTGGTCTACGAGAAGGAAGACCTGCTGATCTCCGGCCCCGGCAAGAATCCGGACTACAACTTCTATCGCGTGGCGGGCATGGCCATTGCCGGCAAACCGAAAGGTGCCGCGCAGAACGAGGCCGAGCCGATCAACGTGAAGAGCCTGCTGCCCTAAGGAGACGTTGCGTGGAATTCGCTTTCTATTTCGCTGCCGGCGTCGCCGTGGTGTCCACCCTGCGGGTGATCACCAACACCAATCCGGTGCATGCCCTGCTCTACCTCATCGTCTCGCTGCTGTCGGTGTCGATGTGCTTCTTCGCCCTGGGTGCGCCCTTCGCCGGCGCCCTGGAGATCATCGTCTACGCGGGCGCCATCATGGTGCTGTTCGTCTTCGTGGTGATGATGCTCAACCTCGGCCCGGCCGTGGTGGAGCAGGAACGCAAGTGGCTCACGCCCGGGATCTGGGTCAGCCCTGCCGCCCTCTCCTTCGCCCTGCTCGCCGAGCTGCTGTACGTGCTGTTCAGCCAGCAGAGCGGCGCTGCCATCGGCCACACCACCGTGGACGCGAAAGCCGTCGGCATCAGCCTGTTCGGCCCCTACCTGCTGGCCGTGGAGCTCGCCTCCATGCTGCTGCTGGCGGCACTGGTCGCGGCCTACCACCTCGGCCGCCACGAAGCGAAGGAGTAATGCCATGAGTGCAATCCCACTGGAACACGGGCTCGCCGTCGCCGGCATCCTCTTCGCCCTCGGGCTCGCCGGCCTGATGGTGCGCCGTAACATCCTCTTCGTCCTGATGAGCCTGGAAGTCATGATGAACTCGGCCGCCCTGGCCTTCGTGGTCGCCGGTGCCCGCTGGGCCCAGGCCGACGGCCAGATCATGTTCATTCTGGTGATCACCCTCGCAGCCGCCGAGGCCAGCATCGGCCTGGCGATCCTGCTGCAGCTGTATCGCCGCTTCCACACCCTCGATATCGACGCTGCCAGCGAGATGCGCGGATGAACCTTCTATTCCTGACCTTCCTGTTCCCGCTGCTCGGCTGGTTCGTCCTGTCGTTCTCTCGCGGGCGTCTCTCCGAAAACGCCTCCGCCGTGATCGGCGTCGGCTCCGTCGGCCTCTCTGCCCTCACGGCGGCCTGGGTCATCTGGCAGTTCCACGTGTCGCCGCCGGAAGGCGGTGTCTACACCCAGGTGCTCTGGCAGTGGATGAGCGTGAACAACTTCGCGCCCAGCTTCACGCTCTACCTGGACGGCCTCTCGGTCACCATGCTCGGCGTGGTCACCGGCGTCGGCTTCCTGATCCACCTGTTCGCCTCCTGGTACATGCGCGGTGAAGAGGGCTACTCGCGCTTCTTCTCGTACACCAACCTGTTCATCACCAGCATGCTGTTCCTGGTGCTGGGCGATAACCTGCTGTTCCTGTACTTCGGCTGGGAAGGCGTGGGCCTCTGCTCCTACCTGCTGATCGGCTTCTACTACAGCAACCCGAACAACGGTAACGCCGCGCTCAAGGCCTTCATCGTCACCCGCATCGGCGACGTGTTCATGGCCATCGGCCTGTTCATCCTGTTCATGCACCTCGGCACCCTGAACATCCAGGAGCTGATGAAGCTGGCACCCGAGAAGTACGTGGCCGGTGACAGCTGGCTGTGGTTCGCCACCCTGATGCTGCTGGGTGGCGCAGTGGGCAAATCCGCCCAGCTGCCGCTGCAGACCTGGCTGGCCGACGCCATGGCCGGCCCGACCCCGGTTTCCGCACTGATCCACGCGGCCACCATGGTCACCGCGGGCGTCTACCTGATCGCCCGGACCCACGGCCTGTTCCTGCTCACCCCTGAGATCCTCGAACTGGTGGGCATCGTCGGTGGCGTCACCCTGGTGCTGGCCGGCTTCGCCGCGCTGGTGCAGACCGACATCAAGCGCATCCTCGCCTACTCCACCATGAGCCAGATCGGCTACATGTTCCTCGCCCTGGGCGTGGGGGCATGGGACGCGGCGATCTTCCACCTGATGACCCACGCCTTCTTCAAGGCCCTGCTGTTCCTTGCCTCCGGTGCGGTGATCAACGCCTGCCACCACGAGCAGAACATCTTCAAGATGGGCGGCCTGTGGAAGAAGCTCCCCCTCGCCTACGCCAGCTTCATCGTCGGCGGCGCGGCCCTGGCGGCACTGCCCCTGGTCACCGCGGGCTTCTACTCCAAGGACGAGATCCTCTGGGAAGCCTTCGCCAGCGGTCACCAGTGGCTGCTCTACGCAGGCCTGGCCGGTGCCTTCCTGACCTCGATCTACACCTTCCGCCTGATCTTCATCGCCTTCCACGGCGAAGCGAAGACCGAGGCCCATGCCGGCCACGGTGTGGCCCACTGGCTGCCGCTGTCGGTGCTGATCGTGTTGTCCACCTTCATCGGTGCGCTGATCACCCCGCCGCTGGCCGGCGTGCTGCCGCAGAGCGTCGGCCATGCCGGTGGCGAAGCCAAGCACAGCCTGGAAATCGCCTCGGGCGCCATCGCCCTGGCGGGCATCCTGCTGGCCGCCCTGCTCTTCCTCGGCAAGCGTCGCTTCGTCAGCGCCGTCGCCCAGAGTGCACCGGGCCGCTTCCTCGGGGCCTGGTGGTACGCCGCCTGGGGCTTCGACTGGCTCTACGACAAGCTGTTCGTCAAGCCCTACCTGCTGGCCACCCGCCTGCTGGGCAACGACCCGATCGACTCCGGCATCGGCCTGATCCCGCGCCTCGTTCGTGGCGGCAACGGCATGCTGAGCAGCAGCCAGACCGGCCAGCTGCGCTGGTACGCGGTCTCCCTGGTGGGTGGTGCCGTGCTGGTGCTCGGCGCCGTGCTGCTGACCTGAATCTTCTTAAGGAATTGAGCCCGTCATGATTCTGCCCTGGCTAATCCTGATTCCCTTCATCGGCGGCCTGCTGTGCTGGCAAGGTGAGCGCTTCGGCACCACCCTGCCTCGCTGGATTGCGCTGCTGACCATGTCCCTGCTGTTCGGCCTCGGCCTCTGGCTGTGGGCCACCGGCGACTTCACCCTGGCCCCTGCCCCGGGTGCCGATCCGGTCTGGGCGCACGAGTTCAAGGTCAACTGGATCGAGCGCTTCGGCATCACCATCCACCTCGCGATGGATGGCCTGTCGGTGCTGATGGTGACCCTCACCGGCCTGCTCGGCGTGCTGTCCGTGCTGTGCTCCTGGAACGAGATCCAGAACCGCGTCGGCTTCTTCCACCTCAACCTGATGTGGATCCTCGGCGGCGTGGTCGGCGTGTTCCTGGCCGTCGACCTGTTCCTGTTCTTCTTCTTCTGGGAAATGATGCTGGTGCCGATGTACTTCCTCATCGCGCTCTGGGGTCACAGCGGCAGCAAGGGCAAGACCCGCATCTATGCCGCCACCAAGTTCTTCATCTTCACCCAGGCCAGTGGTCTGGTGATGCTGGTGGCGATCCTCGGCCTGGTGCTGGTGCACTACAACGCCACCGGCGTGCTGACCTTCAACTACGCCGACCTGCTGAAGACGCCGCTCACGCCCACTGCCGAGTACCTGCTGATGCTGGGCTTCTTCATCGCCTTCGCGGTGAAGTTCCCGGTGGTGCCGTTCCACTCCTGGCTGCCGGACGCCCACGCCCAGGCGCCCACCGCGGGCTCCGTGGACCTGGCCGGCATCCTGCTGAAGACCGCTGCCTACGGCCTGATGCGCTTCGCCCTGCCGCTGTTCCCCAACGCCTCGGCCGAGTTCGCACCCATCGCCCACTGGCTCGGCGTGTTCGCCATCGTCTACGGCGCCCTGCTCTCCTTCGCACAGACCGACATCAAGCGCCTGGTGGCCTTCTCCAGCGTCTCGCACATGGGCTTCGTGCTGATCGCCATCTACTCCGGCAGCCAGATCGCGCTGCAGGGTGCAGTGGTGCAGATGATGGCCCACGGCCTGTCGGCCGCCGCGCTGTTCATCCTCTGTGGCCAGCTGTACGAGCGCCTGCACACCCGTGACATGCGTCAGATGGGTGGCATCTGGAGCCGCATGCCCTACCTGCCGGCCATCAGCCTGTTCTTCGCCGCCGCCGCCCTCGGCCTGCCCGGCACCGGCAACTTCGTGGGTGAGTTCCTGATCCTCCTGGGCTCCTTCGAGAAGGCCATGTGGGTGACCATCATCGCCGCCACCGGCCTGGTGTTCGGCTCTGTCTACTCGCTGATCATGATCCACCGCGCCCACTTCGGTGCCGCCAAGTCCGACGCTCCGCTGCAGGGCCTCAAGCCCCGCGAACTGATCATGGTGCTCGGCCTCGCCGCGCTGCTGATCCTCCTGGGCGTCTACCCGCAACCGGTGCTGGACACCTCCGCTGCCAGCATGCACGGCGTGCATCAGTGGCTGGATGCAGCCTTCACCCAACTCGCCTCGGCCCGGTAGCTGTCATGGAACATCACGCTGTGGAATTCACGACTCAACACCTGATCGCCCTGCTGCCGCTGCTGGTTGCCTGCGCCACTGTCGTCGCAGTGATGCTGGCCGTGGCCTGGAAGCGTAACCACACCCTCACCTTCGGCCTGTCGGTGGTCGGCCTCAACGCCGCCCTGCTGGCCATCATCCCGGCGCTGGGCGTCACCCCCATCGAGGTGACCCCGCTGCTGAAGGTCGACACCTTCGGCTGCTACTACATGGCGCTGGTACTAGCCTCCACCCTGGCGTGCGTCACCCTGATCCACGCCTACCTGGGCGGTAACACCGGCCAGGGCTACCCGGGCAACCGCGAGGAGATGTACCTGCTGATCCTCCTGTCCGCCTGCGGTGGCATGGTGCTGGTCACCGCGCAGCACATGGCCGGCCTGTTCATCGGTCTGGAGCTGCTGTCGGTTCCGGTCTACGGCATGGTGGCGTACGCCTTCTTCAACAAGCGTTCGCTGGAAGCCGGCATCAAGTACATGGTGCTTTCGGCCGCCGGTTCCGCCTTCCTGCTGTTCGGCATGGCCCTGCTCTACGCCGACGCCGGCACCCTGAGCTTCGCCGGCATCGGCGCCAAGTTCTCCGGCCAGGGCGTGCCCGGTGGTCTGGTGCAACTGGGCATCGGCATGATGCTGGTCGGCCTGGCGTTCAAGCTGTCCCTGGTGCCCTTCCACCTCTGGACGCCGGACGTCTACGAAGGCTCTCCGGCACCGGTGTCGGCCTTCCTGGCCACCGCCAGCAAGGTCGCCGTGTTCGCCGTGCTGGTTCGCCTTTACCAGATCTCCCCGGCCACTGCCGGTGGCTGGCTGAACGACCTGCTGGCCGCCATCGCCGTCGCCTCGATCCTGTTCGGCAACCTGCTGGCCCTGCTGCAAAGCAACATCAAGCGCCTGCTGGGCTACTCCTCCATCGCCCACTTCGGCTACCTGCTGATCGCTCTGATCGCCACCAAGGGCATGGCCGTGGAGGCCATCGGCGTCTACCTGGCCACCTACGTGCTGACCAGCCTGGGTGCGTTCGGTGTGGTGACCCTGATGTCCACACCCTACAACGGCCGTGACTGCGACGCCCTGTACGAATACCGCGGCCTGTTCTGGCGCCGTCCGTACCTGACTGCCGTGCTCACCGTGATGATGCTGTCGCTCGCCGGCATTCCGCTCACTGCGGGCTTCATCGGCAAGTTCTTCGTCATCGCCGCCGGTGTCGAATCCCACCTCTGGCTGCTGCTGGGCGTGATGATCCTGGGCAGCGCCATCGGCGTGTTCTATTACCTGCGGGTCATGGTCACGCTGTTCCTGGTGGAGCCGAACCTGCGTCGTCACGACGCCGACCTGCACTGGGCCCAGCGCGCCGGCGGCATCATGCTGCTGATCGTCGCCCTGCTCACCTTCGTGCTCGGCGTCTACCCGCAGCCGCTGCTGGACCTGGTCCAGCACTCCAGCCTGGTCGCACTCGGCCACTGAGTGCCCCACGGCAGCAACGAAGAAGCCCGGCGAATGCCGGGCTTTTTCATGGCCGTTCACTTCGGGGTCCCCTCCCCTTCCGCCTCCAGGCAGGTGAAACCAGCAAGACCATGGCGCCAGCCGGCAAGTCCCGGCATCATCGGCAGCCTGCTCCAGCGGGCAATCCCGCCGCCGCACCCCATCAAGGACGAAGCTGTGCACCCAAGACCTGACCTGCTGTTCATCCCCGATTTCCTCGACGAGCCGGACAGGCACTTGCGCCAACTGCTCGAAACGGTCACCTGGGACACCCGCATGCGCGCGCGACGCACCGCCAGCTACGGGGTCGCCTACAACTACTCGCAGATCCACTACCCCGCCACGCCACTACCGGCCTGGGCCCAACGGCTTGGCGATCACATGCAGCCGGTCATTGGCTTCTCTGCCAACAACTGCCTGCTCAACCTCTACGAAGACGGCCAGTCATCCATGGGCTTTCATTCCGATGAGTGCGAGGTGCTGGAAACCGGCACCGGGGTGGCCATCCTCTCCCTCGGGGACTCCCGCGAGATCCGCTTCCGCAGCAAGGCCGACCGCGAGCACGAAGTGACCTGGACGCTACCGTCCGGCTCGCTGCTCTACATGGACCAGGCCGTCCAGGCCCACTGGCTGCACGCCATTCCCCGGACCGAAGCCGCCGGCCCGCGCATCAGCCTCACCTTCCGCCGCCTGCGGGCAGCGCCTTAAGGCAGGCGGACCCGCCGACGGGTGCTGACGAACAACCCCCAGCTGGCCATGAACAGCGCCGCCACCAGCGGGCCGATGACGAAGCCATTGAGGCCGAACAGCGAAATCCCGCCCAGGGTGGAGAGCAGCACCAGGTAGTCCGGCATGCGCGTGTCCTTGCCCACCAGGATCGGCCGCAGCAGGTTGTCCACCATGCCGATCACCAGCACGCCCACCAGCACCAGCACCACGCCCTGCCAGAGGTCCCCGCTGAGCATCAGCCAGGCCGCCACCGGCGCCCAGATCAGCCCCGAGCCCACTGCCGGCAGCAGGGACAGGAAGGCCATCAGCACGCCCCAGAGCAATGCACTGGGGATGTCCAGCAGCCAGAACACCACGCCACCCAACCCGCCCTGGATCACCGCCACCACCACGTTGCCCTTGACCGTCGCCCGCACCACACGGGTGAACTTCAGCTGCAGGCGACGCTTGTGGTGATCCGCCAGGGGCACCGCCGTGCGGATGTGCCGCACGATTTCCGGGCCGTCGCGGAGGAAGAAGAACAGCAGGTAGAGCATCAGGAAGAAGCCGATCACCACCTGGAAGGTGTCCTGCCCGATGGAGAACGCCTGGGTCGCAAGGAACTGGCTGCCCTGGGTGGCAGCGCCCACCAGGCGGTCACGCAGGCCGTTCAGGTTGTCCAGGCCGAAGCGCCCCAGCTGATGCTGTAGCGCCTGCGGGAGCAGGTCGATGAAGCGTTCCAGGTACATGCCCAGGTCCAGCTCGCCGGACTCCAGCCGGCTGTACAGATCGGCCCCTTGCTGCACCAGCAGCAGGCCGATCAGGCACACCGGGATGATCGCCACCAGCAGGCAAACTCCCAGGGTCAGCAGCGCCGACAGGTTGCCCCGCCCACCCAGGCGCAGGGCCAGGCGGCGTTGCAGTGGTGCGAACACCACCGCCAGCACCACCGCCCAGAAGGCGGCGCCATAGAACGGCAGCAGGATCCAGATGAAGGCCAGGGAGACCAGCACCAGCAGCAGGATCAGCGAGCGAAGTTCGAGGGGATAGCGAGAGGCGGACATGGGCGGGCGGTATCCAGTGGGGTTACCGGTTTAGTCCGCCAGTGTCCGCACAAAGTGCGAAGACTTTGCAGGTGCAGCGCCCGAAAGCGCCAGGGGTGGAGTCGCCTTGGCCCGAGCTTCAGCCCGGAACGCGAATGGCCTCGCGCCCCGAGCCGAACGGGCCGGCGATCAGATGCGGAACTGACGCACCAGCGCACCCAGGCGTTCGCCCAGGGCGGCCAGGGAGCGGGCGGTCTCGGCACCCTGGCGGGTGTCGTCGGCGACGCTGTCCACGGCCACGGCGATCTGGTGCACGCTGCGGTTGATCTCCTCGGCCACCGCCGTCTGCTCCTCGGCAGCGCTGGCGATCTGCGCGTTCATGGCGTTGATGGTGCCGATCAGCCCGGCGATGGCGTCCAGCGAGGCGCCGGCCTGGTTGGCCTGCTCGCTGGTGACCTCGCCGGCATCGCTGGAGCGGCGCATGGCGGTCACCGCGTCCTGGGTGCCCTGTTGCAGGCGGTCGATCATGCCCTGGATTTCCTGGGTGCTCTGCTGGGTGCGGCTGGCCAGGGCACGCACCTCGTCGGCCACCACGGCGAAGCCGCGACCGGCTTCACCCGCGCGGGCCGCCTCGATGGCGGCGTTGAGGGCCAGCAGGTTGGTCTGCTCGGCAATGGAGCGGATCACCCCCAGCACGCTGACGATGGACTGCACGTCCTGCTGCAGGCTGTCCAGGGACACGCCGCTCTCGCGGATGTCGCCCACCAGCGAGTGGATACGGGTGATGCTGCCGTCCACCACGCGCTTGGCGGCCTGGCCTTCCTGGTCGGTCTTCTGTGCGGCCTCGGCGGCCCCCTGGGCGCTCTGGGCCACCTCGTGGGCAGCGGCGCTCATCTCGTTGATGGCAGTGGCCACCTGGTCGGTCTCGTGGCGCTGGCGCTCCATGGCCTGCTCGGAGCGGTGGGCCTGGGCGGACACCTGGTCCACCAGGCCGGTGAGCTGCACGGTCATCTCGACGATCTGGCGCACCAGGCCGTGGATCTTCTCGACGAAGCGGTTGAAGGAGCCGGCCAGTTCGCCCAGCTCGTCCTGGCTGTTGATCGGCAGGCGGTGGGTCAGGTCACCGTCACCGGCGGCGATGTCGTCGAGGTTGGCCTTGATCTGCTGCAACGGACGCAGGAAGGCGTTGGCCAGGGTCGTGCCGACGATGCCGAACACCACCAGCAAAATCGCCGCAATCACCACGATGCTGGTGAGGATGGTGCTGATGCGCGCGTCGATCGCCTCCTGCACCTCGGCCACCTGGGCCTCGACGCCGTCCAGGTTCACCGCCGTGCCCAGGGCCATGTCCCACTTGGGCAGGTAATAGCTGTAGGCGAGCTTGGGCACCTGCACGCTCTCGTTGCCCGGCAAGGGCGAGCTGTAGAAGACGTAGCGGCTGTCATCCTTGGCGACCCGGACCAGTTCGTCGTTCACGGCCACGCCGTTGACGTCCTTGCGGCCGGAGAAGCTCTTGCCCACGTCCACTGGGCTGTCGCCACGGAACAGGCGGATCACCTGGGAGTCGTAGGCGAAGAAGTAGCTGTCCTTGCCGTACTTGATCTTCTTCAGGATCTCGATGGCTTTTTCGCGGCTCGCCATGTCATTGGCGGCCGACGCGTCATACAGCATCTGCACCGAGCCCAGGGCGATCTGCATGTAATGCTGCAGTTCACGGCGGTTCTCATCGATCAGACGCTCGCGGGTTTCCTTCACCTCACCCTCGGCGAGGCTCAGCAGGACCTTGGCTGCTGCGCCGCTGAGCACGACGGCGAACAGTATCACCGGCGCGAGCGCCAGCAGCAGGACCTTGGTTTTGAGTGTCAGGCGCATGTATCCATTCCTCAGGGCGGCAGACCGGGAAAACGAAAGGGGGACAGCCGAGGTATCGGCTGTCCCTTCATTAGCTATAGCGAATCGTGGGGAAAACGCGGCGGAACGAGCGCTCCGTCACAACACCATGGCCGCCAGCCAGCCGAAGGCCAGCAGGGGCAGGTTGTAATGCAGAAAGGTGGGCACCACGGTGTCCCAGATGTGGTTGTGCTGGCCGTCCACGTTCAGGCCGGAGGTAGGGCCCAGCGTCGAGTCGGAGGCCGGCGAACCGGCGTCTCCCAGTGCGCCGGCGGTGCCGACGATGGAGACGATGGCCAGCGGGCTGAAGCCCAGCTGCAGACACAGCGGCACGAAGATCGCCGCGATGATCGGCACCGTGGAGAACGACGAGCCGATGCCCATGGTCACCAGCAGCCCCACCAGCAGCATCAGCAGCGCGCCAAGCGCCTTGCTGTTGCCGATCAGCCCGGCGGAGGTCTCCACCAGGGTGGCCACCTGGCCAGTGGCGCGCATCACCTCGGCGAAGCCGGCGGCGGCGATCATGATGAAGCCGATCATCGCCATCATCTTCATGCCCTCGGTGAACAGGTCGTCCACCTGGCGCCAGCGCACCACGCCGCTGGCGGAGAACAGCAGGAAGCCCACCAGTGCGCCGACGATCATCGAGTCCAGCCACAGCTGCACCACGAAGGCGGCGACAATGGCCGCCCCGGCCGCCAGCAGGCTGCGGCGGTCGTAGGCCACCTCCACCTGCTCGGCGGCGGCGATGCGCTCCAGGTCGTAGACGCGCTTGCGCCGGTAGCTGAACAGCACCGCGATCAGCAGGCCCGCGACCATGCCCAGCGCCGGGATGGCCATCGCCTGGGTGACGCTGACGCCACTGATGTCCGCCCCGCTGCGGGCCACGTTGGCCAGCAGGATCTCGTTGAGGAAGATGTTGCCGAAGCCCACCGGCAGGAACATGTACGGCGTGATCAGGCCGAAGGTGATCACGCAGGCCACCAGCCGGCGGTCGATCTGCAGGCGGGTCAGCACGTACAGCAGCGGCGGCACCAGCAGCGGGATGAAGGCGATGTGGATCGGCAGGATGTTCTGCGAGGCGATCGCAACGCCCAGCAACAGCGCCACCAGTCCCCATTTCAGGGCACTGCCGCCGTTGCCATCCTGGCGCCCCACCAGCGCCAGCACCCGGTCGGCCAGCGCATGGGCTAGCCCGGAGCGGGAAATTGCCACGGCAAAGGCTCCCAGCATCGCGTAGGACAGGGCAACGGTCGCACCACCGCCCAGCCCCTTGTTGAAGGCCTCCAGCGTGCCGTCCACGCCAAGCCCACCCAGCAGGCCGCCCACCAGCGCACCCAGGATCAGCGCCAGCACCACGTGCACGCGCAGCAGGCTCAGCACCAGCATCACGCCGACTGCCACGATCACCGCATTCATTCCACTCTCCCGAAGGCCGCCCTGTTCAAGGAGAGCGGCAAAAAAAGCGGCGTACTCTGCCGAAAGCGAACGATACTGTCAAAACGGATACATGTTCAGAATGCTGAACGATACGTGCATAATCCTTGCATGCTGCGCCCGCAGCAGTCGTTTCGAGTTGGAAGCCCCATCGCCAGGACCGGCCTGATCAAGTATGTGGCCAGCTGGCCGATAGCCGCCTTGTAGTCTGACGAGAAGAAGGAAAAGACCATGCCGTTCAGTCGCCTTTCCATCCAGTGGAAGATCACCCTGCTCGCCGGCCTCTGCCTGCTGGCCATCGTGACCCTCCTGGTAGGCGCCTCCCTCTACCAGTCCAAACGCAGCGCCGAACTGGTGAAGGCCTCCAGCTCCCAGATGCTCGACCAGAGCGCCCGGCAACGGATGCAGGCCCGTGGCGAACTGCAGGCCATCCGCATCCAGCGCTACTTCATGGACGCCTACCAGTACGGCAAGGGCTTTTCCCGCCAGATACTGTTCCTCAAGGAACAGGCCGAGAAGCGCTTTCTCGACGCCTTCGACCTGCGCGAGGACCTGACCCGCCAGGTGCGCACCAGCCTCGAAGCCAACCCCAGCCTGCTGGGCCTCTACGTGGTCTTCGAACCCAACGCGCTGGATGGCAAGGACGAGCTGTTCAACGAGCAGGGCGAACTGGGCAGCAACGAGAAGGGCCGCTTCGCCCTCTACTGGTCCCAGGCCACGCCCGGCAAGCTGCTGTCGGAAACCATGGACGAGAAGATGCTCGCGGACAGCAGCACCGGCCCCAGCGGCTCGCCCTACAACGCTTGGTACACCTGCCCCATGCAGACCCGTGACTCCTGCGTGCTGGAGCCCTACTTCGACGATGTCGGCGGCCGCAAGATCCTCATGACCAGCATCGCCTTCCCGCTGATCCAGAACGACAAGGTCATCGGCGTCATGGGCCTGGACATCAGCCTCGACAGCCTCCAGCAGCTCAGCCAGCAAGGCAGCCAGGAGCTGTACGACGGCAAGGCCCACATCAGCATCATCAGCCCCGCCGGCCTGCTCGCCGGCCACAGCCAGGACATCGGCAAGCTCAGCCAGAAGCTCGACGCCGTCTTCGGTGCCGACGCCGCCGCCCTCACCTCTGCCCTCCAGAGCGGCAAGCCCAGCAACGTCGACAAGGACGGCATGCTGCGGGTGATGGAGCCCTTCAAGCCGATCCCCACCGCCTCGCCCTGGAGCGTGCTGCTGGAAGTGCCGGACAAGGTGCTGCTCGCCCCCGCCATCAAGCTGCAGAAGGAGCTGGACGCCCAGCGCGACGCCAGCAGCCTGGTTTCGGCCCTCATCGGCCTCGCCGCCGCCGTACTCGGCCTCGGCCTGATGTGGCTCACCGCCCTCGGCGTCACCCGGCCGATCCTCGGCGTGGCCGCCATGCTGAAGAACATCGCCAGCGGCGAAGGCGACCTCACCCGCCGCCTGGAATACGCCCGCCAGGACGAACTGGGCGAGCTGGCCGGCTGGTTCAACCGTTTCCTCGACAAGCTGCAGCCGATCATCGCCGACGTGAAGCGCTCGGTTCAGGATGCCCGGGGCACTGCCGACCAGGCCTCCTCCATCGCCGAACAGACCAGCGCCGGCATGCAGCAGCAGTACAAGGAAGTCGACCAAGTGGCCACCGCCTCCAACGAGATGAGCGCCACCGCCCACGACGTGGCCCACAGCGCCGCCCAGGCCGCCGAAGCCGCACGGGGCGCCGACCTGGCCACCCAGGAAGGCCTGGCGATGATCGACCGCACCACCAGCGCCATCGAGCAGCTGGCCAGCGAGATGAGCGCCGCCATGGAAGAGGTGCAAGGCCTCTCCAGCAGCAGCGAGCAGATCGGCTCGGTGCTGGAAGTGATCCGCGCCATCGCCGAGCAGACCAACCTGCTGGCCCTCAACGCCGCCATCGAAGCCGCCCGCGCAGGGGAAGCCGGCCGCGGCTTCGCCGTGGTCGCCGACGAGGTACGCAGCCTGGCCAAGCGCACCCAGGACTCGGTGGAAGAGATCCGCCAGGTCATCGAAGGCCTGCAACACGGCACCCGCGAAGTGGTCGGCTCCATGCACAGCAGCCACCGCCAGGCCCAGAACAGCGTCGAGCAGGTCGGCCAGACGGTGACCTCGCTGCGCAAGATCGGCGATGCCGTCACCGTGATCACCGACATGAACCTGCAGATCGCCAGCGCCGCCGAGGAGCAGAGCGCCGTGGCCGAGGAGATCAACCGCAACGTCGCCGCCATCCGCGATGTCACCGAATCCCTCTCGGTGCGGGCGCGGGAGTCGGCCGAGGTCAGCCAGAACCTCAACCGCCTGGCCAACCACCAGCAGGGCCTGATGGACCAGTTCAAGGTCTGACGCCATCGGCTCCACGCCCTGGCACGCCGGCGCTTGTTCGCCGGCGTGCCGCTCGCTAGCCTGCCTCTCCCCTTCCTCGTTCCTGCAAGGACAACACAATGCTCAACTACGCCATCGTGGCCGGCTCCAGCCGCGCCAACAGCCAGTCCGGCAAGGTCGCCCGCTTCATCCGCCAGCGCCTGGTCGACCTGAAGCTGGCCGATGAGGCCGGCACCTCGGTCATCGACCTCGGCCAGCAGCCGCTGCCACTGTGGCCCACCGAAGACACCGGCCCCTGGGTCGGCTTCCAGCAACAGCTGAAGGCCGCCGACGCGGTGGTGATCATCGCCCCCGAGTGGAACGGCATGGCCTGCCCGGCCATCAAGAACTTCTTCATCTATGCCAGCAAGGCCGAACTGGCCCACAAGCCGGGGCTGCTGGTGGGCGTCTCCTCCGGCATCGGCGGTGGCTACCCGATCAGCGAGCTGCGCGCCTCCAGCTACAAGAACTGCCGCCTCTGCTACCTGCCCGAACACCTGATCGTCCGCGGCGTGGAGAAGGTGCTCAACGGCGCCGAGGTGGCCAGCGAAGACGACCAGCGCATCCGCGACCGCCTGGACTACGACCTGGACATCCTCGCCAAGTACGCCACCGCCCTGCAGCCGGTGCGTGCCAGCATCGACTTCAGCAACCCCGCCTTCACCAACGGCATGTAAGCGCGCCGGCCCCGCCACACTGCGCGGGGCCGTCCCTCACAGCGCCCGCCCCTTACAGCGAAAGCGCCCGCTGCACCACCGCACCGCGCGGATCACCGCTGGGGCCCACCAGCGCGTAGTTGTAGCCATTGCGCGACCAGTAGCGCGCCTCCAGGTCACCGTCCTGGCGGCTGCCGCTGGGCATCTCGGCATAGAGCGCGCCAGGCGAGCGCAGGTACAGGCTGACCCGCTGGCCGTTGGCGTCCTCGAACAGCAGGATCGCCGCCGCCCCCTGCTCATTGGTCAGCAGCCGCCCACCCACCGGGCGCAAGCCGTAGGGCGACAGGTCGGGAATGCGCGACGCGTGGGTGAAACGCCGGTCCAGCCAGGCCTGGAGGTTGCCGGCATCGCCCTGCACATCCACCGCGACGCTGCCCAGGGCGAACAGGCGGTGCGCCTCCAGGGCGTCCTGCATGGGCGGGATGTCCGCCAGCAGGGTCTGCTCACGGGCCTGCCAGCCACCCACGCCTCCCAGCCCCAGGGCCAGCAGCAAGGCGGCCGCCGTCGCCCATTGGCGCCGTTGGCGGGCCAGCCGTGCGCGGCGGATGGCACGCGGGTCCAGCGCCGGGTTGGGCGGCAGCCCCTGCAGGTCGGCGAGGCCGGCACGCAGGTGCTGCATGTCCTGGCGCCAGCTCTCCACCTGGGCGGCAGCCTCGGGGTGGCGGGCCAGCCAGGCCTCCACCAGGCGGGCCTGCGCGGGGTCGAGCTGGCCGTCCAGGTAGGCGTGGAGATCGTGTTCGCTGGGTTCGAAGGAAGTCATTTGAGTATCCGCAACGAAGGGGGTGCGATTTCGCCCTCGGCCAGCGCGCGCAGGGCCTTGCGCGCGCGGGAGAGGCGGGACATGACAGTGCCGATGGGCAGGTCCAGGGCCTCGGCGGCCTCCTTGTAGCTGAGCCCCTCCACCCCCACCAGCACCAGCAGCGCGCGCTGCTCGGCCGGCAGGCGGGCGAAGGCATCGAGGGTCGAGCGTGCCTCCACCTGCGCCTCCAGCGACGGAGTCTCGTCGGCACCGGCCAGGCCGAAGAAACCCAACACCTTGGCGTAGCGACGGGCGCGCCGCTGCCCGTCGAGGAACTTGCGGTAGAGGATGGCGAACAGCCAGGCCCGCAGGCTCTCGGCCTGGCGCGGCCCCTGGCGGTCGCCCAGGGCGCGCTCCACCGTGGCCTGCACCAGGTCATCGGCACTGGCGGGCTCGCGGGTCAGCCAGAGGGCGAAACGGCGCAGGCGCTGCAGCAGTTCGCGAAGTTCGTCGTCATCGATGTCATGCATGGGGAACGGGGCTCGGTGCAAGGATGCTGTGGAGGAAGACGCCCCAGCCGCAACTTTATTCCAGCCGGCGGGAATAAATCCTCCGCTCGTACGTCCCACCGGCTCAATGACCTAGCCAGAGGAGCCATCCATGACCCCTTCCCCCTTCAGCCGCGCCCAGCTCGCCGGCCGGCTCTCGCTGATCGGCCTGGCGGTCGCCGGGCTGGCCGGCGCCTTCGCCTGGACCGCCGGCTGGATCGGCCCGCAGCGCCTCACGCCGCAACGCATCATCGACACTTTCGAAGCCAACGCCGGCCACTACCCCGGCTACCGCAAGAACCACGCGAAGGGCCTGTGCATCAGCGGCCAGTTCCAGTCCAGCGGCGCGGCTGCCGCCTATTCCCGCGCCCAGGTCTTCGCTCCGGGCGACATCCCGGTGAGCGGGCGCCTGGCCATCGGCGGCAGCAACCCCTTCGCTGCCGATGCCAGCGTGCCGGTGCGCAGCCTGGCCCTGCGCCTGCGCAGCGCCGACGGCCAGGAGTGGCGCACCGGCATGAACACCCCGGCGGTGCTGGCGGTGGGCACGGTGGAGGCCTTCTTCGAGCAAGTGCTCGCCTCGGCCCCCGATCCGGCCACCGGCAAGCCGGACCCGGCGAAGGTGCAGGCCTTCTTCGACGCCCACCCGGAGAGCGCGGCCTTCCGCCAGTGGGCCCAGACCAACAAGCCGTCCAACAGCTTCGCCAACGCCCGCTACCACGGCCTCAATGCCTTCCGCCTGGTGAACGCCGAGGGCCAGGCCCGCTACGTGCGCTGGGCGATGGTGCCGGAAGCGCCCTACGAACCCCTGGACGCCCAGGTGGACGACCCGGACTTCCTCGCCCACGACCTCTACCGCCGCCTGGCCCAGGGCCCGCTGCGCTGGCACCTGGTGCTGACCCTGGCCGAGGATGGCGACCCGGTGGACGACCCGTCCCGCGCCTGGCCCGCCGAGCGCCAGCAGGTGGAGGCCGGCACCCTGGTGATCGACCGCGCCCAGCCCGAGGACCAAGGAGACTGCCGCGACATCAACTTCGACCCGCTGGTGCTGCCCGACGGTATCGAGCCCTCGGCCGATCCGATCCTCGCCGCCCGCTCGGCCGCCTACGCCGTCTCCTTCAAC